>JBGPBQ010000007.1:0-32768 GCA_041481345.1 Anaerolineae bacterium
ATCTGCAGCTGGCTGGTCCCCTCGTAGATATTGGTCACACGCACGTCGCGGTAATGGCGTTCCACATTGAACTCGCGCATGTAGCCTACCCCACCATGGATTTGCATCGCCTGGTTACACACCCGGTTCCCCATTTCCGAGGCGTAATACTTCGTCAGGGGCGTGAGGGTCTCTGCCAGGTTGGAAGCTTGTTTCAGCTTTTGACGCAGATTGGGGTCTGGAGCTGCATTGGCTTCGGATAGCTCCTCATATACTTTCACCCGGTCCACCCATCTTGCAGTCTCGCTACTGAGCGCCCGTGCGGCTTCGATCTCGCCACGCATCGAGATGAGCATGCGCGTGATGGGCGGCAGGTCACAAATGGGCATGTTGAACTGGTGGCGTTCATTGGCGTAGGAGTAAGCTTCACGGTAAGCCGCTTCCGCAATCCCGACTGCCTGTGCTCCCACCGCCAGCCTGGCGCCGTTCATCAGCGCCATGGCATAACGCATCAGCCCGTACCGGCGCTTTCCCAGCAGCTCAGCCGGGGTATGCTGGAACTGCACTTCACACGTGGGGCTGGCATGGATGCCCAGCTTGTTTTCGATCCGCCGGATGCGCACCGTCTCATCCCGCTCGACTACAAACAGGCTCAGCCCACGCGCGTCGCTCGAACCGGCTTCACTGCGCGCCAGCACCAGCTGGATATCGGCACAGCCGTTGGTGGCGAAGCGCTTGACCCCATCGATATACCACTTCCCGCTCGCCTCATCCAAAGTCGCCTTGGTCTGCACTGCCCCCAGATCAGAGCCGGCATCCGGCTCGGTCAGGATCATCGCTCCCGAGGCTCCATCGTGGCTAAAGCGCGGCAGCAGTCGGGCTTTCATCTCAGCCGTTCCGTACTCATTGATGGCAGCCGAGATCTCCTGCAGCCCAAACACGGTCATCAAGGCCGCATCGGCCCTTGAGACGATCTCCACCATCATCTGAAAGATCGCCTCGGGCAGGTTGAGGCCTCCGTATTCCCAGGGCAGCATTGCCCCCATCAGGTCGGCCTGTTTGAGCGCCATCAATCCATCCTGAGTGGCAGCTGCGTAGGTCACCTGGCCATTCTCAAAATGCACCTCTTCCAGGTCAGCTTCAGCCGACCGGGGGGCGATTACCCTGGCGCAAATTTCCCCCAATACTTCCAACAGCAGGCGGTAGTTATCCTTGGCATCGGCGTAATGGCGTGGGGCAGCCGGGAACTGTGCGCAGTAACTGTAGCCCTTCTCTTTGATTTCCAGCACATCCTGCAGTGCGAGGTGTTCCAGGCGGAATTGCAGGTCTATATTATCCAGGAAAAAGTTGTCGCTCATCGCATCTCCATGTTTATCTGGCTTTTTCACGCAGGGATTTGATCAGCAGCGGAAGCACTACAGCTACATCCCCGACGATTTTGTAATGTGCAATCTGGAAGATGGGTGCATTGGGGTCGGTGTTGATGGCGATGATCTTGCTGGATTGGTCCATCCCGGCCCGGTGCTGGATGGCGCCAGAGATGCCGGCGGCGATATACAGCCGCGGTCTCACCGTGCTGCCAGTCTGTCCAATCTGGTGTTCGCGTGAGATATAGCCTGCATCCACTGCCGCCCGCGACGCCCCGACTTCACCGCCCAGTGCATTCGCCAGCTCGCGCACCAGCTCGAACTCCTCTGGACTGTCCACGCCTGCCCCCGCTGCCACGATCACCACGGCATCCTTGAGCTTGACCGTAGGCTCGCGCGTTTCCCGGCTCAAAACTTTCAGTGAAAAATCAGCCGGCTCGAAAGCCACCTTCACTTTTTCGATCCTGCCCCGCCGGGTGGGGTCTGGCAGCCCTTGCCGCATCACCCCTTCACGTACGGTCGCCATCTGGGGGCGGGTGTGCGGGTTGACGATCGTGGCAATGATGTTGCCCCCAAACGCAGGGCGCACCTGGTAAAGCAGGTCTTTATAGACTGTATTTTCCTTCTTGACCGTGAAATCACCAATCTGCAAGTCGGTGCAGTCCGCCGTCAGCCCGACCTTTAATGCACTGGCGAGACGGGGTGCCAGGTCGCGCCCCACCGGACTCGCTCCGATCAGGAAGATATACGGTTTCCATTGGCGTGCCAGCTCGCTGATCACCCGGCAATACGGCAGCGTGCGGTACATATCGAGCTCGGGGTCATCGGCGAGCATCACCTGGTCTGCCCCCTGCTGAATGACTTGCTCCGCCAGGTCACCCACCTGGTAGCCGCACAGGATTGCCCACACTTCGCTGCCCAGCTGATTGGCGATCTCTCTACCTTTGCCCAGTAATTCCAGACTGACATCGGCAATCCGCTGTTCGTCCTGTTCTATAAATATCCAAACGTTACGCTCAAGGGTCATTTTGATACCTCTAATCCACAATATATTCCTTTACCAATTCGGCGATCAGCGCCTGGATCCCCTCGGGGGTCGGCAGGATTTCCTTGCTGTCGGCAGTTTCGAGCACCACGTAGTTCACTTTGTACACCTGGGTGGGTGAACCGGCGAGTCCCAGATCACCTTCGTCCACGTCTAAATCAGCCGCAGTCCATACCTCAATATTGAGGTTGCGCTGCTTGAGATATTCATCCAGCGCCTGCTCATCCTCAAACTCGCCCCATTTCTTAAGCAGTTTTGGGTATTCGTTGGGTGTCGCGGCCATTTTGTACTCAATCCGCTTGCGGGCCGAAGCCGGGCGCGGCCGGTTGGCAGACCCCACCACCGTCATCAGGCAGGGTAAACGGCAGCTGACCAGCTCAGTCCCCAGGTCAAATGCCCTGCGTACGACGATTTCTTCCCCTTGCAGCTCAATCACCGCTTCGGCATAGGTGATCTGCGGAATGCCCAGCTTTTCCGCCACCTGCGGTCCCACTTGGGCGGTGTCGCCATCAATTGCCTGCCGCCCACAAAAGACCAGGTCGTAGCCACCCAGTTTATCAATCGCGCGCTTGAGCGTGTAGGAGGTCGCCTGGGTATCGGCACCAGCGAATTTGCGGTCGGAGAGCAGCACCACCCGGTCGGCCCCTCTGAATAACGCCTCCCGCAGCACTTCAGCCGCCTGCATGGGTCCCATCGTGATGACGGTTACATCGCCCCCATTTTGCTCTTTGATGCTCAGCGCCATCTCGAGGGCATTCAGGTCTTCAGGGTTGAAGATCGCCGGAAGAGCGCTGCGGTTCATCGTCCCTTCCGCCGTCATCACCTCACCGGTCACATTGTGTGTGTCAGGCACCTGCTTAACCAGCACCACAGAATGATAATTTCGATTAAAAGGCATTCATAGCTCCTTTTTGATAGGAATATCGGGAGAAGATCCGAGGTGGTTAAGCCTCATAGCGGGCAAGGAAGCGCCAGGGGATGCTCTTCCAGGGCTCGGGTACACTGTTTAAACCCACACGCGGCCCAATCGTCACGCATGAATCGGGGATGGTTTCAGATAATTCGACGAATAGCTCGGCTTCTGGGGCGCACAAGTCAGTATCATTTTGCGTGCGGTTGATAGCCAATGCAATGCAGATCTTCCCCGGTCCATCGGTCCATTGTTTCTGCGGTCGTCCCGCCCGGCGATTCGCGATCCGCTCGAGTCCTTCAGTGGGCACGATACCCCGGATGAGCACTGCAGCTGGGAAACCTTCCTCCTCAGCCACAAAATTGAGCATCCAGTAGTTCCCGTAAGTAAAATACACGTATGCCCGCCCAGGGGGGCCATACAAAACCCGCGTGCGAGGGGTGTTTCCAACGTGGGCATGGCAGCCCAGGTCCTCCTCGCCAATGTAAGCTTCCGTCTCGACGATGATGCCTGCCGTGCGCTCTCCACCTTCCAGGCGCACCAGGCGCGTCCCCAGCAGCTCACGCGCCACCTGCAGGGTTGGGCGGTTAAAAAATAGGCGGTCCAAACGCTTCGCGGAGGTCATCCGGCAATTTAACCACAAACACCTCAACCTGCACAGCGCTAATTTGCTTTCATTTTCAGGTTGATAGTTTTTATGGTAATGATGCCTCACTGGTTTAGCTGATAATTGGGTGCTTCCTTGGTGATGATCACATCATGCGGGTGGCTTTCGATCAGCCCGGCGTTGGTGATGCGCACCAGCTTGACCTGGTTGCGCAGGTCCTCCAGGGTAGCTGCCCCGGCGTAGCCCATCCCGGAGCGCAAACCCCCCACCAGCTGGTAGACGTAATCGCGGACGTTGCCTTTATACGGCACCCGACCTTCTATGCCCTCCGGCACCAGCTTGCCGCTGCCGTTCATGGCACTGCTGTAGCGGTCCTTGCCATACCCCTGCATCGCGCCCAGGCTGCCCATACCGCGGTATTCCTTGAACCGCCGCCCCTCGAACAGCACCACTTCGCCCGGTGATTCATCCAGCCCCGCCAGCAAGCTGCCCAGCATGACCACATCCGCCCCCGCTACGATGGCTTTGACAATGTCCCCGCTGTACTTGATCCCGCCATCGGCAATCGTTGGGATGCCATACTTGCGTGCCGCCCGCGTGCATTCATAGATCGCCGAAACTTGCGGCATGCCGGCGCCCGAGATCACGCGCGTGGTGCAAATCGACCCGGCTCCTACCCCGATTTTGATCCCGTTCGCCCCAGCGTTCACCAGCGCCTCCACCCCCTCTGCCGTGACCACATTCCCGGCGATCACCGGCACATCCGGCCAGTTATGGTGGATGCGCTTGATCGCCCGGATGACTCCCGCCGAGTGCCCGTGGGCGGTGTCGACCACCACTACATCCACTTCTTCCTTCAACAGCAGCTGCATACGTTCTTCCAGGTCTGCGCCCACGCCCACCGCCGCCCCCACCAAGAGGCGCCCCTGTGCGTCCTTGGCTGCATCGGGGAAATCGCGCGCTTTCTGGATATCCTTTACCGTGATCAGCCCCTTGACCACTTCTCGTTCATCAACCAACGGCAGCTTTTCGATCTTATGTTTCTGCAGTAGCTGCTTGGCCTCCTCAATGCTGATCCCTACCCTGGCGGTCACCAGTGGCTGCGGTGTCATGAACTGGCTCACCGGCAGGTCATAATCCGTTTCATCGATGAAGCGGATATCCCGGTTGGTCAGGATGCCCACCAGCTTGCCCTCCCCGTCCACAATCGGTACCCCGCTGATATGGTAGGTCGACATGATCTGCTCAGCCTCACGCAGGGTGGCGCTGGGGTGCAGCATGATCGGCTCCACGATCATGCCTGACTGTGACCGTTTCACCTTATCCACCTCGGCTGCCTGGGCCTGGGGTGACTGGTTGCGGTGGATGATGCCGATGCCTCCCTCGCGCGCCAGGGCGATCGCCAGGCGCGCCTCAGTCACCGTGTCCATTGCCGCCGAGACGAGCGGGATATTCAAGCGGATGTTCGTCGTGAGCATCCCGCTGACGTCCGTCTGGTCTGGCAGCACCTCGGCATAACCCGGGACGATCAGCACGTCATCGAAGGTGAGGGCTTCAAACTTGTCGAATAATTCTTCATTCATTGGTTATTTCTCCTGGGGAAAATCGGGCCGGTATACTCGGAAAAGATGATATTATCCTTCTGCACTATGGCTTTTAATTGGTCGATTTTATCACACAGACCTGCACCTGACTAGACAACTTTGTCAGACAACCTGCCTCGCTCACTTAACCGGGGTTTGCCAGGTTTTTGCGATTCATACTCGCTATGGTATAATGGCAACCTCTCGGGCGGATAGCTCAGTTGGTTAGAGCATCGCGTTGACATCGCGAAGGCCGTAGGTTCGAGTCCTATTCCGCCCACAAGAAGGCAATTATAATAACGAGCGGGAATATTATCCCCGCTCGTTATATTTTTCCCTGGAGACGTCCATGCTCCTCCACTCAGCCTCTCAGCTGCTTACCATTGCCGGCACACCCCAACGTGGGCGCGAGCTCGGTCAACTAGGCCTCATCCCTGATGGCGCTGTTCTCTACCGTGACGGTAGGATCCTCGCCGTCGGCACCACTACTGACCTTTGCCAGGCTTACCCCCACGAAGAGACTCTGGATGCCGCAGGTCATGTGGTCATGCCGGGGTTTGTCGACCCGCACACTCACCTGCTGTGGGTGGGTGATCGCGCCCTCGAGTTCGAGATGCGCCTGCAGGGTAAGACCTACCTGGAGATCCTGTCTGCCGGTGGTGGTATCCTCTCAACGGTGAATCTCACCCGCCAGGCGTCCCTCCAAACGCTGATGGAGCAAACCCGTCCCCGCCTGCGCGAAATGCTCGCTCACGGCACCACCACCGCTGAAGCCAAGACCGGATATGGTCTGCAGACCGATACTGAGCTGCGCATGCTGCAGGCGCTCCTGCTGCTGGATGCCGAAGGTCCGCTGGATATCGTCCCCACTTTCCTCGGCGCCCATGCCATCCCTCCCGAATTCAAAGACGACCCGGACGGCTACACCTTCCTCCTGTGCTCCGAGATGCTGCCTGCCGTGCGTCGCTGGTGGGATGCCCACCTGCCCACCCGTGTGCTGCCCTTCGTGGACGTCTTCTGCGAAACCGGCGCATTCAGCCTGGACCAAACGCGCCGCATCCTTGAGACGGCCAAATCCTTCGGCTTTCCGCTCAAGGTACACGCCGACGAATTCGACAACCTGGATGGAGCCAGCCTAGCAGCTGAATTGGGTGCTGTTTCCGCTGACCATCTGGTGAAAAGCTCCCCGGCCGACATTTCCGCTCTGGCAAAATCCAGCACGGTCGCTGTGGCTCTACCCTGCACTCCCTTCGGTCTGGCTGAGCATAACTACACCCCCGCCCAGGCCATCCTGGATGCAGGTGGCTTATTGGCGTTGGCATCTGACCTCAACCCCGGCACTGCCTGGGGTGGCGATATGCAGTTCACTATCGCCCTGGCCTGCCGCTACCTGCACCTCACCCCCGCCCAGGCGATCGTCGCCGCCACGCTCAACGCCGCCGCAGCCATCAACCGCTCAGATGAAATAGGCTCCCTTGAGCCTGGCAAACAGGCCGACCTGCTCATCCTTAATGTCTCCGACTACCGCCACCTGGGCTACCGCTTCGCCACCAACCTGGTGCAGACTGTGATCAAGCGCGGCAAAATGATTAATGTCTCCATATTGGGAAATTAAAATACGCAGAGAAGTTATACCCATTAGTTTTTTGTCAGATTGTTATAATATAATATCCGTGATATCATATAATATATGATTCTATCCTTCAAAGATGAAGGCACGCAGGATATTTTTGATGGCCGGAAAACAAAAGCGGCTCGCAATATGTGCCCTGAATATCTTTGGAAAGTTGCAGTTAGAAAATTGGATTTATTGGATTCTGCGGAAATATTGGGTGATTTTCGTGTCCCTCCGGGTAATCGGCTTGAACGGCTATCCGGCGACCGTCATGGTCAGCACAGCATCAGCATAAACAATCGGTATCGAATCTGTTTTCTTTGGACGGCGAATGGTCCAGATCAGGTCACAATCGTCGATTATCACTAGATAGGATGGTTAAAATGGTTCGTGTTCCTACCCATAGAACTCCCACCCACCCAGGCGAAATGCTTTTGGAAGAATTCCTGATCCCAATGGGATTGACCCAGCGCGATCTGGCAACGGGTATACAGGTTCCTTATCAGCGGGTGAACGACCTGATTCATCAGCGGCGTGGCATGACTCCAAGCACGGCCCTGCGCTTGGCGAAATTCTTTGGTACAACACCGGAATTTTGGATGAGCCTGCAGCTGCGCTGGGACTTGTATGCTGCCAGGAAATCTGAGCAGCGTATTATCGAAAGTATTCATCCTTATGATCGCCTACCCCCTGTACCTGGAGATTGATGATCGCTTTTCTTCCTCCTGAAACCTGACACAAATAAAGGTACCCCATGCCCACCACTCCCATCAAGCTCAGCCCATCCGATCTGACTTTCCTGTGGGACGAATGCCCGCGCTGTTTCTACCTCAAACATATCCACAGCATTACGCGGCCGGCCGCCCCCTTCCCATCGGTTTTTGGCGCTATCGACCGCTTGATGAAAGCCCACTATGCCGGCCGCCCGGCCACTGACATCGTTTCCTCCCTGCCTCCAGGCGTAATCAGTGTCTCTGAGAAGTGGATCGAGTCGGTCCCCATCGTGATGCCCGGTCATTCTTTGAGCTGTTTTTTGAGGGGCAAAGTGGATGCGATGATCGGCTTCGATGATGGCTCGTACGGTATCGTCGACTTCAAGACCTCCGAGCCCAAACCCGCCCAAATCCCCTTCTACAGCCGCCAGCTGCACGCCTACGCCTATGCTTTTGAGCATCCCGCCCCCGGCAAGCTTGGCTTAAGTCCCATCTCCAGGATGGGCTTGCTCGTTGAAGCCCCGCACGCGACATGGATCGCAACCACCGAGGAAATTAATTTCCACTTCACCTCCACCTGGCTGGAGATCCCGTATTATGAAGATGGCTTCCTGCACTTCGTCGACCAGGTCCTGTCGCTCCTCGAGCTGCCCGAACCCCCTCCTGCCAGCGAGAAATGCGCTTACTGCCAATACCGCCAGCACGCCCGCGAGCACGGGCTGTAACTCCATAACCAGTTCCTCCCACTACCGGGCCACCTATGAGGGAGATAAGACAGCTCGGCTATTGTTCACTATGGGTAAGGTTTGAAAATTCAGCCACCCATTCTGTGACCATAAGGCAATGTAATATCTTGTATATCAAACGCTTTTGATGTATATTAATCATTAGAAAATAAACAATCCAATCGTATACACAACCAAAAATCCCATAAGGTGGTGCGACCATGCCTCCAATCCTCGAAGTCCAAAACTTGGTAAAAAAATTCGGCGATTTAACGGCCGTGGATGGTGTCTCGTTTGACATCCAGACAGGAGAAGTTTTCAGTTTGCTCGGACCAAACGGCGCTGGTAAAACCACGATCATCTCCATGCTCTCCTGCCTCTTGGAGCCGACCAGCGGTGACGCCACGATCGACGGTCACTCCGTCACACGGGAGGCCATGGAGGTCAAACGCATCATCGGAGTCGTTCCACAGGAGATCGCCCTGTACGAAGAGCTCAGTGCACGCGAAAACCTGACCTTCTGGGGGCAGATGTATGGACTGGAGCGCAAGCCACTCAAAACACGCGTCAGCGAAGTGCTGGAGCAGATCGGGCTGGCCGACCGCGCCAAGGATAAGATTAAGACTTACTCTGGCGGCATGAAGCGGCGGGTAAACATCGGCGTCGGGTTGCTGCATAAGCCGCTCTTGTTGTTTATGGACGAGCCTACTGTAGGCATCGACCCACAAAGCCGGCGCAGCATCCTCGACTCGGTCAAGGACTTGAACAAGGCAGGCATGACTGTGCTCTACACCACCCATTATATGGAAGAAGCCGAAGAGCTTTCCCATAGGGTGGGGATCGTCGACCAGGGCAAAATGATTGCCATTGGCACCCAAAAGGAGCTGTCCCAGCTTGTCGGCGAGAACGAGACCCTGCGCCTGCACACAGGAGAGAATGTAGACGTACAACCGCTAATGGACGCCTTACAGGAGCTGCCCCAAGTGCTCCATGTCAGTGCTTCAGACAGCATGGTAGTGCTGATCGTTCCCGAAGCGGATGATGCCCTGCCACCGGTTCTGGGCAAGGCTGACCGGCTGGGATACAAGATCCGCTCGGTCGACATCCAGGAACCTAACCTGGAGGCGGTTTTCCTGAAACTCACAGGCAGGGCGCTAAGAGATTGACCATAGCTCAACCTGACCACTGGACGGTAAGTCATTGCTATCTTATATGGTGCCAATCGGCAGTCGGACATCAACGGTAAGTTTACATGACCCATAGCTATATTGGCGATCGACTATCATCAGACAGCCGATGGCGGTTAAAAAACGAGGTGCTCCCATGAAAATAATCCTCCATATCGGTTGGAAAGACCTGCGTGTGATCTTTCGAGATCGCGCCGCGCTGATCTTAATGCTTGTGGCGCCCTTTGTCCTGACTGTCGCCATGGGATTGGTGACCGGGTCATTGGGCAGCAAGAGCAGCAGCGTTACTCAGGTATCAGTGGTCGTAGTCAACCTTGACCAGAGTACCCTGGGGAATGCCCTGGTTGAACAGCTCAAGTCTCCCCAGCTCAGCCAGCTGCTGGCTGTGGAAGAAAATAATGATCCTGCTGCCGCCCGTGCCATGGTGGATGCCCAGAAAACCGCCGCAGTAGTGATTATCCCGGCAGGTTTCACCGCCAGTGTGATCCCACAAAAAGGACCAGCAACCGAAGCATTACAGCAAATCGAGGTGTATAAGAACCCCAGCCGGTCGATCAGCGCCGATGTGGTCCAATCGATTGTCGATGGCTTCATGAATACTGTGGAAACCGGGCGCATCGGTGGTCAGGTGGCTGTGGCGCAGCTCGTCGCCAGCGGGCGATTGCCTCAGGAGCAAGCTAACCAGATGGGCTTGCAGATCGGCACACGGCTGATTGGTCAGCTCGGTAGCTTGCAAACTCTGACTCTAAACACCAGTCAGGCCTCGGCAAGCGCAGAGCCAAATCTATTATTGTATCTTGCCCCCGGTTTCGCCCTGCTGTTCCTGATGTACACCGTCAGCCTGGGTGGCAAATCACTGCTCACCGAGCGCCAGGAAGGCACCCTCGCCCGCTTGATGACCACCCCTATCGAACCCAGCCAGGTGCTGGTGGGCAAGATGACCGGCACCTACATGATTGGCCTGGCGCAGATGATAATCCTCATTGGGGCTAGCGCCATGCTGTTGGGGCTGACCTGGGGGAATCAGCTGGCGTTGGTGATCTTGTTGATTACTGCAGTGGCTGCAGCCACCGGGTGGGGCACGCTGCTGGCGGCCCTGTCACGCAACCCTGGACAGGTCTCATCCATCGGTATGGCCATGACCCTGCTGTTCGGTCTGGTGGGAGGCAGCTTCTTCGGGGGCACGCTCACTGGCGTGGTTGGCTATATCGGCATGGTCACCCCCAACTACTGGGGCCAGAAAGGATTTAACACTCTGGCGCAAGGTGGAAATGTGCAGGATCTTCTTCCTGTTTACGCTGCACTTATAGTGATGGCAGCCATCCTACTCGTGATCTCGGTCTCCATTTTCCGCAAAAAGGGTCTGCTGCAGAGGTAAGAGAGGAGTGACAGCATGTCTAAAGTTATCGCCATCGCATTGAAAGATATAAAGATACGCAGTAGTGGGAAAACTGAATTACTGTTTTTTCTCATCCTGCCTCTGATATTTACCGTGCTTCTTTCCGGAGTTCTTTCCGGTGGTGGGTCAAACAAGATTGTGATGGTCGTGGTTGATGAAGACAATACTTCTCTCTCTGACGAGCTGGTGAGCCTGCTGCAATCTTCTGAGGTTGTAGCCCCGTCTCTGATGACGCGTGAAAATGCGCAAAAAGCCTTTGATAACAACGATGCATCGGCTATTCTCATCATTCCCTCCGGTATGGAAGCCAGTCTAAAAGGGGGTCAGGCGGTTACGTTGGATTTTAACCTGGATCCAACGAACAACAACGGCCTCGCCGTTCAGCAGGAAGCGAAGAACGCAATCAGCCAGATTAGCCGCAGCCTGGCGGTAGCCAGCATCAGTGCTCGGGAAGCTGAACAAATCCAGCCCTTCACGGATGCTTCACAACGCCAGGTTTATTATGACCAGAGTCTGGCAGCTGCCCAACCATTGTTTGACAGTGCCCCCATCCGTATCATCATCACCCAGCCAGAGAACACCCTGAAAACCCAAAACCAGAAAGAAGCCCAGGCAGCCCAGGCCTCTGCTGGTGAGCTCATTATCTGGGTCTTCATACCACTCCTGGGCACCAGTGAGCTAATGGCTTCTGAGCGCGTGTGGGGCACGCTGCGCCGTTTGGTAACCTCACCCACCCGTAAGCCGACCTTTCTGCTCGGGATGATCACCGGACAATTCAGCTATGGTTTTGTTCAAATGCTTGTGCTGGTGGTGATCGGGGTTGTGTTGCTTAAAGTACCATGGGGGCAAAACCCACTGGCGCTGTTGCTGTTGCTCATCAGTTTCGGCCTGGCGGCGGTGTCGATGGGTACCATGTTGGGTTCCTTCACCCGCTCCCCCAGTCAGGCCAGCGGTTTGTCCATAGCTTTGGGGATGGTGATGGGGCTACTGGGTGGCTGCATGTTGCCGATCGAAATATTCCCACCGGCGGTTGCCAATGCGGTAAAAATACTGCCCACCACCTGGGCTATGATGGGTATGACCCAGCTGACTGTGCATAACGCCGGTGTTATTCAGATCCTGCCCTATGCTGCTGTCCTGCTCGGCTTCTCACTGTTGTTTTTCGTGGTGGGGATTCTGAGGTTCCGCTACGAATAGAAACACCCGCCTACCATTACTGCTGGCGTGAACTTGAGCACAGTGTGACGATTTACCACCCATTCATCAGCATCAATAATTCTATAAAGGCGGACGGCGTCTGCCTAACCCGCTATACTCTTTGAAGTTATTCGGATACCCGTAGTATCCCGTGTTTTTACCATTCGGGTTTCTTTTATTCGTGGACGGTCTGGTAATAACAAAACACGAAGGGTTTAATTAATAACCCTTCGTGTCCGTTGTGTCGGAGGGCGCCCTTTTAGCGCACCTTAGTGTTATTCTTTCTCTCACCTTACGGCGAGGGCAGGAAGTTCCACGGGTTCACCTTACCATAGCTCTCATTGAGCATCTCGAAATGCAGATGAGGCCCCGAGGAATTGCCCGTGCTGCCAAAGTAACCAATTACATCTCCCTGGTAAACGCTCTGCCCACAGCCCACATTCATGACACTCATATGGGCATACAGGGTTTGCCATCCACCATCATGGTCGATCACAACCACATTACCGTATCCCCAATTATTCCAACCAGCATAAACGATCACACCATTATCCGAAGCATATATGGGGTCACCCAGTGCTCCGGCAATATCAATCCCAAAATGGTTGGTGGAAGGAGAATAATCATATCCCGACAGGCGGTGAGTGTTGGCCGGCCAGATGAATGACCCGGTGCCCACTGCCCCATTCACTATTGTGCCGCATGAGCCTGGTCCAAGGATTTTCGCCACCCCTGGGTTGCTGCGTGAGATGCGCGGCGCACTCCACGTGACAAATTCACGGTGACCACCCGGAACGAACAGCATCGTGCCTGGCTCAATATTGGGATGGGAATAATCTCCGAGCGTAGTCGGGTCTAGGTGGTTGCCAGGCCAGTTGACGATCACATCTGGGGTGACGTCATAACCATGCGCTACGCCGTTCAGCCCCTCGCCCTCCGACCAGCGGTGGTAGGTTCCATCCTCGGGCATGATGTTCAACACGACTCCCGGTCGGAGATTGTGAGGATCATCCGTCAGCGTGTAATAATTACCCCACAGGATGGTTTCAGGCTTCAGCCCAAACATCTCGGCAATACCGAAAATGGTATCGTTCGTCTGCACCGTATAGGTGATGATCTCGGTGCGTGGGCGCGAGGGAATCGTTGTATGGATCATCGCCATGCGGAAAATCCCATGGTCATAGCCGGTCCATTCAGTCAAGAAGGATGGCATGGACGCAGGTACGGCCGTAGGGGTTGGGGTGGGTGCTTCGGCTGCCAGCGCAGACACCTGCGGCTGGGAGGCATCGGTTTGCTGGAAATGCAGGTAGAAGTAGCGCATCCCCACCACTGCGAGTAGGATCAGTGCCACCGTCAGGAATGCAGTTCCCACGCGATATACCGTCTCACCGAGACCCGCATGAGATAGTCTACCCGTGATCAGTTGTATCCAGCTTTCTTTGGATGCTTTCTCCCCAGATGGAGCCGCATTCGACTCCTTCACCTCTTCCTCGCCGGCTGGGAATTCGTCGAGATATGGGTCATTTGGCATGGTTTTTATTCCGAGGTTGCGTCCGGTTGAAATGCCGGAAGCTGCTGCTCAAATCTGTGAACCTCCGTAGGTTTGCATCATATCATCCCGAAGGACATGCGTCAAGTTGCACAGATTAGACCAATCTTAGATTCTAGGGCTTGTTGATCTGATCAATTGCTGTTTGGGCCGCGGTTTGCGGGTCACTTTGGGCTTTAAGCACGTCAACCACCGCCTGCTCCAGGGCTGGTCCAAGGCTGGATACCAGGTCTATCGGGGGCATCAGCTGGGCAGAAGTGGAGATCTGTTCTAGCACCTTACTCTGCTGAGAGTCCTGCCAACCCTGCAAGGCATCTGCACGTGGAGGCAGGTATCCCGCAGCAGAGGTCCATTCTGCCTGGAAATCCTTATCTGCCAGGTATTCGGCTAACCTGACGGCAAGTGTGCGCCGTTCCGGGTCCTGACCTGCCAAGGCCCAACTGTATCCGGAAGCTAACGTGAAAGGTGTTCCGTTCGGGGTTGGTAAGGCAGTTGCGGCCAGATCTTCTGTTACTGCCAGCCTTTGGCCCAGATAAGTGGACGCCCATGTGACTGACATGGGATATTCGTTGCTCATAAATGCATCCCAAACCTGTTGATCGGTTGAGTACTGGGTGAGCCAAAATGGCATTACCCCCGCCTGGCTGGCGCGTTGATCTACATCGAGGATTCTCGTTAAGGTAGATTCATCCAGCGCCGGTCGTCCCTGTGCATCCTGCACGCTTCCGCCATCTGCCAGGTATGTGCCAAGGGTAAAGCTGGCCTGAGGGTCCGTGGCAGGAAAAAGTAAAACCTCACCCAACGAAATGGTGGTCTCCAGGTCTGACGGCGGAGGCTGCCCCAGAGATGGATGGTAAGCCAGCAGCATCGCATCACCTGCGAATGGGATCCCGTAGGTGCTCGATTGTACATGGGCCATCTGCCTGGCATACTCAAACCAGCTCACATTGTCCATGATACTGGTCAGGCCATCATAGGGGTAAAGCAGTCCTTTTAATGCTGCTGATTCAAGCAAAGGTCGCGGTAGCAGCACCAGGTCGGGGAGAGCCAACGGGGCAGCAACATTGGCTGCCACTAATGAGTCAAGCATTCCCCCCTCCCCCTCCAGGGCTTTTACCCTCACTTCCAGCCTGACGTCGGGGTTCTCGCTGGCAAATTGCTCCAGGCGGGCTTTGAGCAGGCGGCTGGCCGGGCTGTTTCCCTGCGGGTCGAAATCAGGTGGCAGCCAGATGCGCACCAGGCGCGCCCCGGCGGGCAGGGTTGAGACTGCTGTCTGCTCGGGTGCAATTGGGGTTTGAGGCTGTCCGGTCTCGAGGGTCAGGGCAGTGGTGGGTGATAATGTCTCTCCCCTCGCCTTTTGAGTAGCTTGCGAGCCGCGGCCAAAGTTGATCGGGAGGTTGGAGCATCCCACCATCGCCGTCAAGAGCAGCAAAGATAAGAATCGATGATAACGTGTATTCATCCGGTCAAAAAAAGCGCCTAAAGTATTACCGGGTGGCTGACCAGCTCGATCAAGAGTGTGACTGCATTCTGCACGTCTGTAAAATCAACCATCTCTGATGGGGAGTGGACATACCGGCACGGGATGGAGAGACACCCCGCCGGGATACCCGCGCGGGTTAACTGCATCGCCCGCGCATCTGTCGATCCCCCTTCCAATATTTCCATCTGGTATGGCAAGGCCAATTTCTCAGCCCCTTTCACCATCCAATCCACCACACGCCGGTCCGCCAGCATGCCCCCATCGCGCACCTTGATCGCCGGGCCCTTCCCCAAGCTGACGTCCATTCTTACCTTCGTCCGTCGAGGGGTATCGCCCGTACCGGTCACGTCCACTGCCAGGCCCAGATCGGGGTCGATCCCGAAGGCGGCGGTGGTCGCACCGCGCACGCCCACTTCCTCCTGCGTGCTGAAGACGAAATATAACTGGTGAGGGGTATCCTTGATCTGGCGCAGGGTCTCGATCAACACCGCGACTCCGATCCGGTCGTCGAGTGATTTTGCCACCAGTCTGTTGCCCAAGTCGAGGAATGGCCGGTCAAAAGTCGCCACATCCCCCACCCGCACCGGGGTCTCAGCGCTGTTGGAATAACCCATGTCAATATACAGCTGCTCGAAGGTGGGCACTCTGCTCAAATCGTCCAGCGGCTCCATGCTGATCACTCCTGCCGCACCACTCAGGAACCGCACCCGCCCACCCACACAGGTGTACGGTCTCACACCTCCCAGAGTGGTAAAGCGGACGAAACCATTTTCATCCACCTGTGTGACCATGACGCCAATTTCATCTATATGCGCGGCCAGCATGATCTTCATCCCATCCGTTCCCCCCTCGCCTTTACGCACGATCAGGTTGCCGAGGGCATCCACCTTCAACTCATTCGCATACGGCTCAACTTCAGCCCGTACCACGGAACGAATCTGGGTTTCGTATCCTGAAGGGCCTTGGGTTTCTACCAGTTTTTGGATCAATGGTTTCATGCATTCTCCTGATTCATTCAAGTTCTCATCTCGTTTATATGGATAGACACAGTGAATAATGCCTGTCTCTTCTACCTGTCACTTGCCAATAGAGCAGGCGTCAGGTGAGATAATGCCGCTGCCACCAGGGTGAGGGTGTTCTGCCAATCCGACAGGCGCACAATCGCTGCCGGACTGTGGTGGTACCTGCCTGGGACAGAGACGGAGATACTGGGGATCCCTTCCCGCTGCTTGTGGATCACCCCGGCATCCGTCCCCCCTCCGCCGGGCTGCCGGAGCTGATAGGGGAGCTTGTTCTCCTCAGCAGTCTGGATCATGTAGCGGATCAGGCGTGGGTCTGACAGGGTGCTTGAATCAGCCATGTAGATCGCCGGTCCCGCACCCAGGCGCGTGTTGTAACGATCGTTTTCGTCAGTTTCCCAGGCTGGTAGATCATAGGCTGGGGTGGAATCCAGGATGATGGCGAGATCCGGGTTGAAGGCATAGGCTGCCACCCTCGCCCCACGTGAGGCGATCTCCTCCTGCACGGTGAAGGCAGCCTGCAGGTCAATGTTGGGTGGAGCATGTTTCACCAGCTCGATCAAAGTCGCCACACCCAGGCGGTTATCCAGTGCTTTCCCGCGCAGGCTGGGACCGAGGCGCATAAATGTTGTCGCAAAGGTTGCCCGGTCTCCCACCTTTTCCTTGCCCGCCACTGGTCCGACATCAATGTGCAAATCATCCACATCAATTGGTTTTTGATAGCTATCCCCATGGGCGAGATGCACGGGCTTGATCCCGATCACTCCGGGGATGTGGTCCTTACCGATCCAAACCGCCTTACCGGCTAAATCGGAGGCCGAAATCCCTCCAACAGTCTCGAAACGATAGATGCCATCCCCTTGATTATTGATTAGCATTAATCCCACTTCGTCCATGTGGGCAGCCAGCATAACCTTTAACCTATTGTCTCCTGATCCGACCCTGCTGGCCAGCACATTACCCAATGCGTCTACATTCACTACATCTGCATGCGGGCGGACTTCACTCAATACAATCTTGCGCACCTCGCCTTCGTCACCCGATACAGCGCAGGCATTCGAAAGGCGTTCCAAGAGCTTGATCTGCTCGTCCCCAATCTGGGGGAATTGATAGTTTTCTGCCATCGCTGCCATGGTCAATCTTCCCAGGTTAACTTATCCATGAAAGTTTCATCCAATTGGACGATAAATTCTGCCACCAATCTCCCCGCACGGGTAACATCTTTCAGCACGATCATCTCCACCGGGGTATGCATATAGCGTAAGGGTATACCGATAACCACGTTGGGAATCCCCTCCGCCGCTACCAGCATGGCATCAGAATCCGTCCCTGAATAACGCGGCGCAGGCTCGGTGGAAAGCGGGATTTCCAGCCGCTCAGCCAGCTCTTTGATGGTTTTGAACAGGAATGGATGGACGACCGGACCCCAGCCCAGGGTGGGTCCCTTGCCTAAGGGAAACGTCATATGGCTCGGGCTGCTCGGCTCGCTGCCGAACGTCACATCCAGCGAAACACATAAGCTGGGATGTAGCTGGAAGGCTGAGGTCAGAGCCCCTCCGTACGTAGTCTCTTCCTGCACGGTAGCTACCGCCCAAACATCCCAGACGTGCGGTCTAGAATGCAAGATATCCAGGCAATAAGTCAAAGCTGCCACCGCAGCCCGGTTGTCTAAGGTGTGACCTGTCAACGTCTCCCCTCCGGTATTGAATGGTGCCTGCGCAAATGAGATGGTGTCGCCCACTCTTACCAGATTGACAACCTCATCTGGAAGCAAGCCAACATCCACCAGGAGGTATTCCAGCGGCACCACTCCAGCCTGGGCTCGCGACGGTAGCAGCCGCGCCGGCGTGGGAACGATCATGCCAGGTAGCTCCTGGCGCCCATGTACGGTCACCATCTGACCGGGTAGAACGCGCACATCAATTCCACCAATAGCTGTAATTCGCAGGAAGCCATCGATGATGGCATTCACCATCAAGCCGATGGCATCCATATGCGCTGCAATCATAATACTGGGTCTAGGCTCGCCACCGGTACCTTTTTGCAACCCATGCAGGCTGCCCAATCGGCTGGTGCTCAATTGGTCGGTGAACGGTTCCCAGGCTTTTTCGATGATCGGACGGACGCCGTTTTCGTAGCCGCTCAAGCCCGGTGCGGAGATTAATTCATACAATAGGGGAAGGAGTTCAATCATGTTTCTGTCTGCACTTGGTGAGTAATACCTGATTGGTGGGTTTCAATGCTGATAGGATGGCGCTACACCAATTGGAGTGTGTAGCAATGGCACGAATGTGCGTCTGGGTTCGGTGGGTGTAGGCAGAATCGGAGACGAAGGTGTAGGTGTGGATGTATCTGTGGGGGTGGGTTGGGGGGTGTTTGTGGGGGTAGAGGTGAGCGTTGGCGTAGATGTATTTGTCGCAGTCGGCACCGGCGTTGGTGTATATGCAGCCGTAAAGTTAGGCGTTTTGGTAAAGGTTGGCGGTATGAAGGGCGTATTGGATGGGGTGGGTGTCGTAGTGGTGGTAGGCGTCTGTGAGATGGTAGGTGTCAAAGTGGTCGTGCCGGTGGTTGTAGGGGTAGGTGTCAGACTGGGGGTTAGAGTCACAAAAGGTAGGGGTGTGAAAGTTATCGAGGGCGTGAGGGTGGCAAATACCACCGGTGTCCACGTCGGCGTAAATGTTGGTGTACCTGAAGCTCTGTTGATAGTCCCTGGGGCCAGTAGTACTGCAACCAACCCAGCACAGTAACATGGGATGGTTGCGAGAATCACGGCAACTAATACTTTGCGCAGTCTGGAGCGGGCAAATGGATCAGATGTCATGATTATTTCCTAATGCGGGTAGATGATAACACCAAGTTTATTAAATGGCAATCAAGGCATTTTCGACGCCACAAGCCCTGATTATTCCTGCGGTACAATGGGCTGATGTTCTGGATCTATCTTTCACCTCACTTCGATGACGTCGCCTTCTCGTGTGGAGGCCTGGTGTGGGAACAAGCGCAGCACGGAGAGCTGGTCAGTATATGGACCATATGTGCTGGTGAGCCCCCCTTCGAAGACCTTTCGCCGTTCGCCAGAGAGCTCCACCAGCGTTGGGAGCTGGGTCAGAATGCACCTGCCCAGAGGAGAATGGAAGACCGAAAGTCTGCCCAACGCCTTGGAGCATCCAGCCGGTATTTCTCCATTACCGACTGCATCTATCGTCGTGATCCCGGGACGGGTGAGTATATGTATGCCGCGGAGGCAGCGTTAAACGGATCCCTTCAGGCTGGGGATTTCCGGGTTATTCACAAACTGCAGGAAGAGTTGCAACGATCACTGGAACCCGATGTTATCTTTGTTTGCCCGTTGGGGCTAGGGAAGCATGTCGATCACCAGCTCACTCGTCTAGCTGCGGAAGGCTTGGAGCGATGCTTATGGTATTACGCTGATTTCCCCTATGTGCTGCAGAATAAAACCCGATTAGAGCAATTGGAAACGAACGGATGGATAAGCCAGGTTTTCCCGATTACACAGGAGGGGTTGGCAGCCTGGATGGATTCGATCAGTGCACATGCCTCGCAGATCAGCACATTCTGGGTAAATGACCTTGCTATGCGGCAGTCTGTAACAGAATACCTTCAATCTACTGGTGGAATCCGCCTGTGGAAAAAGCCCCGCACTTGAATAATCCTTGCGTTATCATGTGATATGTGCTAAAATCACGCCGCGCGGTAGTCGGGAATGGTTGTTTCCCTTCTTACCGCATACTTTTCATAAGGGGCAGCCCAGGTTCATCACCAGCTTCCCAATTTAAAGCAAAGAATCGCTCTAAGTGAGTGGTTCTTTCATCTTATAGATAGGAATAGGAAGATGCCTCCCTCATTCTTGACCAAGCAAGGTTACCAGAAACTGCAGGATGAACTGGAATACTTGCGAACCATAAAACGCCATGAAGTTGCCGAACGCTTACACGAGGCAATGGAAGGCGGAGAGCTGATTGAAGACGCTGAATACGAAGCAGCTAAAAACGAGCAGGCCTTTGTCGAAGGACGCATCCAGGACCTGGAAATGCTCCTCGCAAATGCGCATGTCATCGAAGAGGCTGCCAAGGAAGACCATGTTCAGGTTGGCTCGACCGTTACAATTAAGGAAGGCGAAAACCCAGAGGAAGTCTACACCATCGTCGGTCCGGCAGAGGCCAGCCCGCGTGATGGTCGCATATCGAATGAAAGCCCATTGGGCCGCGCATTGATGGATCATCATCCCGGGGATGTAGTCCGCGTTGACGCGCCTGGTGGGTCCTTCACTGTCAGTCTCTCGAAGGTGGAGTAAATTAGGGGCTTATTACCAGCCCCGCGCATGCATTCCTTGCGCGGGGTTTTTGCTTAAAAAAACCAGCACTCATCCTGCCGGTCCAGGTATGTGGAGAGAAGGCATGAAGAACGAACCAACCAACTTGGAACTGAACCGCCTCGAGAAATTGGAGCGCCTGCGCCTCAAAGGGATTGAGCCCTATCCGACCCGGACGATGCGCACCCATACCAGCCAGGCCGCCAGCCGTGAATTTGAGACCGCAGAAGCTGCTGCCGCGCAGGGTGAGCTGATACCTCCTATAAAGGCCGCCTTAGCCGGCCGAGTACGCTCGATACGCCCGATGGGCAAGATCACCTTCGCCCATATCGAAGATGGCGAAGGGCGCATCCAGCTGTTCTTACGCGCCAATGACGTCGGTCAGGAACAGCTGGACCTGTTCAACCATGAGTTCGATCTGGGTGATTTCATCCAGGCGAGCGGAGAGATATTCCGTACACGCGCGGGGGAGATCTCGCTGCGGGTGGAGTCGTTCCAGATGTTGGCTAAGTCCGTCACCCCGTTGCCTGGCGGAAAAGATGAGCTGGTGGATGGCAAGATTGTCAGCCATGACGACCTGGCTGATCCGGAAACCCGCTACCGCCAACGCTATGCAGACCTGGCGGTGCACCCAGAAATTCGCCAGATTTTCCAGACCCGAGCCGCCATTGTGACTGCTCTGCGCAGCTACCTGGATGGGCAGGGTTTCCTGGAAGTGGAAACCCCCATCCTGCAGCCGCTCTACGGTGGGGCGGCCGCCCGCCCGTTTATCACCCATCACAACCAGCTACACCAGGATCTGTACCTGCGCATCTCCTTCGAGCTGTACCTCAAACGCCTGCTGGTGGGTGGGATCGAACGCGTGTATGAGATCGGCCGCGATTTTCGCAATGAAGGTGTATCTTTCAAACACAATCCTGAGTTCACCCAGCTGGAGTTTTACTGCGCATATGCCGATTACCTGAAGGTCATGGAAATGACTGAAGAGATGCTCGCCGATGTTTGCGACCGGGTTTTGGGCACACGGAAGGTATCTTATAATGGGCTCGAGCTCAACTTTGATGTCCCATGGCCGCGTCTGGAGCTGCGCCAGGGTCTCATCAACACTGCAAATATCGACATCGCCTCGTATCCGACTGCAAGCAGCCTGGAGGCTGTGATGAAAGCCCGCGGGATTGAAACCAAGCCCGGTGAATCGCGCGGCAAGCTGATCGAGCAGTTATTGGAAAATTACCTCGAGCCCACCCTCATCCAGCCCACATTCCTGTATGACTACCCACGTGACATCTCACCCCTCGCCAAGAGCAAACCCGGTGACCCGCTAACCGTGGAGCGTTTTGAAGCCTATATTGCCGGCTTCGAGCTGTGCAACGCCTTTACCGAGCTGAATGACCCACTCGACCAGGAGAAACGCTTCCTGGAAATGGGGCGCGACTACACCGCGGAAGATGAGGAACGCCATCCGATGGATGAGGACTACCTGCGGGCCATGCGCTACGGCATGCCCCCCAGCGGCGGCTTTGGCATGGGCGTCGACCGCCTGATCATGCTGCTCACCGATCACCCCAACATCCGCGAAGTTATCCTGTTCCCCCACCTGCGTACCCGCGAAGAATAATCAGGGTTAAGTAACAAGAGAAGATTAGCTAACAACTCCTACAGACCGGCATGTTGTTCCAGCTTGCCCTGGAACGCTCAGAAACAGAACGATTTATTGATTGGAGAGACGATATGAAGGATACAAGTTACCGCGTGTATGGCTATCGTTGGGTGGTGCTGGGTGTGTTCATGTTCGTCAACCTCACCATGCAGATGCTGTGGATCACTTTTGCCCCCATTACGGGTCCAGCGGCTAAATACTACGGAGTGACCGATTTACAGATTGGCTACCTGGCGATGTCCTTCATGATCACCTACCTTTTCCTCTCCTTCCCTGCCTCGTGGGTGATAGATACCTATGGTTTTCGCAAGGCGGTCAGTATTGGGGCTGTGCTGATGGCCGTGTTCGCCATCTTGCGTGGGTTGGCCGGAGCGAATTACACGCTTGTGCTGCTGGGTAGTATCGGGATTGCGATTGGTCAGCCGTTCTTAATGAATGCCTGGACGAAAGTAC
Organism: Anaerolineae bacterium; assembly: GCA_041481345.1. Taxonomy (GTDB): domain Bacteria; phylum Chloroflexota; class Anaerolineae; order Anaerolineales; family UBA4823; genus FEB-25. Next base: position 22,825 of record JBGPBQ010000007.1, read on the forward strand.
CTGCCAACTGGTTTGCCTTCGATGAGCGTGCCACCGCGGTCGGTTTGGTAACCCTGGCAAATCTGCTCGGGACCGCCCTCGGCATGCTGCTCACGCCTATTCTTACCGAGAAGCTATCCATCCCGACTGTTCAGCTGATCTACGGTGGCATTGCAACAATCGCGGTAGTGCTGTTCATTGCTCTCTCGCGTGAGCACCCCGTCACTCCACCCTGCCCGCCGGGGATGGAAGTCCGCTCCCTGATGCTCGATGGTCTTAAGCAAATCGTAAAATCCGTCCCATTCTGGCTGTTTGTGATAGTATATTTCGTTGGATTGGGAATTTTTAACGGCATCAGCACCTGGGTGGAGAATATCATCCGCCCGCGTGGTTTTTCCCCCGTCGATGCAGGTACCCTGGGCGCCTCGATGATTGTGGGAGGCATTCTGGGTGCGGTGATCATCCCAATCCTATCGGATAAACAGCACAAACGCCAGCGTTACATGTTGCTGGGCGTGCTGCTGGCAATCCCAGGCCTGGTGGGGGTGACTTTTGCCACTTCACTCTGGCTGATCCTCCTATCGGCCTTCTGGATGGGGTTCTTCCTGATCAGCGTTGCCCCGATTGGTATGCAATATGTTGCCGAGGTTACCTTCCCCGCCCCTGAGGGCACTTCGAATGGTTTGATCCAGTTTGCCGGGCAGGTATCCGTGATCTATGTTTATATCATGGAGGCAATGAAAAGCGCCAACGGCGCATTTACCCCATCATTACTTTTATCCGTCGGGCTGCTGGTGGTGATGGTGGGGGTGATCACTCAGATGAAGGATCCCCCACCGCGAGCTTTGTAAAAGGCACTGAATCTTGCCCTAGAATTTCCACAAACTCCCACCCCCTCCGGATTTTAAGTACGCCTCAATCGCCAGGCGCATTTCCGGTAAATCTGCCCAGAAGAAAACGATCTGCGAGCGGTGGCAGGCGATCCCGTCCTGCCAGGCGGTTAACCCTTGTGGAGATAACTCGAGTGATAATTGCTCAGCCCCGGAGGGGATCCACTCCTTCAGGTCGTACTCTCCCTGGATGATATAGGGGTAATCCACATAGCGCCACAGCGGGATGCCCAATCGCTCGGCGGCTTTGCGCACCAGCACGTGGTCGCGGTGGTGACCGATGCTGAGCGGTATCACCAGCTCGGTTCCGGACAGCTCCGTTCGGGACAGCTCCATTCCGGACAGTTCCGTTCCGGACCTGATATTTTTCCGTAAGAAATCAGTCACGAGTGGGATGAGATACGTTTCTACCGGTTCCAACTCTCCTTCGATATCATCGGGAACTTTGATCAGCGGTTCTTCGGTGCCTGGGATGAACCGGTAAATGCAATCCGGCACGGTATAACGCCGGTAACCAGCTCGCAGCACCTTGCAGCATGCCGCATCTTCCTGGCTGCGCAAAAAAGGCACATCGTTTTCCCCTAGCTCCCAAAAGACGTGCAGCATTCTGGCGTAGTCGGTGAGATCCTTGCCATGCGGCGGGTCACCCGCGCAAATCGTCCAGATTTCAACTTTGTCACCCCGGGTAGTTAGTTCCCATACCAATCCCCCAACCGAAAGCACCACATCATCGAAATGTGGCGCCAGGAAGACCCATTCTTTCATGCCGGTCCTCCCGCTTCCGCCGCTACGACTTCGAACCCGGCATCCAGCTCTTCTTGTGAAACTTTAGTCGAAAAGACCATTCCGCCAATAAAATATAGGATTGCAGAAATGATGAACAGGTACATGAAGGTGGCTCGGGTCATATTGATTAACAGTACCCCAAAGATCAAGGCCGAAAGACCCGCGGATAACCCGGTGGAAAGGTTGTTATATGCCATGTAACGCCCGGCTTCATCCCTCGGAGATAAATCACTCGCTAGTGCAGGCGCGCTAGCCAGGATCGGTCCCGTAGCGATCGAGCGCAGAGTTATCAACACCAGGAAAACGGTGAAATTGCCGGTAAAACCCATCAGCAAGGTGCACGCTGCACTCACCATCACGCCCCATAAGATCAAGGCACGTCGACCGACCTTATCTGATAATATTCCTGCCCCTATCGCAGCCAGCATCGTCACCACCAGGCTGATCCCACCCATGGTGCGGTAGGCCGCGTCGGGACTGATGGCAGGGAAATACACTTGAAAAAAGTAACGCACAAAAAACTGTAGGCTGTTAAAACCCATATTTGCCAGCAACATCGCCAGCACCAGCCAAAAAAACACCACAATGCGCCTGCGTGCGGTGAATAGTTCGGTCAAAGCCTTCCAAACATTGATATGCTCAGACGTATCAGCCGGTCTATCCTTTCCCCTGATCGCCCAGGCATTGATCACTCCCGTCAGAGCAAACACCCCACCGATAAGCCACAGCGCGGCTCCAGTGCGCCCTTCCTGATTCAGGCTGGTTACCACCAGGATGCCGATGGCCGACCCTAGCAAGGTCAGAAACCCCATGATTCCAGATGCCCCACCCCGTTGATTTTCAGGCACCACATCTACGAGCAGTGGCCACCAGGCTCCATTGCTCACATTGGTGCTAAACTGCATCCCCAAATAGCTGATCAGAATGATTGGCACTGCCAGCGGGATAAGGTAGTCATGCAATGTTGGTGATAGCATCAGTGCTGGCAGCCCAATCAGAGGTAGTGCAATCAGCGAGCCGGTCAGGATTGCCGGTGTGCGTTTCCCTATTTTGCTTGTGGTGTGATCGCTGATAATTCCCCACAGAATGCTCACGAGTAGCCCGAGCAACGTGCCAAAGAACCCGATCAATCCGACTATCAACGCTTTGTTTACCGTCACGACTTTTTCAACCAATGTGGGCAGCAGGATGGTATTGTACGCTACCCAAACCAGGTTGGCTCCCAGCATGAGCATATTCATGCCAAAAAGGAACCCGACCGATCTTTTCGCGATTGTCATCGCTGATGGAGCCATGTTGTTCGGTTTCCCTGAATTTCTACTTTATAAAAGCAGTTTCTGCAGCTTCAACAGGTCCTCCATCGACCCCTTAACCTGGATTTTACGCTGCATGTATGCCGCCATGCCGTTGATTCTTCGATCCATTACCCCGGTCAGCACTTCCGCCGTGGTGGTAACGGTCAAGTCAGGGTTGGTATGGCTGTCTTTGACTAATGTGGCCTCTTTACCATCCACCGTCCGGATCAACCAGTCTTCTCTGGTATCCGTGAACCTGAATAGCAGTGTGCGGGTGAACCCTTTCAAGCTGGATTGAACCTTCGGGTTGTCGAACTGGTCCACGATTTTCTGCAAATACGGTTGGACGTCCACCATGCATACCTCCTAGTGTTACTAATCTCACTGTTATGTGAATCCAAGCCCGCGGTGATCAGGCTGGTTGAGGCCCGAAAAAGTGCTCGCCAAACTATAACATATTTATTTAGATATCACTGGCTTATCTCCACTTATTCCATTCATACTATAATTCCAGCATGTCTACCTTCCGATTAAATCAAACCTGTGATATCCGTTCTCAGATTGTGCAAATTTCCAACGAATTATTCGCCAGGTGGCTGCTCACTGCCACCGGTGGCAACATCAGCGCGCGCTGTGAAGATAACCCGGAAGAAATCTGGATCACACCAGGTTCCATCTTCAAGGGAGATCTGCGTCCTGAAATGATGGTGCGGATCGACTTAACGGGCAGCATACAGATTGAAACAAGCTACTCAGCCTCCAGCGAACGTCGAGTCCACTGCGCCATTTATCGTTCCAGGCCTGAGATCAATGCTGTTGTCCACACACACGCCCCTCAAGCCACCCTGATGGCGCTCACCGGGACCAAATTCCTGCCCATCTCGCTTGAATCGGCCTTTCTGGGGGATATCCCGGTGGTACCGTTCATCCTGCCAGGCACGGATGAGCTCGGGGATGCAGTGGCGCGAGCCCTGGGCGCTGGTTCCGCGGTGCTGATGCAAAATCACGGGTTGGTGGTGGCTGCCAGCAGCCTGCGTCGGGCGACTGATATCACCGATGTCATCGAAGTGACCGCCCTCAAGCTGCTTACCTGCCGGGCGCTGGGGGTCACTCCGCCCGTGTTGCCCGAGGAAACGGTAACCACAATCCGCAAATCGGGCAATTTCCTGGTGTAAATGATCTCTCCCCCTTTTACCGGAGCCAGTTATTCATTCGAATATTCTTCCTTCAATAACCTGACTTTATTTTCAAGGATATTGACTGCGTCAGCGACAAGCCCAGGATCATGAATATCGATCTTCAAAAACTTGCTCAACAAAAATTCGGGGGTAGCGTCAAAGCCATTACCCAATAACGAGATATAGTTCTTAACGAAAGAAGCTGGGGATTGCGTGAACAGCTCGTAGTACTTGAGCGCCAGGAGTGCTCCATAGACATAATTGATGTCGTAGAGGGGGTCTTCGTAAAATAGGCGGTTGGTTATCCAGCGCATGTTTAGCTCCGCGTGCCGGTTGGTCCAGATATCAAACCGGCTTAGAATCCGCTTCGTCAGCGAGTCAAGGTCATCTGCGCTTTCAATACTGCCGTTTTCAACTTCCTCATATATCGATTGCTCAAGGGATGCGTCTTGAGCGATAAAAAATAACGCCATCCCTTTCCCGTCTAGAAATTGCTCGAGGTAATACTGCCTTTTTAGCCTGTTGGTCTCATGTTGGTAGAGGTAGTCTGCCAACAACAGCTCATTTAAAATGGCGAAAGACTCAAACAGATAATGCGGTCCTTCTGCATACATGGATCGAACCGCATGGTTGTTCATCAATTGGCGATGGATCGCGTGGGTCGATTCGTGCATCAGCACACGCATATCGTTATAGTAGCCTTCGAAACCGTGGCTGAAAAAGACCGTGGTGACACCTGGGAAACCTTTCGAGAAACCACCCGCTTTGCGATGGTCGCCGGGCAGGATGTCTATCCGTCCGTTGGCAGGGTCGAGCAAACTTGCCAGCTCACGTCCATAATCAGCTCCAAACGCGGATAAGGCCTCACAGATGATATTCGTCGCTTGTTCAATGCTAAAGCGCGGGGGGACCTCGCCGGGCAGGCTCATCGTAACATCCCATAGGTCGACGTCCTCCACGCCGAGTATTTTCCGGGCATGCTCGGCACGCAGACGCTGGTAAACCAGGTACACCCCGGCTTGTTGCCCTAATTCCTTCAGCAGGTTTGTAACTTCCGCTTTACTCCAATAACTGTTGAAATAAACTTCGCTGGGTGCATCCTCAAATTGATGGATTTTTGCAAACCGGTTGCGCCGCTTGACCAGGTTAATTAGCGTGTAGGCGTAAAGATCGCGTTGCGATGCATATCCCGCATAAAGTTGCTTGAATCCGTCTGCGCGTATAGCGCGGTCAGGATGGGTGGAAATGGCTGTGCGCTGTCTGAGCACATCCAGCTCACCCTCCTGTGTGGTCACGCTACCGAAGCTGGTGCGCTGTACAAGGATTTCATATAGCTCATACTCCCATTCATTGCTGACCACCGCCGCGCTACTTAGAGTAGATTCTGCTCCCATAGAAAGCGTGTGGGGTCGATAGCGCTGGGCAGATTCAACCGCAAAACGATAAGCCTCGAGTTCTGGTTTTTTCTCAATGAAACGGTCAAGAACCGATCGATCGATGTAGATCAGCTCCTGTCTTAGGAAGGCTGTCCGTTGAGCGAACTCGGCATCCATTCTGGAGTAAATTGCTTTACTAGCCAGGTCGGTAGTATTTACCGCATAGTGCAGGTAATTGAAGGTGTATTGGCGGATGAATTCCACCATGACGTTTTCGTAAAGCTGGAGTGCGCGCAGCAGGTGATCAGCGGAAGCCCCCACTTTCCCGCCCAGATTTTCAAATTCGTCCAGGGTCTTGTAATAGCGGTCACGTTCAGCCTTCTCCGCACCTGTGCTCGAGAAAAAGTTTCGCTCAAAGTTAAAGATATACATGTCCCTATTTTGTCCGACATTGGTCATTTTGCCAATGGTTGAACACCTCCCATCGCCATAAATACTAATCATCTATTAACTAATTAAGTATTGACTTAATTAAGTGAATGGTTTACTATAAGTCGCATGGATATATTTTATGCCCTTTCCGATCCGACCAGGCGTAAAATCCTTGAGCTGCTTGCCAGCCAGGGTGAGCTATCAGCCACCCAAATCTATGCGAACTTTCAGGTCAGCCCGCCAGCCATCTCCCAGCACCTCAAAGTCCTGCGCGAAGCCAACCTGGTAAAGATGGAAAAGCATGCTCAACAGCGTATCTACCAGATCAACCCCAAGGTTGTGCAGGAGCTGGAAGATTGGTCGAAGCAGCTGGCGCAGCAGTGGAACCAGCGCCTGGATGTGTTGGACGAGTTGCTCAAAGCTGAAAAGGAAAAAGATAACAAAATAAATAGAAAGGATGTGTAAAATGGCACAAGAATTAACCCTCAAGCGTACTTTCGATGCTCCACGCGAGCTCGTATTCAAGGCATGGACCGACCCCTCCCTCCTCTCGAAGTGGTGGGGACCCTATGGATTTACCACCCCGATCTGCCAGGTGGATCCAAGACCCGGCGGAAAGCTCTACATCGTCATGCATGGTCCCAAGGGCAGCGATTTTGACATCGACCTTCCCACAACGGGCGTCTTTCAGGAGTTCGACCCACCCCGCCGTTTCGTCTTTTCCAACACGGCCATGCCAGACGAAAAAGGCGAACCGCAATTGGCAACTTTATGCACCGTAACCTTTGTCGAGACCGGCGGCAAAACTGAGATGACTTTGCATATCCTGCTGGTCAAGGCCACTCCTGTCGCCGCAGGTGCCTGGGCAGGCGCAGAAATGGGCTGGAGCCAGAGCCTGGATAAGCTTGTCGCCTTGCAGATAAAAGCCTAATACAGGCTTTACACCCGAAACTTCCAATATAAATGTGACTATGTTGTCGGCTTGAAATAATACAACAAACCGCCCGCTGTCTCATCAGTGGGCGGTTTGTTATCGTTGAAGTAACTCGCTTGTTCCCGTAAAAGCTTACCAATTGGGCTCGGGCGTTGCAATCAGTAGGAGCGACTCCAGCATCCAGCCTTCCCTGCCATCCTCGATCACTCGCACATGGACCCAGGTATAACCATCTTTGTCGACCGCATCTCCAAGCACCTGGACTAATGTACCTTGCATCACAGGCGGATACACGATCGGCGAATCGAACCCGATTCCCTTGCGGATGAGCGCTCCCTGTTCCGGACCAATGCGGGCATACACAGGAACGGTGGTGGGGGTTGGGGTCTCAGTGGGAGTAGGAGTTAGTGTAGGCGTCAGCGTGACCGTCGGAGTGTGCGTCGGGGGTACGGGTGTTGCGGTTTTGGTTGCCGTCGGTGGAACGGGCGTGAGGGTAAAGGTGGCCGTGGGCGTATAAGTGGGCACAGCCAGCGGGGCTCCATACCATCCCAGTGTAGTGCTGTAGGCGCCCACGCCGAGCACCGTCGCCATCCCAATCAATGTGACTACTCCACCCAGGGTGTAGCCAAGTATCGTCATCGGGCGGAAACCCAGGATGGCCAGGGTGATCGCTCCAAGCAGCACCCCCAAGGCAAGGTGAATGGCGAACACGACCAGTCCATCTGGGAATAAATGTGGCACTCCGCTGCCCAAACCGAACCCCGCTGCAACGAGCGGCAGGTACAGGGTATAAGCCAGTGCTACGCTCGGTGCAGCCGGGCTGCGCTCATGGTGGGCCATGGTCGCAGCGGTGAATATTGCCCCTACCGTCAGCACAATGAAGTTGATCATCGACAGCTCGGCGCTCGAATAGGCCTGGATCAGAGATGTTGGTACCCACACCTGCCCCAGGTACCCTGCTCCAACACCCACGATGAACACCATGATGCTGCCGATGGCTAAGGCCACCAGGCTGCGGGCGAAGAATTTATACGAGCCAACCACTGTCGCCAGCGAAAGACCGATCACCGGCGCCATTAATGGCGCAAATATCGCCCCAAGCACCAATACGACCGGGGAATCCAGCAGGATACCCACACTGAAAATGATTCCCGCTATCACCGAGAATAAGAAGAAATCGAAGCTGGGCGACGTTCGCCGCCTTACCTGATCGAGAACGATGGCGCGCTCATTCACCTCCAAAGGCGCCAGTAAGCGGCGTGCTCGTCTCCGCCGCGCAGGCGGCAGCAGATCAGGGTCATCTGGGATGTATTCAGACTTGGGAAGACTCATTTACGTAAAGTAGCCACAATCCTGAGTGGTTTTTCGAGTATATCCAATGCCTCAAAGATATTAGCGGCGAGCAGGTCTGCTCCCAACAGTGTTTCCACCGCGGTGCCTTCGGGTGAGAGCACACAAATCCCCAGAGCGGCAATCCGCAGCATACCTGCATCATTTGCACCCTGTCCGATCGCGACTACCGAATCAGCACCCAGCTGGGCTACGTAATTTTCTTTTTGTTCGGCTTCATTTCCAGGCTGGATGCGCACCGATTTTAACCCAAGCCGTTGGTCAATGATGTCCTGTTTTCCGTGCGTGTCTGCCGTCAGCAGGTGCAAGGTTAATCGGTCGTGCAGAGCAGATAACCTTAGCTTCACACCTTCCAGGAGCACTCCATCCACTGCCAGGGTGCCGTTGATATCACACACCAGGTTCTGCAGCTGGATCATTCCACGACCTGGGATGTTCAGCTCGATCATGAGCTTATTATACCCCAACGGATTTTTGCAGTTACCCGCCCAATCACCTCAAATCTTCTACCTTGTAGTACAATTCCCGCCGACTACATTGTCGGAGCATCTACCCTTGAGGCATTATTTTCGCACAATCTATGTCATTCTCCTCATCAGCCTGGTACTGACTCTATCAGCTTGCGCCACCATCGTACCCACGGCAAAGCCCTCCGTAACTCCCTCTCCGAGTCTGACCGCTACCATCACCCAGACTCCCACCCTCACCCCCACACCCACGCCTCTCCCTCTCTTCGCCGTGCTCCTGGCAGCTCCTGGGGCTGATCCGGCGCAGGTGGATGCCCTTCAAACTGGCCTGAATGACATCATCATCCAGGCAGGGCTGCAGTGGCAGGTCAGGCAGCAGCTGACCGTTGACGACCTCGTCCCTGAGCTGCGCCTGGTGGTGGCGGTCCCTCTCGACCCGGGACTGGAGGAATTGATCGCAGCTGCCCCTGATACCCAATTCATCGCCCTCGGCATTCCCGGCTTAATAGCTGCCCCCAACCTGACCACAATCGGCAGCGAAGGCAACCGTCCTGACCAGCAGGGTTTCATCGCTGGTGTTATCGCTGCCATGCTCTCTTATGATTGGCGGGTGGGGGTGATCAGCCTGTCAGATACTGTCGAGGGTCGATCTTCCCGTACCGGCTTCCTTAATGGGGTGGTGTATTTCTGCGGTTTATGCCGCCCGGCTCATCCTCCTTTTTACGAGTATCCCATGTTCTTCGAGCTGGCTTCCACGGCCACCAGCGTGGAATGGCAGGAAGCTGCCAACTACATGGTCGATCACGAGGTCCAGACGGTTTACGTTTATCCCGGAGCGGGCGATGATTCCATGTTATCCATCCTGGCAAATGCTAAAGTCAATATCATCAGCAGCGGCGAAGCTCCACAAAATGCTCAATCAAGCTGGGTCGTTTCGCTGACCACCGACCCAATCTCGCTCATTCAAGAACAGGTAGCAGGCCTCCTGGATGGCAGTATCTCCGGGGGTCAGTCGTTGGTAGTGCCCATCCAGTTCACTCAGATTAATCCACTTATTTTTACCCCGGGCAAGCAGAAATCGGCTGAGCAGGTATTATCCGACCTGCAAACTGGCTTTATTGACACCAGTGTGGATTTAACCACCGGCGAGAATACCCCATGAAGGGATCTAGAAGACTTCTACCCAAGCAATAGACTGGGAAATATATCTAAGAAGGAGGTTATTAATCACACCATTGCAATTATGACTGCTTCTTG
>JBGPBQ010000008.1:0-32110 GCA_041481345.1 Anaerolineae bacterium
GGTTGGTCCGGTGTCAAAATGGTGCCCTTCCCGCTCGATCCAATCACAGCGTCCGCCTGGATGGGGATTCTTTTCTATTACGGTAACCTGCATCTCGTGAGATGCCAGGTGGATTGCCGCACATATCCCACCGATCCCGGCACCTATGATTACCACAGTTTTCGATTTCATCCTTCCTCGCCTTGATCAGTAAAATTCACAAGTTCCATAGGCACAAATTGCTTACGAGGAAGGTTCAGTAAAGATGTAAAGACATACCATGCCATCCAAAAAACCACCCTGAGTTTTTTCCGTTCAGGGTATTCCTGGCGCAGGCAGTATTGATCCTGTTCAATCGCTCTCAACATCCATTCGAAACGGGCAAGATAGGCATACCCTGCCAGACGGCAGCGCAGGTTTTTTACTCGGGAAATATATTTTCTGCCCGAATCAGAATACTGGTGCGCCAGCTGTACCCTCTCATAAACCCACTTTCGGAACGAGTGTTCGCCTAAATGATTTAACGATAGTTGTCCAGCTTCGAGAACCTCACCTGGGATATTGAAATAACCCAGTTTGATATCACCCGCCATATCCCTTAACATATGCATGATATGAGCCCCATATACTGCATGGTATCGAGCTGCACTCTGCGGAGGCGGATCGCGATGACCGATAAAATAAAACATGTATTCTGTAACCGCCGTGGAAAGCCATAGGGAGTATTGAGATAGCTCTGTCTGAGTGATCACTCGACCACACCGCTCAACATCGAATTCCATTACATTCATCATATTGCGCAGATAGGTTTGCAGTCCACTGTCTTTTTCAGTATCATTTCCAACCAAATCCAACAACATCTGTTCCTCTGGGCAGGTGGCGGTGGGAGATTCTCCCTTATAACACGCCTCTAAAAGCGTACATTGGCGGCTTAAAATCGCCTGCTTTTCCTCTGCTGTGCCTGCGGTTGTATCAAGCTGATCATCCACCCAGCGGAAATAAGCGTAAGCCCGAAATGCATCCTGTATCCGGTCACGGTCCATCAGGAAGCGGATCGTATAATAAGTCTGTTTGCCGGCAGCCTTCGTAATCCTGGCAGGCAAATCCGTTTTTCCCCCCTGCATGGATGGGTTATCGGGAAACATAGATATCAACATGGTGGGTCCAGCTTTTCTGGTTTCGAGGCACTAGTATACCCTCATTATTATTTCAGAAAATTAATATTTATCTCTAAGAAAATCTGAGGTTGTGAAGATATTCCGCCCCAACCATTTAACTTGTAATATATTCTGGCGGGTTATTCAATAAGTTGTCTGATTGTTCTTCTCTGTGAGTGTGCTTCAGTCAGGACGGGAGTACCTGGAGCAGAACAAGAAAGTAGGAGAACATCTGAGCGATCCTAAAGCATCGTTTGGTAAAGCTGCTCCATCTTTTCCATTTCTAGTTGGTGGTTCGCATGTGTTTCAATAATCGTCGGGCCAATTTTACTCAGACGGTCAGCCAGGTCTACATTGGTAAGCAACTGAATCAGCGCCGAGGCTAACTCTTTTGGGTCACGCTGTGATACCATCAATCCGCTTACTCCGGGAGTGAGCCATTCGCGGAGCGCCGGTAGGTCAGTCGTGATCACCGGTATGCCGCAAGCCAGGGCTTCTAATATTGAGACTGGTGTGCTATCACTCGTTGGCACCGATACAACGACATCGGCCAATCGATAGATCCCTGCCACGCGTTCGTAAGGTTCTACGCGCTCAATCCACCGAACAGCTTTTGCCAGGCCCAGCATGGTAATCAGCTCTTCCAATCGTCTTTTGTAATCCAGGTCTGTGTTGTAATCGCGCAGAATTAACACTGCTCCGGGCAAGGCGGCAATCACTTCAGGCAGAGCATGAATAATGATATCCAGATTGTAAATTGGATTAATCGCCCGAGGGCTGAGGATTACCGGACCTGCACCAAGTCCGAGCTCAGTCCGAAGGCTGGCGTCCGCTGGACCTGGGTGAAAATGTGATAAATCCACGCCCCATTGAATCAAGTGGAGACAGGCAGGGTTGGCACCATAATTCGCGGCGACTTTGAGTAAATCCAGTGCATCAGCCGTCACCAGATCAGCACGTGCCAGAACATAATGGGCCAACCATCGCGCCAAATGTGTTTGGTGGGAAAGCTGGTAGAGATCGCTACCCCACGGTGTGATCGCGAGAGGATGGAAACCACTTGCCGCTGCCAGCCACCCGGCAGAGTTGACCCGATGAGCATGCAAAATATCCGGGCGCCACTGGTGTAAGAATCGCCTCAGCCAGATTGCCCAGACGGGAAAGCGTATGATGGGTGCAAAAATGATTTTGGATAGGTCGATAACGGGTACTTCCGACCAGGGTTCTTGTATCGGAACATCCGCTAGAAGACAAACTGTATGCCCACGCCTGGCAAACCAACTCGTCCATCGGCGGGTGTGAGTGCTGTTTGGGTTGGAGATAAAACACAATCTCATGGTTTTTGGAGCAAAATCAAGTTGTGGGTTTTGGGTACTCCGGGTAGGTTATCCCAGATTTCAATAATGAATCTACCATGGCGCAGGATTTGGGTAGCATAAATGGGGTGCAACCTTCGGAGATGTCTAATCTCCATACCTGCGAAGAGCTCACGGATTTCTGATACGGGTAATTTATGCAAAGTGGCATTGCGGGTTCTATACAAATCATACCAGAGTATGTGACCACCGGTCCGCAGCACACGCATCATCTCTGAAGCGACACGCTGCCGGAGTTGGATATCCAAAATAGATGAAAACACAGTGGATTGAATTACGAGGTCGAAGCATTGTTCCGGATAGGGCAATGTTTCGCCATTCCCCACTAAAAAGGTGATACAGGGCGGAGCAAGCTGGCGAGCCGCGCTGATCCGATTCTTCATCAAGTCGAGCCCGGTCAGCAGGTCAACTTCCATACCCAGACTTGCCAAATATCGCAACCAACCCCCACTCCCACATCCAATATCCAATACATGCAATTTGGAAAGGCTGGCGTAATTTCTGCGAAACAGGTCAGCTACGGCGCGTTCCTGGGCCTGGCGATAGTAAATTGAAACCGGATTGAGTGGATGCCAAATGTAATTTCGATCCTGTGGATCCGGGTTATATTGAGTAGCATATAGTTTTCTTATGCGTTCGATTTCGTCGGTCATACAATATTTCCAATTAATTCATTGAAAATACCAGCGAGTTGTCCAGTCAAATGCCGGCGCTCGTAGGTCTGGATAAGTATTCGATCGGGTTCAATAAACAGCAGGCGGTTTTGCCACTGCTGATACATTAGGACCAAATTGTGTGCGATCTGTGAAATATCATCGGGTTGGACGATGATGCCGGTGCGGGTATCTCGAATTAGGCTCGATGCAACGCCATCCTTTGCCAGGCACAGGATGGGCTTGCCGGCGCCTAAATATTCAAAAACTTTGCCAGTATATACCATTGCGCTATCCGTTGAAACGCCGATAACGAGCAGGAGCGCGTCAGCTGCAAGCAGATAAGAGATGCTTTGTTCGTGAGACACATATCCTGGTGTTTCAACAACCTCATTCAGACCCAATTCAGAGATCCATTTTTGGGTGGATTTACCAATATTGCCAACCAGCTGAACACACAATCGTTGTCGGGGTATCTGACCGGTGTCTAATGCCATCTGAATAGCACGCAGGATTGGGTTGGCGGTTAATCCTTGAGCATAAAAAGATCCTGTATAGACCAGGTAAAAGTGATCTTTTTCCCGTTTAATCGGCCGTGCGGTTGAGAAATCCTGCACATCGAAACCATTTGGAACCCAAGAGATTTTTCCCGGAGAAATACCGGGGATGCGTTCACAAAAAGATTTACCCATTGGAGGGCTGACTACGATGATTCGATTAGCGTCTTGGATCACCCTACGCTCCAGCCGTTCAACCACTTTACGATGAATGGGTGTAGGAAAACGGAGATTAAAATTACCGATCCACGGATCACGGAAATCGGCTACCCAAGGGATATGGGTTCGCAGATGAAGCTGGCGGGCGATCAGATGGGCAGTATAGGGGGCGGAGGTCGAGTAGATGATCTCCACCGGGTTTTCCTTAATGATCCGCTCCCCTGCCCGGATGGCAAAGGGCAGCCAACCCACCTGTTCATCCACCGTCAGTAACCAACGGCTGATAAATTCACGCACCCGCCAAGGAAGCCGCTGGGATGGCAAAATAGCCGCGGTGCGTGTGATGTGTGTATTTGCGGGTACTTCTTTCAACAAGCTCTCATCGCGCAAGCCAGCTTTTGGCGGGTGCACCGTCAATAGTTGCGGTTCCCAGCCAAATTCCGGCAAATATTTGACGAATTTTAACGTCCGCTGCACTCCCACCCCTCCCATGGGAGGAAATAAGTATGAGATCATGAGCGCTCGGTGCATCGACTACCCCGCCTGGTAAGCTCTTGTGCTCATCTGAGTGCTCGCGTCTGAACACTCAGCAATAGTGCTGGATAGCCAGCCTGAATTTGGTCTGGGTTGAACAGCCTGATAACGGGAGATCAGGTCCTTCCATCTGAGGCTGACAGGCACTGGTGTGAGCCGGTCAATTTCCTGAAACATGGATGTGTTCACGATGGTCTTCGATTACCTGTCGATATAATCCGTCCAACCGTTTAGCGACTACGACCGGGCTGAAATGGTCTGTGGCATACTGGTGAATTGCCTGGGCGTCATAATTGTGGAAATTCGTGATTAAAGACCGAAGTTTGCTTATCAGGTCTTCGACATCGCCAGGTTGAAAAAGCAACCCACATTCAGCTGTAATTACCTCCGGTATCCCACCGACGGCGGGTGCTACCACCGGAAGCCCGCAGGTCAGCGCCTCCAGGATGACCACAGGTTGGCTCTCCCATAAACTGGTGAGCAGGAAAGCACTCGAGCGTCGAAGCAGCTTCGCCAGCTCATTTTTCGGCAGGTAGCCATGGAAATGAACCCAATCCGATAGGCCTGAATCGTTTACAAGAGACTCAAGCTGGGCTCTTTCAGGCCCCTCTCCCGCGATATGAAGAATAAAGTAGAAGCCTTGTTGCTGTAACCGTGCAGCTGCCTGGACCGCCAGGTGGACGGCTTTTTCTTCACTCAACCGTGCAATCAAGGCAATCTCGCGATAAGGGATAATCACCTGCTCCCCAGGCAAAGCTGGGTAAAATACATCGGGATCAGCCACATTTGGGACGCTCACCATGGGTCGGGTAATGCTGTACTCGCGCATTGTCTGCCCGAGTGCATCGCAGACAGGCATGATCAGGTCAACCCGGTTCATAAAAAAGCGTATCCTGCGGATTTGTGATAGTGTAAACAGTTTACGAGCATATGCGGAGCTGTGTTCACTGAGCACCACAGGGATTGCAGCTAAACGCCCGATTATTACGGAGGTATCTGCGGTATTACTGACATTAGCATGGATGATATCTGGACGGCCATGATCTTTAGAAGCCATCCCGAATACTTTTCGGGCTCCATGGACCTGCCGAATCCAGGCAGTATAAGGGATCTTTGGTCGCTGGTAAGATAACGTATATACATCGATATCTGAGTAATCCGAACGAGCCATGATCTGGATGGGCTGATTAAGCGTTGGGTCTACGCCCAGGATATGCAGCAAGGTTACATGATGCATTCGGGCGACTGCACGCGCTTGCTCAAGAATAAATATGCCGTTCAAAGGCTGTTTGACTGTAGGAAACCATTGCGTGATGAAAAAAACGTGCACTAGTCGTCCCCTTTCCGGTTCAACACATACCTCATCGATTGTCTGGCAATGGTTATACCCCGGTCCAGGAGATACCGGAAATCTTCAGACCTGGGTATGAGCAGGGTGCTGGGGAGCGTGCCTGTTTCGCGCGAGAACCAGAATACAGCTAATGATCCGCTGGCAATATAAGCGATGGAAGAGGCAATCGCTGCACCGCTGATACTGAACAATGGGATAAGCACCAGATCCAAGATAATTGTGATGGCGACGGTGATCCCAGCAGTATAAGCCGCAAACTGCGGTTTGCCACGCCCGCTCAGATCAGCCGAGATGATCTTAGCCACGGTCACGCCTATCATCCCGGGAATGAGCCAAAGAAATGGCGCCACTGCCGGGCGATAAGGCTCACCGTAAAACGCCACCAGCAGCCAACCCCCCACCCCGCCCCAAGCGATGGCAGCTATGAGCACAATCAACAGGGTCTGCCGGCAGGCCTGTGGGGTGATGCGGTTGGCGGTGCTTGCATCCAGGCTGGAAACCTTAGGGAACAATGCCCCGCTGACCGCATTGGGGACATACCATAACAATTCAGCCATGGTCACGCTTGTTGTGTATAGTCCAACCGCAGCCGCCCCGTTATAGAAATTGACCAAAAAGCTGTCCAAACGGTAATTGAAGAACGTGAGCAGGTTGCCTGCATAACTCTTTAAACCGTAACTCAGCGCTGGACGTACCACAGGGACCAAAGGCTTGATCCTCAAGCTGAAATTTCCCCGTAAAAGCCACAAGGCCAGGATCAATGCCAGAAAATTGGAGGCTAACCAGGCAATTACTGCACCAGTCACACCAGCCGACATGGCGCTTGAGGTTACCTGGAAACCCAGGTTGGTCAGAACACGGAATACATCGACCGAGTTGTAGGCAATCATGCGCTGTTGCCCCAACAGCAGACTGGTTAGGAATGACGCCACCAGGCTTAAAGGGAGCCCCAGCATGGCAAATAAAATGAGTTGAGGGTCAGAGCCAGCCAAAATATTATTTACCAGGATGTAATCATAAGCCAGGTAAAAAAGTGCCCCTCCCAAAATGCTGAGAATGAGCCCGGCAGTGATCGCCAGGGTAAACATCTGCCGGCTGGAAAACTTATTTGAAGCCGTAAAGTACGAAATCGCTCCGTTCAATCCCAGATTGCAGATAATGATTACCAGACCACTGCTGAGCAGGGTCAGGTTGTATATTCCCTTGAATTCCGGCCCAAGTGTGCGCGCAACCACCACGCTGGTTGCGAACCGACCAGCGAAACTGATGATAGAGGCAACGAAGAGCAACGATGTGCCTGCTATCAAGCCGGTTTGTTTTTTCATATTCGTTATTATAATCGAGTAAAAGTTACCATCCTTTCAGGCTGTTTCTCCGCAATGTTACGATTGATATTTGTGAATTGCTTTGTCGGTATATTTCATCACACCCATGAGACGCACCTCCACCAATAATTAAGCATTCATGGGTCTATTGCGACAGATAAAAGTGGTAACATAAGTATCATTGTGGGTTAAATTCATAATATCCGGAGAATATCATGGACGAGAATATGAAAACCACCGCACTGGCATGTCTGAATGACGAGCTGAATGGTGCCTACCTGTATAACGCCCTGGCGCAGGTTGAGAAGGATCCCCGCCTGGCGGAGGTATACCGCCGTATGTCGGCAGTGGAAAGCCGGCACGCCTCCGAATGGGTGGAGCGCTTGAAATCTGCCGGGGTAGCTACGCCCGAGTATAGGCCTAATTGGCGTAGTCGCACCCTGGCCTGGGCTGCTAAACGCCTGGGGGTGGCGGCTGTCCTACCCACGATCATGGGTAATGAGCGTAAAGATACCCAGAAATATGCCCATCTCCCCGGCAGTGCCGGGATGGCTGCGGACGAATCGTCGCATAACCGGTTACTCAGCCAGGTGGCGAGCACCATGCAAGGGGGTATGGCGGGTGGTGCTCTGGCTCAGCTGGAAGGCCGGCATCGCGCCGGTGGTGGCAATGCCCTGCGGGCAGCCGTCCTGGGAGCGAATGATGGACTGGTCTCCAACTTAAGCCTGGTGATGGGTGTGGCGGGGGCTCAAATGAGTAATTCCGCCATCCTGGTGACGGGATTTGCCGGTTTATTGGCGGGTGCAATCTCCATGGCGCTGGGAGAGTGGCTGTCGGTGCAGAGCAGCCGCGAGCTATATGAGCACCAGATTGGGATCGAAAAAGCTGAGCTGGCTGCAGCCCCGCAGGAAGAAGCCGAAGAGCTGGCATTGATCTACGAGGCCCGCGGCCTGCCGAAGGAAGACGCCCAAAGTATGGCTCAGCATATCATCAGCGACTCAGCCTCCGCTCTTGAAACCTTGGCCCGCGAGGAGCTCAGTATTGACCCCTCCGAGCTGGGCGGCTCCGCCTGGGAGGCCGCATTGACTTCCTTCTTCCTGTTTTCCATCGGGGCGATCGTCCCCGTGATACCCCATATTTTCCTAAGCGGTCTTGCCGCCGTTATTGTCAGTTTGGTACTCAGCGCCATCGGGTTATTCATTATCGGTTCAGGCACCACCCTGTTCACCGGCCGCAAAGTGCTTTTTTCTGGCACCCGCATGGTGCTGTTCGGCTTAGCAGCCGCTGCAGTCACCTTCGGGATCGGACGGTTGATCGGGGGGAGGATAAGCGGGTAACGAAGGCTGAAAACTTGGAAATTTATTGATTTTGAGTCTCAGCTCTTATTCGTTATCACAGGACTCTCTTTGGGATGCATAGGTAAGCTGCCCCACGCGCATCCACGAAGACTTGTTCTGGAGTCACGCTGATACGCATGATGATATTTTGGCAGCCCGGGCAGCGTAGGATATATCCCGGGCTTTCGACGAATGCCCACAGGCTGCCCATCTCCCCATGACGCCCACAGCTTGCACATTCGACCGGGGCAACCGTCATCTCGGCGTAAAACAGCTCATGCAGCAGCCCTGCCAAAGCATTGCCATCCAACATCAATGATTGAATTCCCTCAAGAAACACCGTATCCATCGATAACCTCCCTTTATGTACCTCCGGTAGGACCGAAACGCTCGGTGCGAACCTGGTCTGGGGCGATACCCAGCGCCACCAACCCATTGGCTACTCCTTCCACCAAAGCCGTCGGACCGCAGATATACGCCTTGAGGGTTTTCCCCAGCGGTCTGGCGACCTCCGCCAGCATGCGCATATCGATCCGCCGTCCATAACCATCCCAACCTGGTGGCTGCTCGCGTGTGAGAGTATGGAATACCTCCAGACCCGCCTGAACGCTGTACAGCTTATCCAATTCCTGGCGGTAGAAAATATCCTCATAGGTCCTGGAGCTGTACAACAGCCGTACCGGCACATCTGAACCGGCAGCTCTCCAGTGGCGAATCATCGCCATCAGCGGCACGATCCCCGATCCACCCGCCACCAGTAATAATGGACCCCCCATGCTGGTCTCCCAAACGAAATATCCACCGATAGGACCCCGCAGCTCCACCTGGTCTCCCATGATCAATACATCATGCAGATAGGTGGAGACCTCGCCCTCCTCCAACCGTTCCACAGTCAGCTCGATCTCGCCTTTCTGCTCAGGGCTGGAGGCAATCGAATAGCTGCGCTGAGCCTGGTAGCTGTCTGGAGCGGTCAATCGAACGTCATAATGCTGCCCGGCGCGGTGAGGCACCCAATTGGGTAGCGCCAGGGTAAACGTCTTGACGCTCTGCGTCTCCTGCCGCACTTTGACCACGGTGGAGATCTGCCATTCCAACCCCCTCACCACCGCCTTTTCCTTAATCAGTTCAGTCTCCATAATAGCGCTCCTCTTTCCACGGATCACCGTGATTGTTGTAGCCCAGCGATTCCCAAAATCCAGCCTGGTCCTTTTCGATCAGGGTCAATCCCCGCACCCATTTGGCGCTTTTCCAAAAGTAAAGCGCTGGCACCACCAGGCGCGCCGGACCGCCATGTTCAGATGCCAGGGGAGCACCATTATATTGGTAACCAATAAATGCTTTTCCGTCAATAATCTCTGATAAGGGCATATTAGTCGTGTAACCACCGTCACAAAATGCCAGCATGTAATGCGCATTGGGGTTCACCTCCACCGACGCCAGCAACGTATCAACCGACACACCTTCCCATTGGGTGTCCAGCTTCGACCACTTGGTGACGCAATGGATGTCCACGGTGAAGTGCAGCTTTGGCAGAAGCTGAAACTCAGCCCACGACCAGCGGACAGGCTGCCTGAGGAGCCCGTTGATCTCGAAGTTCCACCGCTCCAGGGGTGTGCGCGGAGTTGGCCCGGCTGATAGTACGGGAAAATCACTGGTCACATATTGACCCGATGGAACCCGGTTTGGAGGTGCCTCCTGACGGTGCTTACCAAGAAATCCGCGTGATTGAAAAAGTCCACTCATGTTTCCCTCCTAAATATTTAATCAGAGTATTACGATATATTATATCATATTAGGAGTATAATATTGCTGTCCTGGCTGGTGGAGAGGTTATTTCTGAACGATGACCTTCCACCTCGCTGACAGGCATCGGATTCCTGAGGCCTCCATCGCTTCGATCACTGGAATTATCCTGGATGTGGCGTGCGGATCAGTGTTGATATAACATTGAGAATTGGGGTGATTCTTATCTGGATACAAAATTTTTAAAAATTTTTATCTCTAATCCAGGCTTGCAAAGATCAAAATGACAACTAATAATATTGCAGACTTACCCATCCTCTTATTTATCGACCAAGCTGCCTTCGAAGCCTGGCTCAAGGATCACCAATCGGATGAGAAGGGTATTTGGATCAAAATTGCCAAAAAGGGTTCAGCTACCACTTCTATCGATTATGCTAGTGGGGTCGAATCGGCCCTGTGCTACGGGTGGATTGACAGCCAGGCGTTATCCTTTGACCAGCAGTACTATTTGCAGAAATTTAGCCCCCGCAAACCGAAAAGTAAATGGTCAAAATTGAACTGTGATAAAGCTGAAGCCTTGATCGCAGCTGGCAGGATGCAACCCTCCGGACATCACCAGGTGGAGCTCGCCAAATCAGACGGTCGCTGGGAATCAGCCTATGATATACAAAGCCAGATCAGCATCCCCGAGGATTTACAACGCGAATTGGATAATAACCCCAAGGCGAAGGAATTCTTCTACACGCTGAACAGCATCAATCGTTATGCCATCCTGCACCGGCTCCAGGATGCGAAGAAACCCGAAACCCGGGTTACACGCATTAATAAATTCGTCGCTATGCTGGCAAATCACGAGAAGATCTATCCCTGATTCAAAACCTGAGCAAAATCAAATTCCTCCCCTATACAACTCGTCCGTCTTCGCCGCCATGATGAAGTCGTTCAGGTGCAGGCTTCTGATCTTGTGCGTCCACCAGGTAACGGTTACTTTTCCCCATTCGGTCAATATTGCCGGATGGTGGTCTTCCTCATTGGCTACCTGTGCCACCTGGTTGGTAAATGCAACTGCCTGGTTAAAATCCTTGAATTTGAACACCCTTTCCAGGCGTAATTCACCCTCTTTTTCGTAAGAACACCAATCAGGCAGTTTCAATTTATATTCACTGATCTCATGGTCACTAAGCCGTGGAGTACTGGCTGTGACAACACTGCAATGCATCTGTTCTAGCTCATTCATGTCAAATCCTTATTCATTCATCCGAATTCCGGTGTATAGGGAGCTTGCCGGTCGATATTACCCACGAACTCGGGTAGATTGGTGTGCCCCAGCAACTGCCGGATCGCCATGTTTTCCCCGGTGTGGTACCAATAATGATAGATCGTTCGTTGCAGCAGGTCCCCAATCATTCGTTGTAATGGTTTCCCATCTTTTATAACCTGCTCCTGGAGCTTCTCGCTCGTCAGGCTTTCCAGCCATGGATCAGCAGCTTGAGTAATTTTCCGCCAATAGGCAAGGCCGTCGCGCAAGCGCGGTGTGGACGCCAGAGCACCATAAGCATAGACCTCCTGCACTTCGGGATATGGCATCAGTCCCTGCCCGAAATATAGGAAGTATCGTTGTTCCTGCCAAGCCAGATGCCCCACATTCCAGCTGATGCAGTTCATCGGCAGCAGGCGTTTGGTTGCATCTTCCTCCGATAAACCCTTAAGTGCCCGTTTGAACTCGCTACGGGTGAATTTCAGCTGTAAAACGAGCGGATGAATGCCTGCCATTGATTCCCTCCTGAAGCTCTAGCCCTAGAGGTTTCCAGGGTTGATATTACCAAAATTTCAAACCTATTATAATCTCAATTATCCGGTTAGCTGGGATTATTGTCATTAATCTAAGTCACAAATTGCTTAACCTAGACTGTACAAATATACCGGCATTAATTTTATCCCTTTCCGCCAATAAATAGCCGGTAATGATCCCTTGCTAAAAGTTAGATGTAATTGTATTTATATTATGATGCCCCGGTTCTATCGTAAAAATTATGGAAATCGAGCTCACAGGTTGTATGGAAACCTAATACCATGTTAAACTCATTATCCATGGCCATGTGCAAGTTACCTCAATCAAGGCTGGTCTGAGAGAATGTAGAATTATGTCCTATTGGAGTCGCACGGGTAGTCTTGTTGACATCGCCAGTTTTATCGTCCTGTGTGCCCTTTGGGCAGTCGGAGGGTTTTTCATTGCCGGGCACAGCTTCCACCTCAAGTACAGGGAGAAATTGGCTGCCGGCCTGGCCACCGGCTTCCTGTTGTTCATCGTATTGAGTAACCTGCTCGCCCAGATCCTTCCCCTGACGGTCGCATATTGGTCAAGCGCAGGGATCATCTTTCTTTGTGGTCTTATGCTGGTTATTCTCGCCCAACCACGCTCGCGCCTCACCCTCAAATCTTTCAGCGGCTGGCCTCAGATCATCACCCTTTTGGTGATAATCCTGGGCTTTACCCTCATACTGCGCGGCCTGGCAATTTTCGACGATTATTATCACCTGCCGATGATCTCCGTCATGGCCACCGGAGATATCCCACCCCACTTCTACCTCGATCCCTCCCTCCACCTACCCTACCACTATGGGCTGCAGGTGTTTGCTGCCAGCATGGTCAGGTTGGGAGGCTTTTTCCCATGGAGCGCCTGGGACATCAGCCGCGCTATCGTATTCGGGTTTACGGTCATCCTAGCCTGGTTGTGGCTCCGGCGGTTGACGCGTTCATCACTACCGGCGTATTTGGGCAGTGGGCTGCTTATCTTTGGCGGGGGTGCACGCTGGCTGCTCTTACTCATCCCCACACCATTGCTTGCCAGGATGGGTGCAAATTTAAATATGGATATCTCCGGGCTGACCGCCGGTGGCAATCTGGTGACAGCTCTTACCAACCGCTGGCCAATGGATGGAGGTGGACCGTTCCCATTCCCCTATGCCTTTGCCAGCGGTATCCTGGAACCCTTAAACATGCAACTGGGAGCCACCGGCGCCATGTGGGAATTGACCATCCTGCTGCTCCTGCTCATTTGGAAGCCGTGGAAAAACTCCATCATCGGTTCGGTGACCATTAGTCTAGTGTTGGCCAGTTTGGCATTAAGCTCGGAGAACGTATATGCTCTAGTCGTCGCCGGGATGGCGATCATTTTAGGTTTCGACCTGCTGCGGAATTTTATTCTTCACCGTCCGAATAAATATAGAGCATTAAAAACCTGGGGGATACCAGTTGCTGTGAGCATCGGGCTGGCATTATTCCAGGGCGGTTATATCACCGGTGGGTTCATGAGCGTTCTTTCCAGCCTCATGGGCCGCAGCTACCCTATGGTGACGACCGACTTCCAGGGTTTCAGCCTGCGCTGGCCGCCTGCCGTGCCTTCCGGTCATTTTGGGCCACTGTCCTTATTTGACCCGGGGCAGATCGTGATCATGCTGGCTGAAGCCGGTCTGGCGTTGATCCTGCTGCCGGTAGCAGTCATTTATTGGCTGGGAAAGCTGCGTCATTCTGACCGCTTGTCTCAAGCCCTGGCGGCTGGAGCTATGATCAGCTTGCTCTTCCCGATTTTCTTCCGCTATGGCCTGGATTTTGACATCACCCGCCTGGTTGCAGCTGCCCTATGGTTGAGCTTTGCCCTCGCCTTTCCTGTCCTTTGGCTGTGGCTGGTCAATGCCCGGCATGGATATCGTCTGCTGGCGGGCGTGGGCTACGGCGTGGCGGTTTTTGCCGGTCTGGTCATGCTTTCGGTCGAGCTCATCGCAATTCCTGCTCCTCAGACAACTTATTATTTAAAATATAGGGAGGGTGATTTCGCTAAACAGTATTGGAATCGCCTGGAGCAGAATGCCCAAATCCTGGATTCTTATCCTGAACGTGCTGTGCTTCTCTTCGGCCGGGCGTCATACGCGGCTGAGGATGTCTATAAACGCTCACTCGCCTGGGAGGGGCTGATCGCCAACCCCGATCCTGCCAGCGTGGCTTCCGCCGGCTATTCATACGTCTACATGGATGAGAATTGGTGGCAGAAATTATCATCTACAATAAAAGCTGCCTATAGCCAACCTTGTGTTAAGCTGGTAACGGAGAAACAACTTGCCGACAGTCAGGATCGAAAACTATACAATATTCAGGGCTGTAAACCATAATCGAATCTAGCCTGCAGGCATGTGGTATGATTTCACTTTGGTGTATCCGATTCATCAATCAAAATATTAAATTAATGTAGAGTGACCAGTTATGAGCATCGAATATATCAAGACCGCAGATAATGTCCTGACCAGCATCATCATCCGGCGAGACTTTCAACCCACCGAAACGATGTTCATCACCAACCCCGATCAGGCTCAGCAAGTGGGCTTCGTGGTTTACCCCACCGGCGGTGTGATCAAGCGCCATATCCATAAGAACGTCGACCGGCAGAACACCTCCAGCTCAGAAGCACTAATCGTCCGGGAGGGCAGGCTGGAGATCGATGTCTTCGATCAAAACAAGGTCCTGCTCGCCACGCGTGAGCTCCAGGCAGGCGATTTTGTCCTGATGGTTTCAGGCGGGCACGGCTTCCGCATCCTTGAAGCGACCGTATTATTGGAGATCAAGCTGGGTCCATACGCCGGGGCTTCGGATAAGGAACTATTTTAATGATCCCGGTCAATGAGCCGCTGATCGGTGAGAAGGAAATCGAGTACGTGCTGGATTGTCTGCACACTGGCTGGATCTCCTCCTCAGGTAAATATCTTGAAAGCTTCGAACAATCGTGGGCAAGCTACTGTGGGATGCGCTATGGCATTGCCGTCAGCAATGGCACCACCGCTCTCCAAATCGCCGTTTCCTGTCTTGGCTTGCAGCCCGGCGATGAAGTAATCCTTCCCACATTCACCATCATCTCCTGCGCTCAGGCGGTAACCTATAACGGCGGTATTCCCATCCTGGTGGATAGCGAGCCCCGCACCTGGTGCATGGACGTCAACCAGCTGGCAGACAGGATTTCTCTGCGCACCAGGGCGATCATGCCGGTGCATATCTACGGTCATCCGGTGGATATGGATCCGGTTATTTCGCTGGCAAAACAGCATGGTCTGCTGGTCATCGAAGATGCCGCTGAAGCACATGGCGCCGAATATCTCTCCGATAGAGATACCCCCAATCCGGTTTGGCAGCGCTGTGGAGGCCTGGGCGATATCAGTGTATTTAGCTTTTATGCCAACAAGCTGGTCACCACGGGTGAAGGTGGGATGGTGCTGACTAACGACCCCTTGATCGCCGAGCGGGCGCGCAGCCTGCGTAACCTGTGTTTCAAGCGCGAGCGACGCTTCTACCACACTGAATTGGGACACAATTTCCGCTTGACCAACCTGCAGGCAGCCATCGGACTGGCCCAGATTGAGCGCATGCCCGAGACCATCACCAAAAAACGTTGGATTGGTGAGACCTATACCCGGCGATTGAACCACATCCCCAATATTCAGTTGCCGGTGGAAGAAACCTGGGCTCGGCAGGTGTATTGGATGTACGGTCTGGTGCTGGATGAGAGCACCGGTCTGGACGCAGTTGAATTTGCCCGGCGGTTGCTCGCCGCAGGCATCGAGACTCGCCCCTTCTTCCTCGGCATGCATGAGCAGCCTGTATACACCGCCATGGGTTTATTCAAGGGTGAGAAGTACCCGGTCGCCGAACGTATTGCCCGCCAGGGTCTCTACCTTCCATCGGGATTAACCCTCACCGAAGGCCAGCTCGATGATGTCTGCCGGGCCGTGGAAAAACTCCTGGCATAACTATGCTTCCTGATCCTCATATAGATACTGTAGTCCCGCAACCAGGGCTGGCAAATCGATCCTCGGTCTCCATCATTTTGGCGACCTACAACGAGAGCGAGAACATCCGCGAGATGATCGCCGCCATTTTCACCGCCGTGTCGAACCCCCTGGAGATCATCGTCGTCGACGATAACTCCCCCGACCAAACGTGGAAAATCGCCTCCGAGATAGGCGACCCACGCATCAAGGTTATTCGCCGGGTGAAAGCCCGCGGCCTGGCCTCAGCGATTAATCGCGGGATTATCGAATCACAGGGTGAGGTGATTGGCTGGATGGACGCCGATCTGTGCCACCCACCGGCACTACTCCCCAATATGCTCTCGGCTCTCAACACGTGTGATGTGGTAATCGGTTCACGCTATGTGACCGGGGGTAAAGATGATCGTGATCCCAGCCGGGTGCTCACCAGCCGCCTCATCAACCGCATGGCCAGCCTAGTGTTGGGTTATGGCATCCTGGATTACGATAGCGGTTTCATCCTCATGCACAGGTCTGTCCTCGACTGCGTCTCCCTGACCCCTTCCGGGTACGGTGCCTATTTCATCCAGTTCATCTATGCTTGCTGCCGCAAAGGGCTGAAGGTGGTCGAGATCCCATACACTTTTACCGAACGGACCAGGGGCGTCTCCAAGTCGAACACCAATCTGATCCAATTTGGCCTGGCTGGTCTCGGCTACATCATCACGATTCTCAAAACGCGCTTCGCTCACCTGGATTAGGCGATAATCAATCCCCATCTCGACTATCTCAGTTCATTTCCCTTCGATAGGGCTGTAGGTATCACCCTTATACAGGTCTACCAAACTATCATGTGTTCCAGAAAGATTTAATCCGTTTAACTGCGTGCGACCAGCGCAGATCGCGCGTAGGATCGCGCAGGGTTTGAAAGCTGGGTCAGCGTAGCGGTTCAGCACAGCGGAATTATAAAGCGACTCGATCCGTACCCCGCTTTGCGGGGCTTTCAACAGCCACCAGATCGGGTATTGAGGGTCATGGCTATCGATGCGTAATTCCACTTCATGGCATCCAAAATCACGGATGTCGTGGGCGGCTTCCATGAATGGGTTGTTCCAATCCGGCGAGAAAGGAACGATATTCCCCTCAATGGATTTGCCTTTCACCATTAGTCATATGGCATTTCCGCTGCCTGCCCGTTACACATTTATTTCAGAGCATTCAGTGGCTCTCTGCATAGCTTCGATCAACCGGTCTTGGACGAGATCATTATATTGGTCCACCACCTGGCGTCTGGCATCCTCATCATACCAGGCCATGATCTCCTTTGCTCCTTGCCGGAAGGAAATAACCGGTTTGAATTGCGGGACAAGCTTGCGAATTTTGCTATTGTCAAACACCATGCTATGCGCCTTGTCACCCAGTAGTGAATCACCCCATTCCGAGTCATACCTAGCGATTAATTCGGACGGGACGTGCACCAAATTAGCCTCAACTCCCGCAGCCTGGGCAACAATGGTATAAATCTGGTTCCAGCTGAGCCACTCATCAGATGTGATGTGAAAGCTTTGCCCAATGGCCTGTGGGTTGCCAAGCAGCCCTATAAAACCAACAGCAAAATCGCGGTGGTGCGTCATCGTCCAGAGGGATGTTCCATCACCATGCACGACAACAGGATGACCAGCCCGCATACGTGCGACAGTCGTGTATCCCCCATGGAAAGGAAGTAAGGTGCGGTCATAGGTATGCGATGGGCGTACGATCGTGTAGGGGAAATTTCTACGCTTCCCCTCCTGCCTGAGGAGTTCCTCACAGGCGGTTTTATTGCGGGAATACTCCCAGAAGGGATTGACCAGGGGGGTATCCTCGGTGATCGGTAGTGATTCCGGCGGTTTCTGGTATGCCGAAGCTGAGCTGATAAACACATATTGCCCGGTCCGGTTGCGAAACAGCTCGATATCCGCTTTAACCTGGTCTGGGGTGAATGCGATCCATTCCACTACTGCGTCAAATGTAAGGTCACCCAGCGCATCAGTAACTGAGGCGGCCTGGTGAATGTCACCTCGCAGGGAAATTGCTCCTGCAATTGCCGGACGGATGCTTCTGCCGCGGTTAAGCAGATAGAGCTTGAGACCACATTGGAGCGCCAGCTCTGAACAGGCTGAGCTGATAATCCCAGTTCCGCCGATGAACAGTACTTTCATAGAAAATCCTTTATAAATGGAAGATCGCTTTGCTTCATGTCAGTTCAATTTTACACCGATGGAAATTGGATTCGTACTTCTTCCTCTGACCGGCTATGATACTCCGTTTTCTGGCGAGCTAATTGCAATAAAGGGAACCTTCAGGAAATTGGCTCCGATCTTACTGATAACCTATGCCCTCGCGGCAGTCCAAACCCATTTCATCCATGGTTGAATATTCCAAAATTTTGTTCACAATCTCGTCCACCGAAAGTGAGGCATCAATCACCAGCCCATTGGTTGGCTCATCCAATGCCTCGAGCTGACTCTGCAGCATTTCTGGTTTCATATAATGCCCCGGGCGAGCGAGCATCCGTTTCCAGATAAAATCATATTCTCCCTTAAGGAAAACAAGCTGCACACCCTGATTGTCTGCTAACAGCGTTTGCCGGTAATGCTCTTTAAGTGCAGAGCAAGCCAGCACGCCGGTCCGGTTCTCTTTCAGACGAGAAGATATCAAAGCCTGCAGGCTGGCCAGCCAGGGAGCCCTGTCATCGTCATTGAGTGGGATACCACCTGACATCTTGTTAATATTTTCGGGCGGGTGAAAATCGTCCGCGTCATAGAAGTCCCACCTTAATCTAGCAGCCAGCGCTTTCCCGATGGTGGTCTTGCCAGATCCAGACACGCCTATCAAAAGATAGAATTTTGTCTTCAATGTCTTATCCGATGGCGAGGATCACTTTTACCCTATGGTATTGTCAGCTCACGCAGCCACTCCGAGCTCGTGGCGCACAGCCAGCTCGAGCTCCGGAAATCGGAATTGGTATCCCGTAGCCTGGAGCTTACTTGGCATGATTCGCCGGCTGGCGAGGATGAGTGCATCCGCCATCTCACCGAGCATGAGTCGCAATAGAAATGCCGGCATGGCTGGTCCAGGTTTTTGCCCCCGAACGCGGCTATCCACTTCAGTGAACTCTGCGTTGCGCATCGGGTGGGGACTGACCGGGTTGACCGGCCCGACTACAGTGTTCGTCACAAGCACGTGCTGGATGATACTGGCCAGCTCATCCCTGCTCACCCAGCTGCTCCACTGTTGGCCGCTACCCATGCGACCCGTGCTTCGATGGATCGCCTCACCGCCCAGCACTGGAGGGGTACGCAGATTCACTACCCGAATTCCAGAATTGCTGGCAGGAGCCGTAGCCGCCTCGCCATCAGATTGAAGATGAGCTAGCCAATCTGTCCCGACTGGGCTGTCCTCTGTCAGAATTTGATCGCCTGATGAGGGATAGAATCCCATCCCCGAAGAGCAGATCAGCACAGCTGGTTTATGCAGGCAGCTAGACAGTGCCTTAGCTATTATGCTATTGGTTTGAATACGATTGGCATAGATCTGCTTTTTGGCTCCGGTTGTCCACCGGGCTGGCCAGCGCATGCTAGCCACGTGGACCACTCCATCAAAACCTTCCAATCCGGCAGCATCGATGCTCCCTGCCTCCGGGTCCCAGAATACCTCGCTCGGACCAGGGCTGCGCCGCACCAATCG
The DNA here is from genome assembly GCA_041481345.1 of Anaerolineae bacterium. GTDB lineage: Bacteria > Chloroflexota > Anaerolineae > Anaerolineales > UBA4823 > FEB-25. Next base: position 19,696 of record JBGPBQ010000008.1, read on the forward strand.
GGTAACTTCATGACCCTGGTTCGCCAGGTATGGTGCCACTATTGAACCGATCATACCGCTTGCTCCAGCGATTAGAATTTTCATGCATGTCTCCTTCTTTATTATGATTCCATTGTATTTATTTTACCTGAAGAAACAATCACTGCACCACGCCATTGATGCGCACAGATTTAGTTCCATCCGGCGGAAAAGGAACGATGTCCCCCTCGATGGGTTTGCCATCCACTGTCAGCGTGATTGCGTTTCCGCTGCCTTTACGTTCCACCCTGATATGGTAATCCACTGCTCGGAATATACGCTGAGTGCTGAATCCTGACCAGTCCCCTGGGATGACCGGCGAGACTTTTAATCCAGTGAAGGTGGGCCGGATGCCCAAGATCCACTGTGTTGCCGCTACGTAAGTCCACGATGCTGTCCCTGAAAGCCAGGAGTTGCGCCCATAGCCGAACTGCGGATGTTCCGGACCGCAGATATTGGCGCAGTACACGTAGGGTTCCACCTTAAAGACGTCGCTGTCCTTCCGGACGAGCGGCATAATCTGGCGATAGTATTGGTATGCTAGCTCATTCCAGCCCAGGCGGGCAGCAGCGATGATCGCCCAGGTGTTGGTGTGGCAGAAGATGCCACCGTTCTCCTTGGCACCGGGCGGGTAGGTGGTGGTACCGCCGACGCGCGGGTCGCTATGGGTGTAGGCGGGCGCCAGAATTGCCAAACCGAAGGGGCTGTTCAGCCGTGTGTGGGCGCTGTGCATTGCCTGCGTTGCGCGATCCTCCGGCGCACACTCGCCGATAACGGCCCAGGTCTGCGTGTTCAGGCCGATCTTGTGGAACTGCTCCGCCTGCACACCCACTGGTTTCCCTTTATCATCGAAGGCCCGGGCATACCACTCGCCATCCCAGGCTGCCCGGTTGATGATCTCAGCCATCTCCTCCTTCAATTCCCGAAAGCGCTTACCATCTTCATCTTTGCCAATCTGATCACACACTTCCGCCAGGTCGAGCATTGCCCGGCAGAACTGTTGCGCCGCCATCACGCTCTCCGCTTGGCCTGAGCCATGGTCGAGGTTCATCGTGTCGTCCCAGTCAGAAAAGCCCAAACGCGGCAGTCCGTGCGGCCCCCGATTATTCAAGGTGAATTCCACCGCCCTCAGCATGTGCCCCCACACAATATCCTCTCCTTCATCAGCATAAGGAATGTGGTTCCATAGATATGAAAAGTTGCCCGTCTCACGTAGGTAGGCGCACACTGCAATCAGCAGCCACAGATGGTCATCGCAGAACCACTGCGGCCGGTCAGGATATTCAGCCGCCAGCCCCGCTCCGCCTTCGCCCGTCAAAGGGAAGACCTGGTGCCAGGTGTGACCATCACGGAATTGTAACTTCCACAACGCCGTCAGGTTCTTGCTCGCCCTTTCAGGAGCATTCTGCACCGTCGCCAGGGTATCCTGGGCCGAGTCGCGCGTGCCCATGCCGCGGCCAAGTCCGGTCTCATATGCTGAGACGAAGCGCGACCAAAACAGGGTTGCCCGGCACTGCACCTGGTTCCAAACATTCAGCATGGCATTCATCTCGGCATCCGGCGTCTCAACCTGGAATTTCCCCAGGTAGGTCTGCCAATCGGCTTTAAGGCTGGAAAATGCCTGGTGTACGTTTTCCGCCTGGCTGTACTTGCTGACCAGCTCAGGTATCTGTCCCGGCGCATCCGTTACGCCCAGGATGTAGATGATTTCTTTCTCCTCGCCTGGCTCGAGGCGAATTTCATGGCACAGCACACCCACATTATTACCGCGCGCCGCCTGAGAGTTAGTCGGCTCGCCGTTCTCTACCACAATGGGGTTCGACAGGTCGCGGTATCTTCCGACAAACACCTCCCGGTCGGTATCGAAACCCACCGGGGGGTGGCTGCTGGCGAAGAAGGTTGTCGTAGGGCGGAAGTTTGCTCCCATATAGATAATTCCATCCTCCACTCGGCTGTGTATGACGTGTTGCCCCCAATCCAGGTTGTTCAGATCGGCATCTGCGTTCCAATTGCTGAACTCGCTGTAGCTAAACGACCGCAGATGGCGCTTTCGCTTGGAGGTGTTACGCAGGCGCAGCACCCACAGCTCGCATGCCACGTCTTCGTTTACATGTGAAGGGTTGTCAGCTGTGTAGTACAACGGCACAAAATATAGCAGCTCGCTTCGAATCCCACTATACCGGCTGGTGATGCGGGTATAGCCAGACCCATGCCTGCAATCATAGGCTGCCAGCTTTCGACTGGGGATGGGCTGCCAGGTGGGGCTCCAGTAAGTCCTATCGTCCTGGTCGCGCAGGTAAACATAGCGACCGGGTTGGTCTGCTGGGATGGCATTGTAGCGGTAGCGGGTCACGCGGCGGTTTTTTGGGTCGCGGTCGAAAGAATACCCCCCGGCGGTGTTCGAGATGATCCCCCCATAATGCCCCTGACCCAGGTAGTTCATCCAGGGTGTGGGTGTATCCGGGCGTGTGATGACATACTCCCCCGTGGCTTCATCGAAATAGCCATATTCGTTGCTGATCTTTGCATTCTTCATCGCTTTACTCCAGGCTGATTTATGATCAGGGATTAATGCAAATTGCTTTTGAACTAATATCTATAACACACTGCCGGCATATTTCTCGTGCAGCGCTGTTCATCAACATGTGCGCAGGAGCTTTATTTATGTATGAAAAAACGTGTGACAACCGGTTTCAATTATACATGCTGCAAGACTTGCTGGATAATCGGCGGCTGTTAATTACCGGGTGAAACACTGGGTGTCGGAAGCTCAAAGGTGCAGCAAAAAGGGCTGTCTGAATTTACATTTCAGACAGCCCCGAATGTTATATTTATATCCCTATCGATATATTACTGGAAGGTTACCACCAGGTAGGCGACATTAACGCCCGACTCTTTCGCTGCTAAGCTGATCTGCGTCGCGCCAGGGGTCATGATGCCGAAGCTGTAAGTGCCTTCGCCGGTGATATAGGAGGTCACGTCAAAAGTGATCCAGCTGCCAGCACCGAATGCGCCGGATGCGCCCAGCAGCGTTCCCAATGCGGGAGCGGTGATGTAGGTAACCGTGGTTTCACCCCAGGTGTTATCCGTCACCGTCAGGGCATTGATGCCGGCGGTTGAGCTGCTATTGGCGTAGACGTGGAGATAAGCATGTTGGATCGTTTTACCGTTCAAACCCTGTACATTGAAGCGCAGGTAGGCATGCAGGTCCGGCGATCCATCCACCCGCCAGACGGTGACTGAGCCATAATTGGTAGTAGGGCTGCCTGCGTTGACGTACGTATCTGCACCAACGGCAAAGGTCAGGCTGGAGGGTAAGGCAGGTGTCGTCACGCTGGCCGGGGAGGATTGCGCTGAATGGTTGCCGGCCGCGTCGAAAGCATCTACCGTATAATTATATGTGGTGGAAGGGGAGACGGTGGCATCCGAATAGGTCAGGCTAGACCCGGAAACAGTGGTTAAAGCCACATTGTCGCGATAAATTGTGTAACCAGTTACACCAACATTATCGGTTGCTGCCTGCCACGCCAGGTTCACCTGGGTGGCGCTGGGAGCATTCGCCGTCAATCCAGCTGGAACGCTCGGAGCTTGCGTATCAGGCACCCCCAGGTTAACGATCAATTGGGCGGCGTTGGCACCCGATTCTTTTGATGCAAAGCTGAGGGCGGTCGAGCCAGGGCTCTTGATCCCAAAGCTGTAAGTGCCCTCACCGGTGATGTAGGAGGATACGTTTAGAGTTACCCAGCTGCCAGCTGTGATAGCACCGGATGAGGCCAGTAAGCTGCCTAATGCAGGCGCGGTGTTATAGGTAACCGTTGTTTCGCCCCAGGAATTATCCGCCACTACCAGGGCGTTGATGCCAACGCTTGAGCTGCTGTTGGTATACACCTTGAGATAGGCGCTTGCGATGCTGCTGCCAGCCAATCCCTGCACGGTAAAGCGCAGGTAGGCATGCAGGTCAGGGGAGCCCTCCACGCGCCACGATGTGGCTGTGCCATAATTGGTAGTAGGGCTGCCCGAGTTGACGTAGGTGTCTGCTCCCACCGTGAAGGTCAAGCTCGGGGGCAAGGCTGGTGTAGTTACACTGGCAGGCAAGGATTGAGACGAATGGTTGCCGGCGGCATCGAAGGCATCCACGGTATAAGCATAGGTAGTGGTTGGCTGTACAGTATTATCGGTGTAGCTCAAGGAGGAGCCGGAAACTGTAGCGATCGAGGCATTGTCGCGATAAATGGTGTAGCCGGTGACGCCGACATTATCAGATGAGGCCTGCCACGCCAAACTCACCTGGGTGGCGCTGGTTGCATTTGCCGTCAAACCAGCCGGAACGCTCGGAGCCTGCGTATCCGCCCCTGCTTTATTGCATGGGATCACACCAGAGTCCAGGGTGGCACCGCTGGTGTTAACGTAACTGAAACTCGCCCCGCTGGAGTTGAGTGCCAGTTCAATCACTCCAAATGCCCGCGGGTTGGAATAATCTGAAAAGGCTACACGTGAATCTGATCCTCTAATTGTTTGCAAGCCGTGACCTCCACCACCAGCCACAAACTCCGTTATTCCGGTAGCACTCGGGTTTCCATTAGCATCCAGCGGCACCCAGCGCTGGTAATCATGGTCATGCCCATTCAGCACAATAGACACCCCATCTTGTGCCATCAGCGCCCAAATATCTGACATGGCAGTGGTTGGTCCCTCCGGACCGATATTGAACAGTGGATGGTGGTAGTACACGATGGTACACAAACTGGAATTCGCCGCCAGGTCCTGGGTTAACCAGGCGTACTGGGCTGAAGTTTTGTTTACCCCAACGCGTGAAGAATTGGAGTTCAGGCTGACAAAATGCCAGCCGCCAGTATTAAAGCTATAGTAATTGGGGATATTGTTCCAATAATCGAAATAACCGGCAGCTGTTGAAGAGCTACCATATTCATGGTTTCCGATGGTTGGATCGGTAATGGAGACGAAATTATTGTAATACGCTCCGCCTGTGCCGTACCAGTTGTAAAACTCAGCCACAGCGCCTTTTTCATATACATCTCCCAGATACAGGAACAGGTTTGGGTTGATTGTTGTGATTAAGTTGGTAACATTTGTCTCACTAGCACTACCGTCAGCGCCATCCCCGGCTGCTGTTACAACGAAAGGTGCCCCGGGGGCAGGAGTTGTGCCGGTAGATGGGGTGAATGTGTTATGGTTTATAGGGGGTTGAGTAATGCCGTTATTAAAGGTCAGGGCTATGGATGCCCGGTTAACGGTGATATAACCATCCCGCATCAAGGCCTCGACCTGAATACTATATGCACCATCCTGCCATTTCGTGGTCGGCAATATGAAAGTATAGGCGCTATAATAATCCGTCAATAAATAGGCCCCATTATTGTAGAAGATGACGCGTTGAACGCCTGGATTAGTACCAGTAACGCTGACCGATGCATTTACCGCTACCGGTCCACTAATGATGCTTCCAGAGCTGGGTGAGGTGAAACAAACAGTGACAGTATATTTACCAGATGGAGGAGTGCTGGACGCACAAGAGTTTGCCAGGGGTTGTGTCAGATCAGGTGTATTGATTAGTGTGGCGTCAGGAGCGGGTGTTGGTGTATCTATTTGCTGCGAGTACGCTGGAGAAACTGGTACTGAAAATACCAGCATTAAGATCATTATTAAGGCTAAGAATATGCGTTTAATTCGCATAATTTTCCTCCCTCTAACATTACCCGGTCGTTAGTTTAACATCCTAGTCCCAGGCTTTACGAACTGATTCTAGGATATATTTATAGATTAGTCACCAAACTAATTAATCACCGTCTGCATGATCGATCTAATAAAATGATTTGAATTAGTGCTGACCGGCGTTGATAACCACATTAGTTTTTAAAACACCCTGGATATCAGGTGTTCCCCCTTAGCCGGTGCATATCTACATAATTATCTTTCATACACTCGATCTCGTCCCCCAATCAAAAACCAATTGCTGAGATTTTTCGTTGTAAAACCTCTTGATAATATTATAACTTAGTTTATCATATTTGTCAATTATAAAAGCTGCTGTTCGAACATCACATCGCAAAGTGATCAATAACTATTGTCACTGTGGAATACCCTTGTTTTTAGGGGAGTACCTGCTTATTTTTAAGGGGGAATCCCTTTGTTTTGGGGGAAGCCGCAAGCGATCTTCTTGAGGGATACAAGTGCTCTTCTTGTACGCCTGCTCCGAACGAAATGAGGGGTGGCAGCAATCTCCAACATGATAATAATTCATCGCTAGGACCTAATAAAATGATGTATTATAAAGCTCTGTACGAACTTTCGTTTAAACTTCAAAAAGGGGTCTCAACAAACCAGATACCATCTATTATTGTATGGGCTGAACAGACAACTACGACAAAGTCCCAATAATTAACGTAAAGCTGGTTCCGGTAAGATACTAAAGGGTCTTTACTCAATCCAGACAAACGGATTCCAGGCGACTTCCCATAAATAACCATCCGGATCCTGAAAGTAAGCATCATATCCACCCCAAAAGGTATCCTGGGGTTCTTTCGTGATTTTTACCCCTGCATGGTGTAATTTTTCGATAATCTCATCGACCTCTTGCTTGGTTTTTACGTTATAAGCCAGCGTCATACCCGAAAAACCACTCCCATCGTTGGGAACTAAAGCATCTTCAGCCAGTTTATCCCTGGGGTAAAGCGACAGCAGGATATGATTAAGTGTAAAAAATACGGCCGTGCCGCCCTCGATGCCTTTTTCTGATGGAAACCCGATAATTCTTGAATAAAAGTCGTAGGACCTCTGTAAATCATTTACACCTAGTGTCACCATAGATATCCGCGCATCCATTTCTTATTTACCTCCATAATTTGATGGTATCATTTTCCCATTCATTGTTGCTTCCAGGGATGCTTTTAATTTTGGCAGAAGTGCTTAGAAATTGCCAGCTTATAGAGTTATCATATAGGGATTCAATTAATTGTATCCTGTTTGCTTGACTATTCGGAAAAATTATGTCCTCGAAATCCCATAACACAAAGAAATCCTGTCTTTTCATCCCGCTTGGACTGGTCGGTTTCCTCCTCCTTGTGGCAGCTGTCTCTGCTCTCAGCAACTTGGGCTTGCCCCAGCATTCGACCACCCTCGACCATTTGAGTGAGTTAGACAAATCCCGCCTGTCTGAAATAAAGCATTTGCGTGCCGCCTTGGGTGATGCCACCTGGCCAGGCTGGTCAGAAGCAGATATCCCCTTGGTTGTCTACAACGAGCAGTACGCCTTCTTATTGGGATACCCCAACCCTCCGCCTGGCTGGATGAAGGTGCCGTCACTGGAGGCGCGCGGTGCTCCATGGGAGATAGTCCCCGGCGACACGTTTGAAGGTCAGCCATACTACCGCACCCCCATTACGGACCCCCAAAAGACTCCCCAAAGTTTTATCGTCAAAGTGGGTGACCGATGGGTGGCAACCTTCATGACCCGTGAATACAGCCAGGTGGCATTTTACCGTGATTTCCGCCAAAGCCTGCCGCCCTTCCTATCGAACCTGGTACCTGTTCGATTGGTGTGGGCACTTCTAATGGGAAAAACCGACTCCTATATCGCCGCAATGGAGCACGAATCATTTCACGCCTATGAGGCCATTCAGGCAGCGGACCGGTTGAATGCCTCTGAGGAAATGTATGCGGTGATGGAGGGTTACCCATTCGATGCTATGGCAGGATCCTGGAAGCAAGAAATGGACGTGCTCGTCCGCGCCGCCCAGGCAGATACCGACGCTGAGGCTCGCGATCTGGCGCGCGAATTCCTGCAGCTGCGGGCTGCCCGCCGTGCAGGGCTGACCTCCGACCAGGTGGATCTAGAGCGCCTGCGTGAATGGGAGGAAGGACTCGCCAAATACGCAGAGCTTGAAATCTCCCGCCAGGCTGAAGCCGATAATGGCTATCTCCCGCTTGAAGCGATGGCTCAGGATAAGAATTTTAAACATTATGCCGGTCAGCAGCAATACTGGTCCACCCAGCTAAAAGAAGCGCTAAATACCCAGGGACGATCCGGGGATGCGCGCTTCTACTATTCCGGTAATGCCCTGGCGGTGGTGCTGGATCGACTGATGCCCGGATGGAAACCGCGTGCCCTGCCGGGTGGTGAATACCAGGATGACTTGCTGAAGGAAGCGGTGAAGTAAATGCAAGCAAACCGGCAAAAGGTTGCTTAATGTGCTAATATTTATTAGTCTCAAGCAGCCGAAAGATAATCACCTGGTCCTTTTGGCACCAGGTGAAAAAAAGTCCATCCTTTAGAATGTTGCCACTGCAGCCATTCTACGATAGGATATAGCTACTCAGAGAAATTGGGAATTCATGCAAATCCTATCCACCAAGCTGTCTATTCCACCTATCCGTTCCAGGTTGGTCTCACGCTTGCGGCTGGTCCAAAAGCTGAACCAGGGATTGGATTGTGGTTTCATTCTGGTCTCAGCCCCCGCCGGGTATGGAAAATCCACCCTGTTGAGTGCCTGGGTGGAGCAACTCAAATTTCCTTGCGCCTGGCTGTCACTCGACGAAAAAGACAATGACCCATCCCGCTTTCTGGCTTATTTAATCGCCGCCTGCCGCGGAGTTGATCCAACTATCGATACGTATTTTGGAAATCCACCCGGCATAACCGTACCAGGCGATGTTGAATCTCATTTAATTCCTCTAATCAATCATCTGGCTCAGCTGGAGCAGCCATTTTGCCTCGTCCTGGATGATTATCACGTTATCCAGGAACAGCTCGTTCATGCAACAGTCAATTTTTTCCTCGAGCATCACCCCGCTTCACTGTATCTGGTCATTGCCACGCGAGCTGATCCACCGCTGCCCCTGGCGAGGCTGCGTGCCCGCTGTGATATGCTCGAGCTGCGCATGGCTGACCTGCGCTTCACCCCACAGGAATCAGCTGATTTCCTGGCCTCCACCATGGGTTTGAATGTCTCGTCGGAAGACGTCGCCCGCCTCACCATGCGTACGGAAGGCTGGATCGCCGGTTTGCAGATGGCGGCTCTATCCATGCAGAATACGCGCGATGTATCGGGCTTTATCGCCACCTTCACCGGCAGCCATCATTACATATTCGATTATCTGTTAGGAGAGATCCTGGGGCAGCAATCACCTGAGATCCATCGCTTCTTGCTTTACACCTCCATCCTCGATCAACTATCCGCTCCCTTATGCGACGCCGTGCTGTGTGCAGATGAGAAAATCGAACCCTCGCGTTCATCAGCTTCAATCCTCGAAGAGCTCGATCACTCCAACCTGTTTATCATCCCACTAGACCATGAGCAGCGCTGGTACCGCTACCACCCATTATTTGCCGAGCTGCTGAAGAGTTATCTCCGGAAGAACAACCCCTCTCAAATTCCGGATTTACACAACCGCGCCCGCGCCTGGTTCGAAGAACAAGGCATGGTCTCCGATGCCATCCGCCATTCGTTTGCGGTCAATGATTGGGAACGTATCGTCAGGCTGATCAGCGCCAATATCTTTGCTTTGCTGGAACAAAATGAGCTGACCAGCGTGGCACGCCAGCTTGAAAGCATGACCAACGAAAATAGCAGCGCCCGTCCTTGGATATTGGTCGGGCGCGCCTGGCTGGCTGCCTACACCGGGCAGTTAAGCGCAGTCGAACCCATCTTGAAAATGGCTGAAACCGAGATCGACAGCCTGTCAAGTGAGCTTGAGCTGCAAACCCTCGGAGGGCATATAGCTGCGATCCGAGCCTATACCAACTGGATCGGGGATCACCGTGAACTAGCCGCACAGGCGGCGCAGGTCGCCCTCGATTGGCTGCCTGTCGATGAACGATTAATCCGCTGCCAAGCCGCCACGCTGCTCGGTCTTACCTTGCCTGATTTCGATGCCCGCGCCCGGGCATTGGAGCAAGCCCTTGCATATGCTAGGGACTGCAAGGTGTCACACGTGACCATATTTGCCCATGGTTGTTGGGCCTGGCTACTCGCCATGCAGGGCAGGTTGCGGGAAGCGCATGCCGCTTGCCAGGAAGCTATTCGGCTCGCTCAAACCTGCAGCTCGTACAATTCGCTACCGACCCTCAGCCATGTTTACACAACATTAAGTGCCGTGTTGTTGGAGTGGAATGATCTGGAAGGTGCGGTGCATTATTCTAAGGAAGCCGTGGACCTGGCACGCCGCTGGGAGCAGGCAGACGCATTACACTTTGCGCTTGATAATTACGGATATGCCTTGTTCGCCTCCGGGGATGTTGAAGGAGCGTTTGATTCACTCCGTCAGGCATGGCAGGTTGCCCGCCGCACCTCAGCCTGGTTTGAACAGATCACCCTCTCCCAGGAGATTGAATGGGATTTATCCATGGGTAATCTGGAAGCGGCTTTACAATGTTTATACCGGGCTAAATTGGATATCGATGAACCCATTAAAATAAACGTCAGCTCATTTAAAAGCTCATTGCTGCCCCTGAGCTTCGTCCAAATCTACCTTGCTCAAAATGAATATCTCAAGGCGCTGACCCTCGCTTCTCTTGTCATGGAAGATATGGAAAAAAGAAAGATCGGGCATTATCAAATCCGCCTGCTCCTTTGGCAGGCTTTAGCCTATTACGGTTTAAGACAGGAACAGCAGGCACTGGCCTCACTGAAACGTGCCGTAACGCTCGCAGCTCCTGAAGGCTATCTACGGATTTTCATAATTGAAGGGGCCAAGATGATCCCGCTTTTACATCAGGCGCGCTCAGCCGGGATCATGCCAGATTATTTTGACCGGATATTAGCAACCTCTGATCAAGCTACCAAAACGTATCCGGTCCAGGTGCTCACTTCATCACAATTGGTCGAGCCTCTTTCAGGTCGTGAGATGGAAGTGTTACAGCTGTTGGCACAGGGCTGCACGGATAAGAAAATTGCCGAGAGTCTTGTGATTGCCCCCGAGACGGTCCACAAGCACCTCAAAAATATTTACGGTAAATTGGATGTCCACAGCCGCCTCGAAGCCACCCTCCGCGCGCGTGAGTTAGACTTGTTGTAAATCTCTTCACTAGAAATACCCTCCCCTCTACCCCATAAATACCCTGTTAAGGGCCTGATTTTTCAGGCCCTTTATTTTATTATGAATGTATAACCGAAGAGTTCGGCCATATTAGATCTATCAAGGAGCCATGATGGAGCAGAATATACCAAAGCAGGTCAATACATATCACATCCGGGTCAAGGAAACGCTTGACCACCACTTCGCCGATTGGTATGGCGATCTGACCATCACACCCCAGAAAAATGGAGAAACCCTTCTCATCGGCTCGTTCACCGACCAACCCGCCCTGCGTGGCTTCCTTGAACAGCTGTGGAACCTTAATATCACCGTTATCACCATCGAAAGGATCGAAAATGAAAGCTAATGCCATGTTTATCCTGTTTTTTCTCCTGCTCACCGGCTGCTCTCTGGTTACCTCCCAGGCAGCCGATCCGACCGCCTCACTCACTCCCACAATAGAGCCCACCATGTCGACCTTACCCAACCCGGCCTCAGTCTATTGCGAACAGCAGGGCTACACATCCGAGATTCGCACAGCCTCAGATGGCAGCCAGTCTGGTGTATGCATTTTCCCCGATGGCAGCGAATGTGATGAATGGGCCTACTACCGTGGCGAGTGCTCCCCTGCCAGCCAGGGCGGTTCAATGCCTAATCCTGCCTCAGTCTACTGCCAACAGCAGGGCTACACCCTCGAGATCCGTACCGCGGCTGATGGCAGCCAGACAGGTGTCTGCGTCTTCCCGGATGGCAGTGAGTGCGATGAGTGGGCGTATTACCGCGCCGAGTGCAAGCCCCCGAGCAGCGCTACATCCACCAAAACCTCTGATTATGACAGCCAGGGATGGAAAATACACCGGGATGAGGCGCTCGGTTACAGCTTCCACTATCCTGCTGACCCTCTGATCTCCATCGACGACGAGCCCAAGAAGAGCTTGAGTATTTCCGGACCTGGTATGGGGTCCGAATTCTGGGGCATCGCCCATCCGAGTGACCGCGAAGAGTATCGCCCTCCAGAGAATGCGGATTTGTTGCAGTGGCTGACCGATCACTATCTGCTGGGCGAGAATCGCATGCCTGACGAGCAGATCGCCGGGACGACCGCCATACATTTTCGTCATGAGCGCAGCCCGCAATCTTATGCCTTTGACCAATACTTCTTTGCGCATGCCGGTCAGCTATATCAGATCAGCATCGGTCATTCGGCTGAAACTGAAGATTGGGAGCTAAACAATCGCTTCCTGCAGAGCTTCCAGTTTGATCAGCCGGCTGTAGCCGTGGCAGAGCCCACTCCCATCCCCACAGCTGTCCCGATCGACCCCGGCTTTTATCAGGGCTTTTGGACCTATACCAATCCTGTTTA
>JBGPBQ010000009.1:0-32075 GCA_041481345.1 Anaerolineae bacterium
AAAGATTCGATACTGGTTTAAGAAACAAGCCCGAGAACAAAACATCAATCAAGGTAGAGATTTGCTGGAGCGGGAATTACGACGCCTGGGAGTGGGGGACATCAATATTGAACAGCTGGCACACCAATTCGAGTATAAAACTGGTGAAGATCTATATGTAGCGATTGGTTGTGGGGATGTACCGCTCGTCCGGATCGCCAACCAATTGATGCAAAATGAGCAAGATGAAGAAGGGTTGAAGTTTGGAACACGCCTAATCCCTGATACAGCGCTTGAGAGTCACGATACGATTACTGTAGTGGGATTGAAAGGATTGCTTACCACCATGGCGCGCTGCTGCAACCCCGTCCCGGGAGATGACATCATTGGATATGTCACGCGCGGGCGCGGGGCGACCATCCATCGCCGAGATTGTCCCAATATCCTGAGGCTGAAGGAAAAGGAGCGCCTGGTTCGGGTTGCATGGGGAGAGCCCAAGCGGACATACCCTGTCTCGGTGAGAGTGAAAGCTTATGACCGCGATGGACTCGCCAGGGACGTATCAAACCTGGTGGCTAATGAGGGGATCAATATGGGCCTGGTACAGGCTGGGGTAAACCATGATTCCAAGCTAAGCCTGGCTGTGCTCGACTTGGTATTAGAAGTAAAGGATATAGACCAGCTGACGAGGGTGTTAACTCGCATTGAAGCTTTGCCCAACGTGATGGAAGCACATCGGATAAGACCTGGGTAAGGAAGCATTTTTGGGGGGAGAGTCAATGTACATCGCTCAACCCGGAGGCAACCATTTTATAAATGTGGTGATATAATGTCGCCTCATATTTCCAATTGTGAAAAAGGATTAAAATTTACCCTTGACAGATACTATCCTGTTTGCATTAAATAAGGTAAAATCACTGCCGTCTGGAAAAGGGACTTATCAGCTGATCTTGGAAAATAAAATGACGGAAAGCGAGTACTTTATTACAGGAGGATTCCATGCCCCGAATACGATGCCATTATGTTGATTGTGTTTTCCTGGACGATGGATATTGTGGAGCAGCTGCTGTGGAGATTGATCCTGATATGGGATGTATGACTTATTCCCGTGCGAATGACGTCGAAAAAGATGATGAATGGGATGAAGAGGAAGACGAAGCCGACGAAATGGATGATTGGGAAGACGTCGATGTAGATGAAGAGGACGATGACCTTTATATCGATGAAGATGAGTTCTAATTTTACAAACTAAGATTAATAGGTGAAGAGCCTCCTGTTACAGGGGGCTCTTCAATATTATTGGAGGGACTTGAAACCGTTCAATCACTTTGATTTCCTTGCACCTTTTTATGATCGATTGATGAAGCTTGATACTCCTACCAGTTTCATTGCAAGGCTTGAATTACCCATATCCGGAGTTCTGCTTGATGCCGGTGGTGGAACTGGGGGTAAATCGTTTCCACTATTGAAGCTGGTGTCCGGGATTGTCGTCGCAGATTCTTCCATAGGGATGTTGACCGAAGCAGGCAAGAAACCTGGATTGAAGACGGTGTGCTCAGAAACAGAACGTTTACCATTCGCGCCTGGATCGTTTGATAGGATCATCATGGTGGATGCACTGCACCACGTCTCAGATTATCGGATGACGGCGAAAGAGTTATGGCGGGTACTTAAGTCTGGTGGTTGTATTGTGATTGAAGAACCAGATATCAGGACCTTCCCGGTGAAAATAATAGCCGCCGTTGAAAAGCTGGCACTGATGCGCAGCAATTTTAAATCACCACAGAATATCGCTGACGCTTTCGATGATCCGGAGGCCTCGGTGAAAATTGAGGTCGAGAGTTCGACTGCATGGATTGTGATCAGCAAGCGAAGTAGCTAGAATTCCCCAATATTTGATTAAAACCCTATCGTAATCAGCAGATCCTAGGCAGCATCTCTCCAGATAGCATGTCGATCATGCGCGTGGTGCCAAAATTCGTCTTTAATGTCACATGATCACCCGTGTTTTCGGTGATGGTACCGATAATGGCAGCTTGTGCAGCCAGGGGGTGATTTTTCATCGCCGCGAGGACTTCTTCTGCCGCATTTTTCTTAACCACTGCAATCAGCTTACCCTCATTGGCGACGTATAAAGGATCAAAACCCAACATTTCACAGGCAGCCGCGACGGCAGGCTTTACCGGGATGGTATCTTCATAGATCCTGATCCCCACCCTGGATTGGAGTGCAATTTCATTCAAAGTGGTTGCCAGGCCACCGCGGGTTGGGTCGCGTAAAACGTGGATTTCGCTAGTGATATCCAGCATGGATGAGACTAAGCCATTAAGTGGAGCAACATCGCTCGTGATCTGAGTCTCAAATTTTAGCTCACCTCGGGCGGCTAGGACGGCGATGCCGTGATCACCGATCGACCCGGACAATATGACGACATCACCGGGTTGAGCATTGCACCCGCTGATGTTTAGGGTGGCTGGAATGATCCCAATCCCGGTAGTGTTTATATACAACCCATCGGCTTTACCATTTTGGACCACCTTTGTATCTCCGGCGATGATCTGTACATTGGACTCAAGGGCGGCTAACCGCATGGACTCAACCACCTTTTTCAAGACCTCGACATCCAATCCTTCTTCCAATATAAAACCAGCCGTCAGATAGAGAGGTCTGGCACCCATCATGGCGACATCATTTACCGTTCCACACACGGCAAGCCTGCCAATATCACCACCCGGGAAGAACAACGGCATTACGACATGGGAATCGGTGCTGATGGCGATCTTCGAGCCCTGCGCAGCGTTATCATTTGGAATAACCACAACACCGGAATCGTCACCTGTCCGGAGGATTGGGTTGTCGAATGAGGAGGCAAATACCTTCGATATCAGATTGTACGACATGCGGCCGCCACTACCATGCCCCAGGACTATTCTTTGATTATGGGGCAGGGGGACGGGGCAAACCAGTCCTTCCAAATTGGTCAATTGATCGGTCATTGTGACCTTCCATAGCGATAATAAGCTGCGCAGGCACCTTCGGACGACACCATGGTGGCGCCCAAGGGGCTTTCAGGATAACACTGCTTGGCGAACGCAGGACACTCATTTGGCTTCTTTAAACCCTGCAGGATCTGCCCGGCGATGCATAATGGAGATTCTGCCGGCTTTATGGACTGGACAGAAAATCGAGCGGATGCGTCAAATTCCTTGAATTCGGGTTTCAACTGCCAGCCGCTCATTGGGATTACTCCGATGCCACGCCAGGTCTGGTCACATTCCTCGAAGACCTGGTTGATGACTTTCTGAGCCGGTCGGTTACCTTCGAAGCTAACCACCCGTGAATAGGCGTTTTCAGCATCGTAAGTTCCCTTTTCCAGCTGCCTGACCGCATATAAGATTCCCTGGCTTATATCCAGGGGTTCAAAACCGGTCACGACAATCGGGACTTTATATTTTTGGGCAAGCGGAGGATATTCCCAGTAGCCCATCACTGTGCACACATGCCCCGCCGCTAGAAAGCCCTGCACGCGGTTGCTGGGGGAGCCTAAGATGGCGTGCATCGCCGGCGGGACTCTGACGTGTGAAATTAACAAGCTATAATTTTTTATGCCTAAATTATGGGCGTAGATTACGCTCATGGCGTTGGCTGGGGCAGTGGTCTCAAACCCGATGGCAAAGAATATCACCTGTTTATCGGGGTTTTCCTGGGCGATTTTGACAGCATCCAGTGACGAATATACCACCCGGATGTCGCCACCGGATGCCCGGACGGAAAAAAGGTCGCCATTTGATCCCGGTACACGCAGCATATCTCCATAGGAGGTAAAAATCACACCAGGTTGGGAGGCGACTGCCAGGGCTTTATCGACCATCTCCAGGGAAGTCACACACACCGGGCAGCCTGGCCCATGGACCAACTCCAATCCTGCTGGAAGCAGCTGGTCTAGTCCATATTTCATGATGGAGTGGGTCTGACCACCGCAAATTTCCATGATCACCCAGGGGTGGTGGATAATTCGAGTGATTTCATCCATCACAGACTGGACGAGACGAGCGTCACGGTACTCAGAGAGATACTTCATTCCGTGTTATCCTGTTTTGAAATCTGGTCCAGGAGGGATAAAGTTTCCATGGCTTCAGTTTCGTCGATTAAATTTAGGGCGAATCCTACGTGAATGATGGTATAGTCTCCAACCTTGGCTTCGGGCACATACGTCAGACAGGCTTCACGGGTCACACCGCCAAAATCGATCTTCCCCATCAATAAACCGTTAGTTTCATAGATTTCCAGGATTTTACCCGGCACAGCTAGACACATAAAACCTCCACATCACCATCTCTCATGACATCATCCTGTTAATAGCTACCACTGCCTGACCCAGCGCCAGACCGCCATCGTTGGCTGGCACCTGGCGGTGGACATAAACCTTGAACTTCTTAGAGGTTAACAGGCTATAGGTGCGGTGTAATAAAGTCAAATTTTGCCAAACTCCACCGCTCAGAACGACCTGATCGACACCATAATCCTTGCGGATTTGATCACTCACTGCGTATACTATCCTCGACAGGGTATTGTGAAAACGTGCTGATATTTTGGACAGCACGGTGCCGTTATTCAAATCATTGATCACCTGTTCAATTAATGGGGATGGATTAATTTGGGATAGCGCACTATCCTGATTTTTATTGGGTTCCAAGATAAATCCATATTCTCCGCTCTCATCAGGATCAGCCAGGGCTTCAAACTCGATGGCTGCCTGGGCTTCATAATTCACCACCTGGCGGATGCCGCATAAGGAGGCCACTGCGTCAAAAAAGCGACCCATGCTCGAAGTCAGAGGCGTATTAATCTTCAGTTCCAGCTGCGATTTTAAGATGGACCGTTCCTCAGCACACAACGCTGCAACCGGTGGTAGCTCAGGATCCCAATCCAATCCATTCGCCCATAAGTAGGCCAGGGCGATCCGGGCAGGTTTCCGGATCGAAGCGTCTCCGCCTGGGAGGGGGATGTATTTCATGTGACTGATCCGTTTGAAGCTCTTGTAATCAACCAGCAGGAACTCGCCGCCCCAGATGGAGCCATCCTCGCCATACCCGGTACCATCAAAAGCGATACCGATCACCGGCTGGCTGGCGGGTAATGAATGCTCTGCCATGCAGGAGGCAATATGAGCGTGGTGGTGTTGGACGCCGAATGAAGGCAGCCCTTCGCGTTCTGCACGCTCGAGTGCATAGCGGGTCGCCAGGTAATTGGGATGCAGGTCATAAGCGATGGCTTCGGGCTTAACCCGAAAAAGCGATTCGTAGTGAGTAATGCCATCCAGGAAGGATTGGTAAGTCTCCACATTTTCCATATCACCGATATGATGACTCAAAAAAGCATAGCGGTCATGGGTGATGCAGAAAGCGTTTTTTAGCTCTCCACCGGTGGCAAGTAATGGGGGTGCCTTGGTGGACAGATAGACAGGAAAAGGAGCGTAGCCGCGTGACCTGCGGATTGGGAAAGGCTCTTCATGAAACGTCCGAATGACGGAATCGTCACAGCGTGTGCGAATACGTCGGTCGTGCATCAGATATGCATCAGCTAGACTTGTTAAGCGTTCGAGAGCTTCTTCATTGTCAATCGCGATCGGTTCCTCGCTGATGTTACCGCTGGTCATCACGAGCGGTGGCATGGCAAAGGATTTATGGCGTCCTGCATATGATTTCTTGCCTTCTGTAGGAGCAAATATTAGATAATGAAGCGGTGTATAGGGGAGCATGACGCCCAAAGTATTTTGTTGAGGGGCAACTTCAGCTGCAATGGATGAGGTCACTTTTCGAGACAGGAGTACGATGGGACGTTGTCTTGACTCGAGCAATTCTCGATCAGCGTCAGTAAGCAGGCAATGCTTCTCGACGGTTTCAGTATCCGCCATCATCAGGGCAAAGGGTTTGTCAACCCGCAGCTTGCGGTGACGCAGTTCTGCGACTGCCTTGGGATTAGTGGCGTCGCAAGCCAGGTGAAACCCTCCCAAACCCTTGATCGCCACGATCTTGCCGCTCAATAGCAATTTCTGAACATCACCGATAGCGTCATCACCTCGTGAAACCTGTTTGTGAGCTTTCTTGTCATGGAAGTTGTATTCAAGCCAGACTTGGGGACCACAACGCGGACAAGCAATAGGCTGGGCATGAAAGCGGCGATTAGCCGGGTCGTTGTATTCAGCCAGGCAGTCGGGGCACATGGTGAATTCTCGCATGGTGGTTTTCGGCCGGTCATACGGAATATCTTCAATAATGGTTAAACGGGGACCGCAATTGGTGCAATTAATAAAGGGATAGCGATAACGCCGGTCTTGCGGATCGAACAGCTCCTGTAAACAATCTGAGCAGATACTTATATCCGGTGAAATGGGTTGAAATGCATCCGAGATCGCTATGGAATGAATGATTTCAAAGGTGTCATAGGCTTTGTGTGGTATTTGCTGGACATCCATGGAATCGATGCGCGCCAATGGGGGCGTTTCGGATTTTAAGGTTTGAATAAATAAGGAAATATCAACCGGCTCACCATTTACCTCTATATCCACACCGGCAGAGGTATTACACACCCAGCCCGTCAAACCCTTTTGAACGGCCTGGGTAAATACAAATGGGCGGAAGCCCACCCCCTGTACAATACCGGTGATATGAATCTTTGTTCCAATCATTTAGACAATTCTATTCTGGAAGGAGGATGAGCTCAGGCGTTCTCTTTTAACCATTCGATCCAGGCATCCAGACCTTCTCCGGTCTTACAGGATAGTGGGAAGGTGACCAACCCGGGATTAAGGATTTCCACACCTTTTCGAAAGAAATCCATATTAAACTCAACATACGGCAGCAAGTCAATCTTATTGATCACCAGTGCATTCACTCCCCGGTACATGCCAGGATATTTGTACGGTTTATCATCTCCCTCGGGGATGGAGGCAATCAGAACGCTCTTGTGGGTGCCGAGCTGGAAGCTAGCTGGGCAGACCAGGTTGCCGACGTTTTCCACGATGATCAAACCAATCCCAGTCAGGTCCATCTGCTTCAGGGCGGAATTGAGCATGACGGCATCCAGATGACACTCTCCGCCGGTGTTGATTTGAACGGCAAGTGCCCCGGCAGCCTTCGCACGGTCGGCATCCAGGTTGGTGGCAATATCGCCATCGATGACTGCCAGGTTCATCGATGGCAGCAGGCGCTTGACCGTTCGCTCGATCAAGGAAGTTTTGCCTGCACCCGGAGAAGCCATCAGGTTGAATGCTTTGATACCGGCGACATCAAATATCGCCCGGTTTTCGGCTGCGATGCGGTCATTGGCGCTCAAGATTTTTTCTACAACAAGGATATTTGTGGTCATGTCATCCTATAAGTTGCTTATAAATTACGCTTCGACGTCGATTGCTTCCATATAGAATTCATCGCCGGATACAACCTTGATGTGATCACTGCTGCACTTTGGACACGAAAAACCATCCCCGGAGGGCTGAAATTGGTGACTGCACTCCAGACACACCAAGGTTGCGGGCAGCCTCCTGAAGTGAAGCGTGGCTCCATCTGCGATGGTTTCCTGAGAGACGATATCCCAATAGAACTGAACGGAATCGTCCACAATGCTGGCAAACTGCCCAATCACCAGGTAGAGATTAGTGATTCTTTTCGCATTAGCCTTATTAGCATGTCGCAGAGATATTTCCAGGATGCTCTCGGTCACCGATAGTTCATGCATAGCATTTTAGAATACCACAGCCTGAAATGCAACTATAGTGTTATTCGTCATCTACTAATCATATCATTATTCTCTAATTAAGCTATAAAAGACCAGTATGCTGGTCTTTTATAGCTCTGAATAAACTACGATTATAAGTTTGTGAGGATATGCGTGATGATGGTTGCGCCGCTGCCACCGATGTTTTGAACCATTCCAATCTTCGACCCTTCAACCTGGGTGGGGGCAGCTTCACCACGCAGCTGTTGGACGGCTTCCACGATTTGATATATCCCGGTCGCGCCGACGGGATGGCCGCGCGCCTTAAGACCCCCGCGTGTTGTGATCGGTATTCTGCCATTGATTGAGATATCTCCTCGTAGACCCAGGATGGGTCCTTTGCCGCGCTCAGCGAAACCGCAGGCTTCCAATGACAGCACCGACATAATTGAGAATGCGTCATGCAGCTCAAAAAAATCGATATCATCTGGACAGACTTTGGCCTGGTCATAAGCTTTTCGGACAGACTTTTCAGCCGCAGACAGCCAGAGTGGATCCTTGCGGCTGTGGATGGCGATCGTATCGGTAGCAGAAGCTGACCCGATAATTTTTACAAAACGATGGTCATGACTAGAAATTGAATCCGCAGGGACCAACAATACCGCGGCTGCACCATCGCCGGTGGGGGAGGCATCCAGCAGGTTGATCGGATCAGCTACCATCCTGGCATTGACGTAATCTTTTTCCGTGATCTTTTCATGCAGACGGGCATATGGATTATGAAAGCCATTGGCATGGGCATTGATTGAGAAAGGTGCAAAATCAGTGTGTTTCCAACCATAGGTGTGTAAATACAGCTGCATGACCAGGGCATTGATAGCGACGAATGAGAGGCCCTGGGCAGATTCGTAATCTGCATCCGCAGCAGTCGCTAGGGCTTCGGTCGTTTCGATAGGCAAGCTTTCGGTCATCTTTTCCACCCCGATCACCAAGGCGCTATCCACCTCCTCGGAGCCAACGGCCATCAAGCCGGCACGCAAGGCAGCCGCACCAGAACCACAGGCAGCCTCAACCTTTTCAGCTTCCATCCCGGGTAAGCCGATCCAATCCGAGATCAACGCGCCGAGATTTTCCTGCTTGCTGAGGATACCGGACATCATATTTCCGATGTAAAGCGCCTCGGCTGAATCGCGTTTGGCGTCGGATAAAGCGGCGAAGATCGCTTCTCCGGCTAATTCTTTAAGCGATTTTTCCCAGTGTTCGTCAACCGGGGTTTGACCAATTCCAATGATTGCTACTTCACGCATTCAGTGATCCTTGTCGAAATGGAGATGTCTATCAATTATGCCAAAATGTTCTGTCAGAACCTATCAGCTATAGGAGTGAAAATTGAAAATAAAAAAACGTTCTCCAATATATTGCGCATAGCCATAATTATCATTAATAATACATCCTGATTATAAAAGCGAATTTGGTAAAATTGTGAATAGTGAAATATGTTAATCGTAAGCCTGTTTTGATCGTGGTGGGGGGTGGACTGGCCGGTTCTGAAGCTGCATGGCAGGCTGCAATTCGAGGAGTAAAAGTGCGGTTGTATGAAATGCGTCCTGGTGTTCAGACAGGAGCGCACCGAAGTGACCAACTTGCCGAATTAGTCTGTTCCAACTCGCTCGGTTCCAACCTGCCAGACCGGGCTGCTGGGGTATTGAAAGCGGAGCTCAGAACTCTGGGTTCATTATTAATTCAATGTGCTGATGAGACCGCAGTACCTGCGGGAGGTGCTTTGGCAGTCGACCGCAAGCTATTTGCTCAAAGAATAACCTCGCAGATTGAAAACCACGCCAATATTGAGGTCATTCATCAAGAAATCACAGAAATCCCAACAGAACCGACCATTATCGCCAGCGGACCGCTGACTTCACAGAAACTAACCACCGCCATCAGGAGAATGACCGGCTATGAGCAGATATTTTTTTACGATGCCCTGGCGCCCATCATTGACGGAAATACGATCGACATGGATATTGCCTATCAGGCTTCGCGATATAGTAAAAACCGCCAACAAGATGGAGGCGATTATGTAAACTGCCCGATGAATAAGGATGAATATTATCAATTTGTGGATGAACTAACCCGAGCGGAGCGGATCACGCTGTACGATTTTGAGAGCAGAATTGATGAGGGAGTTCGAGCAGGTGCTGATAAATATTTTGAAGGTTGCCTGCCAATTGAGATTATAGCCATGCGGGGGAAGGATGCGCTTGCCTATGGACCGATGCGCCCCGTCGGGTTGACCAATCCAAGGACGAGCCAGCATGCTTTCGCAGTGGTCCAGCTGAGGCAGGATAACCTGTCGAAGACTCTGTATAATCTTGTCGGATTTCAGACTAATTTGAAATACATCGAACAGGAACGAGTTTTTCGGTTGATCCCAGGCCTGGGGCAGGCGGAATTTGCACGCTTTGGTCAGATGCACCGCAACACGTTTATTTTCTCGCCGGCATTGCTTCAGCCGACGCTGCAGTATAGACATCGGGAGAACCTGTTCTTTGCCGGGCAGATCACCGGTGTTGAGGGGTATGTGGGGAACATTGCCACGGGCTACCTGGCGGGCTTGAATGCGGCAAATTTACTCCAGGGAAAACCTATGATGGTCCTTCCACAAACCACGATCATCGGGGCTTTGGTATACTATATCACCCATGCAGCTGCAAGGGATTTCCAGCCGATGAAGGGGAATTTCGGAATTTTACCGGAATTGCCGCTGAAATTAAAAACAAGACGGGAACGTGCAGCTGCATACGCCGAACGCTCAAAAGCCACGCTGCAGCAATTTATGGACGAGCACACACAACTTACTAATATTGGGAATTGCGCATAGCCATTATGATAAAATGGTTAAGAGTAATAATACCAGCTGTAATTATCGGGGTAGTGATACTAGCGATTATCTTGGTTAAATTTTCGATAAATAATAAACCGCAGGTATTTGACGGCAAGGCTGCGCTTAATGACATTAAATATCAGGTGGAATTAGGTCCGCGAACCATGGGGAGTACTGCCCATCAGCAGGCGGAAAACTATATCATTAGTCAACTAAAAAACCAGAATTGGCAGGTAGAGACTCAAGAAGCAGTGGTCTCCGCTCAACCTATAAAAAACATTATCGCCAAGAGGGGAGAAGGCGCGCCGTGGGTCATCCTAGGAAGCCACTACGATTCTCGCCAATTCGCAGACCAGGATAAAAACCCGGCAAATCGTAAACTGGCTGTTCCGGGCGCGAATGATGGAGCATCAAGCACTGCCATATTATTAGAGCTTGCCCGGGTTATACCCAGCGATGAAAAAAAGCAAATATGGTTGGTATTTTTCGATGATGAAGATAATGGCAATGCCTCGGGTTCAGCTTGGTCGGTTGGGTCAACCTATTTTGTTTCACAGCTACAGGGCAAACCAGACCGCGTGGTGGTATTAGACATGCTGGGAGACAAGGATCTAAATATTTATAAGGAAGGCAATTCTGACCGTGTAATCAACGATGAAATTTGGAATGCGGCGAAAAGCCTGGGTTATACCCAATTCATTCCGAAGTATAAGTATAATATGATCGATGATCATACCCCGTTTCTGAAAGCCGGCATCCGGGCAGTGGATGTGATCGATTTTGATTATCCGTACTGGCACACCACCAATGATACCGTGGATCAGGTTTCTGCGGAAAGTCTCAAAGCTGTCGGTGATACGATATTAAAATGGCTGGAAGAATACCCACAGGCATCTACACCGGTTCCATGATGTGCGGACCAGGCTAGACATGAGAATTTCATTTGGCTTGTCGATGTGGGAAATATTTGTAAGGGAAGAGTGAACTAGTTATATGCCAAAAAAAATACCTGGATCAACTTTGGCGCCGCGTGAAAAAGCGTTCCTCGTCGGTGTAGAGATCAGGGGTGAAGAGCACCTTTTAAGTCTGCAGGATTCGCTTGCTGAACTGGCATTATTAGGGGAAACTGCCGGCTTAATGGTGGTGGGAAAATCAACTCAGCACATGGACAAGCCTAATGTCAAGACCTATATCGGCTCTGGTAAGGTGGATGAGATCCGCATGCTGGCTGACGAAGTTAAAGCGGATGTTATTCTATTCGATAATGAGCTCTCCCCACGGCATTTGAGGGAGCTGGAAGAGATATTTGGTGAACACTTCCGCATAATCGACCGGACCGCTCTCATTTTGGATATCTTTGCACAACATGCCAATACGAATGAAGGCGCGCTGCAGGTTGAGCTGGCTCAATATGAATTCCGCCTGCCCCGACTGACACGTGCTTGGACTCACCTGGCGCGCCAGGCCGGCGGTGGGGGTGGTCGGTCCGGAAAAGTGGGCGGGGTTGGTCTGCGCGGACCGGGTGAAACCCAGCTCGAAGTGGACCGGCGGGAGATCCGCACACGGATCAAGCACCTGAAAGAGCAATTGGAGAAGGTGCGGGTCCATCGGCAGCAATATCGCAGCCGGAGAAAAAAGAGTCTGACGCCAGTGGTCGCCCTGGTTGGGTATACCAATGCAGGTAAATCCACCTTATTGAACAGTTTATCCAAGTCGGATGTGTATGTAGCGGACAAGCTGTTTGCCACGCTAGATCCGACCACCCGCAGGGTAAATATGTTCGACGGGCATATTGCCCTATTCACCGATACGGTCGGGTTCATCCAAAAACTGCCGACGACCCTGGTGGCAGCGTTTCGAGCCACCCTGGAGGAGATTGCTGAAGCCGATCTACTCATCCACGTGATCGATATCACCCACCCGCAAGCGCACGAACAGGCCCGAGCGGTGTATCAAACCCTGACTGAAATTGAGGCAGACCATATTCCCATCCTGACCGCATTAAATAAGATCGATGGACTGACCGCTCCTGACCATGCCAGGGATGTGCTCGCCGACTTCCCGAGTGCCGTAGCAATATCAGCGTTAACCGGCGAGGGTCTCCCAGACCTACTCTCGAAGGCGCATACCTACCTGTATGAAGACTATATGCCCATAAAGATACACCTGCCTTACCAACAAGGCGGCTTGATCAGCTTGTTCCAGGAACAAGGTCAGGTTGAGCGAATGGAACAGGTGACTGGTGGAGTGGAAATCCAAGGGCGGATCCCAGGAAGGTTGCTGTCCTTCTTCCATCAATATCAAAAGGATGTTGTGTAAACAAAACCCTCACCTGTCAGAAGAATTGCAGGTGAGGGTTTATTATCACTTAGCCAGATTAGTCATATTTTTGGTCCGGCCTTTACTACTTCAGGCGGACAGTCATCGGCGAACTTCTTGAAATTATCGATAAATCGCGCTGCCAGGCTGTTGTACCGCTTAAAATATGCATCCTCACTCGGCCAGGCTGAAGATGGGTAAAGGACCGAATCAGGAATCCCCGGGCAGTGTTTTGGCACCTGAAAGCCAAATACTGGATCCGTATAATACTCAACATCTTTCAGCTCACCGTTCAGGGCTGAATTCAGCAGGGCACGTGTATAGCGGATGCTGATCCTTTTACCGACCCCGTAAGGTCCGCCAACCCAACCAGTATTGACCAGCCAACAATCGACTCCATAGCGCATAATCTTACGCTTGAGCAGATCAGCATAGAACGAAGGGGGAAGCACCATAAAAGGGGCGCCAAAACAGGCGCTGAAGGTGATTTCCGGCTCTTCACTCAACCCGATCTCGGTTCCGCCTACCTTGGCAGTATAGCCGGAGATGAAGTGGTATAAAGCCTGATCAGGGGTTAACCGGGCAATTGGGGGCATTACTCCGGAAGCGTCGCAGGTCAAAAAGACGATATTTTTAGGATGCCCACCCATCTTTTCTGGAATTGCATTGGCAATGTAATCAAGTGGGTAGGAAGCGCGCGTATTTTCGGTTAAGGTATCGTCGTCCAAATCCACGATCCGTGTCACCGGGTCGTAGACCACGTTTTCGAGTATTGTTCCGAACCGCCTGGTGCAGGCATAAATTTCAGGTTCAGCGGTCGATGAAAGACCGATTACCTTGGCGTAGCAGCCGTCCTCAAAGTTGAAGATACCTTCATCACTCCATCCGTGTTCGTCATCACCGATCAGGCCGCGGTTTGGATCGGCAGACAAGGTGGTTTTTCCGGTACCTGACAAACCAAAAAACAAGGCGGTATCGCCATTTTTCCCGGTATTAGCCGAGCAATGCATGGTCATGATGCCCTGCATGGGTAGGAGATAATTTAGCAGGGTGAAGACAGATTTTTTGATCTCTCCGCCATAACCGGTATTGCCAATAATACAGAGGCGCTGCTCAAAATTGACCATGATGAACGTATTAGTCGGTGTGCCATCGATTTGTGGGAAGGCCTTGAACGATGGAACGCACAGCACTGTGAATTCAGGCACATGCCGACGATATTCTTCATTCGTCTTCGGTTTGATGAACATATTGCGTGCAAATAAGGAGTGCCAGGCATATTCCGTGATCACACGAACGGGTAATCTATAATTGGGATCGGCCCCGCCGTAACAATCCTGGACGAATAGATCCCGCCCTTGTAAAAATCCCTGCAAACGGCTGTATAACTCATCAAATTTTGGAGTAGCATACGGACGATTGTATTCACCCCACCAAACATTTTTCTCTGTGGTTGATTCGCGAACGATAAACTTATCATTAGCCGCCCTTGCGGTGTGCTTGCCGGTATTTACGATGACGGGTCCAAGCTGCGAAATCTGGGCTTCACCTCGAAATATAATTTCCTCGTATAGTGCTTCGGTGGTCAAATTCCAATATACCTTGCGTAAATTGATCAGGCAAATGTTATCCAGGCCAAAATCGGCTTTGGTGGCATCTGCCTGAGTCTCGGCAGGGGTTTTTATGTTTAAAATATTGTTCATAGCCAATCCCTGACCAATTTCCGGTCGCCAATGTAAATTTCGTTGGGGGAGGTGGGATCTAAAACCCATTTAATACGCTCGATGCCTTCTTTTATCTCTTTGACTGAGCCGGCGTAACTTAACCTGAGGTGACCCTCCATCCCGAACTCCTTGCCAGGTACGGTGACCACAAGCGCCTTTTTGAGGATCACATTCGCTAACTCCACCGAATCCTTGGCCAGGCTGGAGGGTAGATACGCCCTGAAATCCGGGAGGGCGTAAAATGTGCCTTTGGGTGGGTTCAACTTTACCCCCTTAAATGACTTCAATTCCTGGACGACTACCTGTTTGTTATTTTGAAAGGTTAGACGCAGGTTTTCAACCACGCTCTGCATTCCATTTAAGGCACCCTCAGCTGCTGCCTGGAGCAGGGCCGAGGTGCAGGATGTCATCTGGCCCTGTACATTGGTCATCACTTCGACCAATTTCCGGTTGGTCACCACCCATCCAATCCGGAATCCGGTCATGCCATACATCTTGGCTACCCCGTTGACCACAATGACCATCGTATTTTCTGCATCCAAATTGGTATAATTATAGGCTGGCTCCCAAACTACGCCATCGAAAACCAGCTTATGGTAAATATCGTCCATGATCAGGAAAATCTTCTTCCGTTCGCAGAATTCCACGATCTGGGCAATAAAATCCGCAGAAAATACCTCTCCAGATGGATTGTTTGGGCTGTTGACAATTATCGCCTTGGTATAAGAGCTGACAGCCTGTTCTATCTCTTCCATGCGTGGATGGAACGTCCCGTCTTCAGGTGTGACGATGACCGGGATTCCATAGACCATCTTCACCATCTCGGGATAGCTGACCCAATGGGGCGCGAGAATGATGACCTCGTCTTGGGGATTAATGATGCTGTACAGGATGTTAAACAGTGACTGTTTGGCACCCGCTGAAACGATCACATTCTCAGGAGCGACAATCCGGTTATAGTTTTCCTCAGTGTAGCGAATGATGGCTTTTTTGAGCGAGGGAGTGCCATCAGGGGGAGTGTATTTGATATCTCCACCGCTTAACTTCGCCGCAGTGCTCAGCACTGCCGTGATGGGGGTCTTATTCTTCGGCTCACCGATGCTCATATTAATGACCGGCTCCCCACGCTCACGCAGTATCCGGGCTTCCTCATTGAGGGAGAATGTGGGTGACTCAGCAATTGCTCTGGCAAGTCTGCTGATGTTCATAAATTAGCTTCTCTCCTGATGATATTTCAAAATATGTTAGCCATCAAAGGGCAAGGAGGCATGTTATTTGTAGGATATAAAAAGTTTAACCTTAATGAAGCGAGGCGTCAATGTGATTTTTGTCGGGTAATTAATCAAATTTGATTTGGTATTTTTGCCCATACTCGGGTTTCATGGATCGATGTATTTAATACCACTCCCGGTATTGAATATTACGATCCTTTCATCCGGTCCGATTGAGTTCTGTGCGATCAGTTTCACCAACCCAGCGACGGTAGCTGCACCTTCCGGGCATGAAAATATGCCCTCCTGTTGCGCAAGCTGCTTTTGCCAGTGGACAATTTCCTGGTCAGAGACACTCACTGCGGTGCCGTTACTTTCGCGAATGTTCCTCAAAATCAGCTGGTCAGCAAAGCTTTTCGGCACACATAAGCCCGTAGCCACTGTGTGAGCATCTTCCCAAAGCTCGCATACATTTGCACCGGAGTTGATGGCCTTAACCACTGGGGCACAACCTTCCGACTGCACCGCGATCATCCTGGGCATCGTCTCCGATTCGAGCCAGCCTAGAGTTTTCATCTCCAGAAATGCCTTCCACATTCCGACTAAACCCGTTCCTCCGCCGGTGGGATAAATAATAACGTCAGGTAATATCCACTCATAGCTCTCGGCAATTTCATACCCCATTATTTTTTTGCCTTCCACCCGGTACGGTTCTTTGAAGGTGGATATATTGAACCAGCCTTCAGTAGCTGCTTTCTGCTCCGCATAGGTTCCAGCGGTATTAATCAGGCCATCCACCAGCTGAACCTCAGCACCCGTTATCCTGCTTTCCATTATGTTGGAATGGGGTGAGCTTCTGGGCATATAAACCAAGGCAGCCAATTCTGCACGGGCTGCATAAGCCGCCAAAGCACCGCCTGCATTTCCAGCAGATGGGATCACTACCTTTTTTATCCCCAGTTCCTTCGCTTTCGACACCGCTGATGATAGTCCACGAGCTTTGAACGACCCGGTGGGGTTTACACCCTCCTCTTTTAAAAATAGATTCGGTAATCCTAATTTTTTCCCCAGCTGGTTCAGGTGTAGAAACGGTGTATCTCCTTCGCCCAGGGTCACAACATTATCCATATCGTACACCGGCAGCAGCTCAAACCAGCGCCACATGCCTTTGGTCCGATATCTGAACTTGTCGCGATCAACATTATTTTTGATCGCCAATAGATCATAATCCACCATCAGGGGCGCTTTACAATCTTCACAGTATGTCTGGATTTTCTCAGCAGTAAATGATTTTCCGCACGATGAGCAAGATAGGTTTTTTATATATGTAGTGTATTCCATAAAATTTGAGCTCGCTTCTAAAATCATTATATAACAAAGGCTGTTTCAGAATGTGGTATAAAGTGGATGCTTTAGTGAAATAAACTAACTCGGTGAGTGCTCCGGAAATGCTATTATCAGAAGTCATCGCGAAACTACAAAGCGCCATCACTGGTGAGATTAAAACGGATCCTGTTACCAGGGTGCTATATAGCACAGATGCTTCAATCCAAAAAATTGAGCCCCTGGGAGTGGTTTTCCCCCGAAACACAGATGAACTGATCCCGATTGTTGAGATTTGCAATCAATATCACATTCCTGTAATTCCGCGCGGGTCAGGCTCTGGATTAGCCGGTCAAGCCATCGGTAAAGGGCTGATCATTGACTGCTCACGTTACACGAATCGATTAGTCAGCATCAACCCGGAAGAGCAGACTGCCACTGTCGAGCCCGGATTGATATTAGATGATCTCAACCGGGAAGTAAAAAAATACGGAATGCAGTTCGGACCTGACCCAGCATCCTCAGAAAGAGCCACACTTGGAGGATGCATTGGGAATAATGCCGCTGGGGCGCATTCGATCCTGTATGGGATGGCGGCTGATCATATTCTCTCCGCGGAAGTCGTACTAGCAGATGGGTCGGTCACATCGTTTAAGCCGGTGATGATTCAATCCGGCTATGATGTTTCTGAAAATGCTGTAAACATGAGCTCGTCAGCGATAGAGAAAGAGATCTATCGCGCCGCGCTGCATATTCGAACAGAATATTCAGATGAAATCAAAAAAAGATGGCCTCAAACCTGGAGAAGGTCATCTGGTTATAACTTGAATTACCTTATCCCATGGTCACCGACGTATCCGCCTAAATGGGATATGAGCCAGTTGCCGTATCCTCCCGTCCAGCCCAATACCATCAACATGGCGCCATTATTAGCCGGCTCAGAAGGGACTTTGGGTGTCATTCGAACTGCAACATTACGCCTGGTGCCGTTAAAGAAACATGCGATTCTATCCGTGATCAATTTTTCAAGCATCATTGAAGCCTGCGACAGCGTAACGAAAATCCTGGAATTATCCCCTTCGGCAATCGAGCTGATCCCTCAAAGCCTGATCCACCTGGCGCGTTCTGTACCGGCGTATGCTAACCAGCTTACCTTTGTGGTGGGTGATCCGGCAGCTATTCTTGTGGTTGAGTTTTCGAGCGATGATCCAGGGTTCCTGATGGACCGAATATCCAGACTAAATCTCTTAGGCAATTGGGTCAATAAACCCTACATCGCTGAAACACAGGCCCAACAAAAACAAGTTTGGGAAGTGAGGAAGGTCGGTTTAGGTATATTGATGTCTAGGCAGGGGGATTTCAAACCGATTAGCTTTATCGAGGACTTAAGCGTCCCGATCGAACGGTTGGGAGAATTTATCCATGAGCTGGACGCCATTTTGAGCAGTTACGGAACTCAAGCGGATTATTACGGTCATGCTTCGGCCGGCTGCCTGCACATTCGGCCATTATTGAATATTAAAACCCCGCAAGGGAAAATGGAGCTCCGAGCGATTGCCCAGGCTGCAGTCGATCTAGTAATCCGCCTCGGAGGGGCGGTTAGCGCGGAGCACGGGGATGGTATCACGCGGGGTGAATGGATTGAACGGGCTTATGGACCGAAAATAGTGGAAGCACTACGAATCTTGAAGCACGCTGCCGATCCGAATGGAATACTGAACCCGGGCAAGATTGTTGACCCACCTAAAATGGACAGCACACTACGGTACGATGACGCCTACCATCCAATAGGCTGGACACCTATATTGGCATTTGCATCAAGTGCGCCTGATCCCACCCGCCTGATTGAAGCCATCGAACAATGCAATGGAGCAGGTGTGTGCAGGAAATCAAATGGGGTCATGTGTCCCTCATTCCAGGCGACGGAAGATGAGATGTTCAGCACACGCGGACGAGCGAACTTGCTTCGAGCGATGGTTTCGAAGGGTTTTTCCACCCAAGATACGGCCATGCAAGCCGTCAAAGATACGTTGGATCTATGCCTGGCATGCAAAGGCTGCAAAGCAGAATGCCCATCTGCGGTGGATATGGCCAAGCTAAAATACGAGTTTTACCAGCATTACTATACTATACCTGGGCATCATCATCCGGTCAGAGATTATTTATTTGGGTATATCTCGCAAATAGCAAAATATAGCCATCCGCTAGCTCCACTTATGAATATATTTCTGTCTGCGCCTATTTTTGCCGGATTACGCGAAAACCTGGTAGGACTTTCAAGGAAACGTACTTTACCGAGATTATCCAGGGTATCTTTTCAAGCCCAAGCGAAATCGTTACCAGGAAATCCAGGTGAGCCCGATTGCTTATTGCTCTCCGATGCATTCAATGAATATTTTTATCCTGATATCAGCATGGATGCATTTAAGATATTATTGGCGATGGGTATCCGCGTAAAAATCTTGTCGACCTTGGGTGCCGGCAGGACATTAATATCGAAAGGATTCCTTACACAGGCTAAGCAACATGCCCAGCGACTTGTTGAGGAAATAGATAAAATTGATCCCCAGGGTAGGCTACCTGTGGTTGGGTTGGAGCCATCGGAAATTTATACACTGAAAGACGAATTTATTGATTTCTTTCCCACTGACCCCCATGTGGAAGCATTAGCTCAACGTGCATTCATGATCGATGAGTTCCTGATCCGCCCTGGAATAGATGGAACTTCTCGATTATCCCGGGTTACTCCTAAAATGGAACACGGCAATAATCGAACTAATGTTCTATTACACGGTCACTGTTACCAGAAAGCACAGCCTCCGGCGAAGGATGGGTTTCCGACTGGAGTGGCAGCAACGACCGCCATGTTGGAATATGCAGGGTATTCCGTGACCACCATCGACGATGGCTGCTGCGGTATGGCGGGGGCGTTTGGGTATGAAACCGATCACTATTCCGTATCCATGCAGGTCGGAGAGTTGGTACTTTTACCAGCAATTAGAGAGTCTGAGAACTCGATCATTGCGGCTGCAGGGATATCCTGCCAATCGCAGATCTTGGATGGCACAGGGCGGCGAGCGTTTCATCCAATATCTTTGCTTGCCAGGTTGTTGTAGTAGGTCAGGAATAGGGGGAGACCATTGTAGTAAGCACTGAATATATAAAAAAAAATAAATATTCACTATTGACCAGATATTGATATATCCAATTAATTTGATTCACAATGATGCATCAATATGAGGAGGGGGATTGACAAGACATAAAATCCAGGTTATTATCGTCATGGTTTCGATAAGTATTATTATCATAAACATGAATAATCATGAGGCTACACTGATGAATAAGAGATCATCCATCTCCCTGGTAATATATGAATATATAAATACGGTCACTTCTGCTCGTAGCGCCAATACCGGACGGACTTATCGAAATGCGATGAATTCATTCGAGCTGATGCTGGCTGACCACAAGCTAGCACCTGATACCACCCCTATATCTGCTTTACCCGAAGATGCGGTCACCTGGTTCATTACATCATTAAAGGTTTATTCGCCCACGACAGAACGTCTCTATCTGACTGCAATGACCGGTTTTTATGAGTTTTTATCAGCTGAACGACTATGCGAAATCAACCTTCCTCGTCTACGCCTGCTTATCCGCCAGCGTGCTCGAAAACCAGGTCAGCGGTTACCCCAATTTCCGTTTAATAATATTGAAAAAATATTAGAATATGCAAATAAAATTGCACTATTGACCCCAGATGACCGCATACTCCAGCTGATCAATTATCGGGACCGGTCGTTCTTGCTCACCCTCGCAGACACAGGACTGCGTGTCCATGAAGCATGCGCCTTACGAAGAGGTGACATTGATTGGAATGAGGGACGCGCTCTGATCATCGGGAAAGGCAACCAACAAGCGGTTGTCCGTTTTTCACGGCGCAGCCTGGGAGCAATCAGGGACTACCTTACTATTCGTTCAAACTTGGATGGGACGTCAAGCCGACCTATAGGTTCCCTGCCTCTGTTTGCCAGGCACGATCGAGGCGCGGGGAAAAAAGTTAAACCTATGACAACTACCACTGGAAGGAATATTGTCACCCAAAGGGTCAGAGAAGCTCTCGGGAATGAAGCAGTTGGAACCATTACACCGCATTCCTTCCGCCATTATTTTGTCACCGTTGTACTCAGGGGTTCCGGAAATTTAAAGCTGGCACAAGAGTTAGCCAGGCATAAAAATATTGCAGTGACACAACGCTATGCTCATCTATCGGATGATGAGCTTGATAAAGGATATTGGAATATATTCGAAGAGAAGAAAGCAGGTAAGAATTAATGATCTCTGGGGATCAATCCAAAACCTGCCTGACATGGTAGATGGGTTTATCGCCTGTTTCGTAATAAATCCGCATGATCATTTCACCCAGGAAACCCATCATAAGCAGCTGTATGCCAATTAAGATTAATACAATCGCTAACAATAATAATGGGCGGTTCCCGATCTGATAAGCTTGAAATCCGACCCACCCATCTATGATCCCATGATATATTTTTAGACCCGCTAAAATAGCTCCAATAATAAAGCCTGACAGGCTGCAGAAAATAGCCAGCGAGCCGAAAAGTCGCATAGGGCTGGTGAAAAAGGTCAATAAATAGGTGACTGTGATCAGATCGAGAACAACACGCGGGGTGCGGGTGATCGAGCCATATTTCGATTTGCCAGATATTCTAGTGCGGTCATTTACAGGTACTTCTGCGATCTTCACTCCGATAGAGCTGGCCAGCTCAGGAAGAAAACGATGCAGCTGCCCATAAAGCCTGAGATTTTTGACGATTTCCCGTTTGAACAGCTTCAACGAGCATCCGCGGTCATGGATCACCAGATGGGTGCTCCGACTAATTATGTAATTTGCCGTTTTCGATAATATACGTCGTAAGATAGATTCCTTCCGGTTAACCCGCCAACCCGTCACAAAATCATAATCCCCTTCATTCAATGTTGACAACAAGCGTGGTATGTCATTTGGATCATTTTGCCCATCTGCGTCGATGGTTAGAATTAACTCACCTATTGCATGATCAAAACCAGCTGCAAATGCAGCCGTCTGTCCAAAATTGCGTCGGAATTGAATGACTTTAACTGTTTTATCGGCTGCATGAATATCAGTCAGAATCCTGTAGCTGTTATCAGTGCTTCCGTCATCAATAAAAATGATTTCATATGGGAGCTTTAATTTCTCCAGAACTTTAATTAGCTCACCATAGAGAGGAGTAATATTATGCTCTTCATTAAAAACAGGAATAATGACCGATAGCGAAATTTGATTGTCCATGTGGTTCTTGCCCAATTTATAAACTATGGAATGACTGTCTGACTGACCAATATATTATATTCCCCAATGGTATAATTTTAGTAATGTAGTTGACGACATTTATAGACATGAAGGATATAGGTTGTGGAAATTACCATAACACCGAAGGAAAATTGTGATTTAGTCGTTATCAAGGGCCGGATTGACAGCTACACCGCTCCGAGTTTATCAGAATCGCTCAATAACATAACCAAAAACAACCGGTATAAAGTCATTTTAGATATGAGTGAAGTAAATTACGTATCCAGTGCTGGGCTGCGGGTTCTAATTGATATACAAAAAACATGTAAGAAACTGCACATGGGGGAAGTATTATTGGTCAATATCCCACAACGGGTATTTGAGACGTTAGAACTGGCAGGTTTCGTCCCTCTGTTCAAGTTTTTCAAAAATGTCGATTCAGCCCTCGCCGAATTTTAATCATGATGCCAACCAGAGTAAGTGGCATTCATTATTAAAACTTGCCGATATTTTATCCACACAGTTCAGTTTAAAATCCCTGATCCTCTACGTAAACCAAATCATTGAACAAGAGTATTTCTTTAAAATCCAAATTTGGCTCGATCCTTCATTTTCGGATCTGGCAGGAATCGAAGGTTTAGAACCGGGTGCCACGCTAACCCTTGATCCATCGCCCA
Source organism: Anaerolineae bacterium (assembly GCA_041481345.1). GTDB lineage: Bacteria > Chloroflexota > Anaerolineae > Anaerolineales > UBA4823 > FEB-25. The sequence goes on from JBGPBQ010000009.1 coordinate 23,169, forward strand.
TGATGGCTCAAGTGTATCGTCAGAAGCGGATTATTTCCAATATTGGAACCATTCCTGATGAAGGCGAATCATCAGAGCTAATGGTGATCCCACTGATGGTCAGGGACGAGGTCTTCGGAGCTTTGCAGCTAGATATTGCGAGCCAGGTGAGACGAGCCCCTCAGGATTTCGAATTTATTGTAGGTATCGGTTCCCTATTTTCACTAGCTTTATATTACCTAAAAAATAAGCTCCACAGCCAATACATTCAACAGACGGCTGGGTATTTAACTACCTGTGAAGAAATTAGTAAATCGATTTTATCAAATTTAGACAGAGACAGTTTATTAAACAATCTTCTCTCATTGCTTCATCAATATTTTAATTATGCCCGAGTTAATATTTACATGGAGCGCGGAGACGATCCGAAGGTATTCAAAAAGATTGGGATATCAACGGAAGGAATTGCACCCGAGAAGGTATATTACTATCAGCAAGGACCGGGACCGGTTTCATGGTGTATTTCACGCCTCGAACCGCTTATTGTTAATAACGTAAGTCTCAGTCTCAATTTTTCACCGGCTGATTTTGAAAACAATATTCAATCCGAGCTTATCCTTCCCCTCCTCTATCGTGATTATTTTGTGGGTGCCGTCGAACTGTGCAGCCAATCTGTAGATATGTTCGGTCCGGATATTCTAGAAGGTTTCCATTTATTAGCGCAAAATATCGCATTAGCAATCAGAAACGCGAGCATTTATCACTCAGTACAAAACAGGCGAGAACTCAATGATCGTCTTCAGGAAGTGATAGGAATACTATCAGCAGAAATGTCGCTTGATGATCTACTACAAATCCTGTTGGATGCTTTAGAAAAATATTTTACCTGGGATGCAGCTGCGATCTGGTTGTTTGACCGGGCTGCCAGCGAAACCGGAATTGGTCAGTTTACCTCGCTACTTCGTCTAGCTGCTTACCGGATAATTGCCCAATCCTTCTCGGAATCAGGTCTGGATCTTCATCAAAATACCAAGGAATTGTTCGATAGATATTTCGACAGTACGATCGGCGAGGATGATTTGTTATCGTTGTATCCCTGGATATCAGAAGTTCTGAATTCCAGGGAACCGATAATTCGGAATTCTCCTTTTCAATATGAGCCTCTAGGGGCAATCCTCGGTTTTAATAGTGACTACTCAGCGATCGGTGCCCCATTATTTATTAATGAGCAACCCATTGGAATTATTGTTTTAACTCATCCGCTTGCGGACCAATATGATAGTGAAACGCATTCCTTGGCAAGCGCATTTGCCAAACATGCAACTATCGCGATTGAAAATTTACGGCTATACGCAGCTGCTCATGATCAGGCGTGGATATCCACTGTATTACTTCAAGTAGCAGATGCAACACAATCGATTTCCAATTTGGATGATTTGCTTGAAACAGTAGTGAGCATGTTACCTGGTTTAATTGGTGTAGATGCCTGTACGATATTCCTGTGGGACCAATCGATTGAAGCTTTCCTTCACCGAGTGTCCCATGGGTTTGACGAAGAACAAGAGACTAGATTTAATGCCTGGGAGATATTTCCTGGATCTGTCGCTGCTTTCGATGAGCTGAAACAAAACGGGAAACCAGTCATATTGGATCTCGATAGCTTGTCTGATGAAATTGTTTTACAGATTTTCCCTGACTATGATTTCAATAAAGATCTCATGGTATTGTTTCCACTCACGTCTCAAACCAGTTTATGTGGAGCAATCTTGTTTGATTTTTCCAACTCTAATCTGGCAAAGGACTCTTCACAGGAAATATGGGAGGAAACGTACACTCTTATAGAAGGCGCGGCGCGCCAGACCGCCATAGCAATAGAAAACCTCCAGCTGATCAAGTCTCAAGAAGAGGAAGCATATACATCCATAGCCCTACTACAAGTGGCACAAGCTATCGTCAGCTTCAACCAATTGGATGAAATCCTAAGCTCAATCGTGAGGATTACCCCCATCCTGGTTGGCGTGAAAAGGTGCATCATTTATTTGTGGGACGACAAGGAATTGGTGTTTCGGCAATCTGAATATTATGGTTTTTCTAAAAACGAGCTTGAACAGCTTGGTCAGGTGATCAAAGCCAATGAATTCCCTTTCATCGAAGCCATTCAACAAAATAAACAAATTCATTATCACGCGCTTGATACTGATGATTATCCTTTCACCTGGAGCGAGATCAGCCCGGGGGATTACCAGGCTGTCGAGGGGATCATCTCTGATTCGGATGATGAAATCTCAATAAAATTGGATGGCAAGTCATTAAAAAATCGACGGAGGTTACTCATTGGATTTCCACTCTCTATTAAGGGCGAGGTTCTGGGAGTGATGTTGATTGAAGAGGAAGATCCGATTATGGGATCTCCTTCCTTACATATACGTGAAAGACGAATAGAAATCGTAAAAGGCATCACTCAACAAGCTGCAATCGCAATCAAAAATGAATTGCTACAGCAAGAAGCGATAAAGAGCGAGAGGATGGAACGAGAGCTGCAGTTAGCCCGGGAGATTCAAACCACATTTCTACCAGACAAGCTGCCAGATCTCCCCGGTTGGGATATTAGTGCCCGTTGGCAGCCAGCCCGTCAGGTTGGCGGTGATTTTTACGACATCCTGATGCTTAATGACGATCAGATAGGTTTTGTTATCGCGGATGTTGCCGATAAAGGTATGCCAGCTGCGTTATTTATGACGTTGATCCGGACCTTAATCAGAGCTGCCGCCAAAGAAAAATCTTCGCCTGCTGAAGTGCTAAAGCAGGTAAACGATTTATTGATCCCTGACTCTAAACATGGGATGTTTGTAACTGTTTTTTATGCTGTATTTTCTTTGAGTTCCGGTAAGCTCGTGTATGCGAATGCGGGGCATAACCCTCCGCTGGTCAAGCGTGTCAACCAGTACGATATGATTGAGCTTACCCGAACCACGATCGCGTTAGGGATATTTGATGAGATTGAAGTAGAGGAACGTGAGCTCATATTAAATCCCGGTGATTGGATTTTGTTATATACTGATGGCGTTACGGAAGCATTTTCTGCCCAGGAAGAAATCTTCGGCAAACAAAGGTTATTCAACTTATTGGAAAACTATACCTTTATTTCATCCAATGAGCTGTTGGATAGGATTGTAGGTTCTGTCGACGATTTTATCAAAGGGGTAGATTTATCAGACGATGTGACCTTGGCGGCAATTTATAGAAAACCTCTTAGTTAGAGATTGTTATTTAAATATTGAAGGATCATACGCTTTTATAGATCAAGCACTCGCGTATGATCCTTCATGATTTTAGAGTTACATTGCTATTCTATGGTGCGGTATTGTTCCAGAACCAATTGTATGCGAAATAACCGCTAGTAGGACTTTGCAACCGGAGAGCAATTTTCATCGATCCCGCGAGTGACGATGGTATAGTATATGTCGCAGATAACGACCCACCTGAACCGGTGCTTGTGCTGCCCACACTTATTCCATTTACACCTTTTTTCCCGTAAGGGCCCATCAAGACGGTGAACGTATCATTAGGCGGGAAATTTACCCCAGAAATAGTGACTGTGCTGTCTTTGACGACGGCTATGATGGAGAACGTGGGAAACCCGCTGTATCCAGAAGCAGGCGGCGTTGTCGTAGGCACAGGTGTTGGAGTTGGGGTTACACTCGAGTTGCTGTTCCAGAACCAGTTATAGGCGAAGTAACCCGTTGTGGGGCTCTGCATTCGGATGGCGATCGGATTGAAGTTATACAATTCTTGAGGGATGGTGTAAGTTAGCTCGAGTGAGCCACCGGATCCGGAATTTGTGCTTGCCACAACGATTCCACCGATACCTAATGTCCCATATTTTCCCATCGTTACGGAGAACGTATCATTGGGTGGTAAATTGGTAGTCAGAATGGTTACAGATTGGTTCATCACAACCGATTTAATTGAAAATGTGGGGAAACCACTATAACCGGGTATAGGCGTAGGCGCTGGTGTCGTAGAAGGTGGATTGTTCCAGAACCAGTTGTAAGCGAAAAAGCCGGTTGTCGGACTTTCCAATCGAATTGCAATCCTCTCGGATCCTGCCAGGGTGGATGGTATTGTATAAGTAGCTGTAAAGGAAGTGCTACTCCCGGTGTTTGTAGTTGTTATGACCACACCGTTAATGCCATATGCACCATATGGTCCCATGGTCACCCGAAGGCTATCATTGGCGGGAAAGTTGTATGCTTGTATGGTAACGGTCTGATCTTTTACGACCTCCAATATATTAAAATATGGTGTCGGCGAAGAAGCCGCTGCTGGAAGAACGAATGCAGTTAATGCAATTATCGTGATCAAAATCGAAATAAGGCGTTTCATTATTTATCTCCTTTCGAACTGTCCCTAAACACCTAATATGTATTATTATTGATTATACATTTATTCACAAAATTATAGGTAATCATTTCTAAACCTGTCATTAATGTCAGTTAATTAGTAGACGAATAAGGTCAATGTTGTGTTCCGCGATAAATCATACAAAACCATTTTTATTGCATATTGCATAATTATCATTTCTGTTTTGCTATTCGGATGCCGATCAGTAAGCTCCAACCCGAGTAGCCGCAATTTATTGGATTGGAAATACAGCGATCTGAAGCTGGTAGATCCATTGGATGCGGTAGAGCCTGGCCAGGATTTGATAGCCACATACGCCAGGATAAATGATCACAGATTACAGCTGCGGATTGATTTTCTCCAACTCGATAAGTATCTGGGGAAGGATATTTATATCCCGATAGATACAAATCCGGGTGGTGTAACTCAGATTGTTGCGAGTAACAGCAGTACCGTGTTGAGCGACATTAGCTGGGATTATTTAATTAAATTTACTGATGCTGGGGATATCGAGTTGGTGGATAACCATCTTGGTGTTGTTAATGGAGTGCAGTTATTTATTGTTTATGATTCAGAACAGGATCGGATTGTAATCGACATAATTCACAGCATTATACCAATCATATATGGCCAAACTAAATTTCAAGTGATTATCACACCTCCCGGAAGTGAAGTAATTTCTGATAAAAGTGAGATATTTTCCACCGATACCCCCTCCCCTGCCAGAGCCAAAGTCTTATTCGCATTTTGGAATACATTTTCTTCAGAGACCCCTGCGCAGACCCTTCGCTCTTGGGCAGGTGCACACGCAGGACCGATGAGCAGCCGGCATGGTCTGAGATATTTGATTGATGCTGCCGAACGAACGAACTCCACTATCTTCTTGCTAGATTTACTAACCCCGAATAACTTATCTGCGCTTGACTATCTTGATGTCTTACCGAGAATTCGAAAATTAGCTGATCAAGGTATCCTGGGGCTGCCTCCTATGGGTATGAAAAGAGACCTGGGTAAACCTCAAACAGCCTCGTCCAGTACATATAGTGGCAATGTGAATTATGACCCGAATGTATATCCCGAATGGGTAATAAATAATAATTTGGCTAATATAGATACGCGGTCTGCTTCAATCTTGATTTTATTATTGGATAATAAATTTAATATAAGTAACTATAGTTATGTTTTTGGAGTTAATGACAATGCGCAATTCGACAGTAACCTTTCTAGCTGCAATTTATTCCCAATCTTAAAAAATTCTACTCCTTCACAAGGCGAACTGTCGCTTGATTGTAAAAGATTGCTAGTATCTAATACATATGACCAACCCTCATCGCCATTATTCTTAGGCGGTGATTTTTCAAATTCTTCGCTTGGGGATCCCGCGCTTAGCATTCAGGCATTTTCATATATTGCTGTTCACCCTTGGATTCAGGTACTGACGATCCAGGATTTAGCGACAGCCGATAAATCCTCATTAGGATATCCTCGTCCCAATCAAAACGCACAATCGAAGGCGAACCTCGAATCCCGGCAAGCTGAATCGAATGCCACAACTAGCGGATCCAACATTCAACGCAAGGTCTACGATGCACTTTTAAAAGCCCCGCATAACCAGCTGACTGATCTAGCCTGGCAGGTTTATTATTCAACCTTGCAACCCGTTTCTCCAGAATTGTTATCACTCCGGGAAAATTATATTGGCCAGATCGGTCAGATCCTCACCGCTGCAGCTTGGGCAGAAGCACCGTCAGTCATACAAACCTGCACAATCGACTTAGATTTTGATGGAAAAAATGAATGTATCCTGGCGAACAATCATATTTTCGTCGTCATCGAGAGAGCTGGTGGATATATATCCTTTGTTTTCACAGTGGATGCGAAAGGAATCCACCAGATTATTGGACCAACCTGGGAATTCATCATTGGTTTGAGTGATCCATCATCCTGGGATACCCAATTAGGTGTACGGAGTGATTCAGCGCAGATACTTGGCGCTTTTCAGGATCAATTTTATGGATGGAATTACTATAATGTTAATATTTCAGAGGGAAAAATTGAATTGTTTAATAATAAAATGACTATGCGCAAAACAATTAGCGTTTATCCCGATAAAATCCATCTCGATATCCAGATTACCGACCCGTCAGAGATCACGCCATCTATCCCTTTGGTTGTAGATCCCTGGAAGCGATATACCCGTGACTGGGGAGATTCTTATAAATTAGTGAAAGAACCATTCGGAGTAAATTGGGGAATTGTTCACAGTAAAATGGTTGGGGTGTATTCTACAAATCCGGTCACATCATTTACGTTCAATGCCACGCATAAGGCTTTACTTAATCCGGAAGATCCAAATTTTGACTATTCACGCGGTCACTACTTGCCATTTCCTATGGCAGTAGTCGAAATAACGAGCTCTGATACTTATTCGGTTGATATCGGTGTAAATCCGTGATATTTCATCTCGCATTCGTCCGCCATTCCTCTCCACTGCCATTCCTCTCCACTTGACGATGGTAAAATAGTATAGTAAACTATCGCACGCAAGGTCCCGTGGTGTAGCGGCCAAACATGCGGCCCTGTCAAGGCCGAGATCGCGGGTCCGAATCCCGTCGGGACCGCAGGAAGAGCAGTAAAAAATAAACCTGGAGTTGAGTGCAGCTCTCCAGGCTTTATTTTTTAACTAGTCTTTTAGTTTTTATATAAGTCTTATTTTAAATATACCTGCGGTTTTAACTCAGCGATGTAAGGTAACGTGCGGTAATGGTCGGCATAATCCAACCCATAACCAACCACCCAGGCATTGGGGATGGTAAAACCTAGATAATTAATCGGAACGTCTAAATTATCCTTACTCTTTCTCAGTAAAACACAGGTTTTTAAGGAAGCTGGATTATGCCACTGGAGCACCTGGTACAGATACTTGAGGGTTTTACCGCTGTCCGCAATGTCTTCCACAATGATGGCATGCTGACCATCAATCGGCTCTCTTAAATCCATAATTAATCTCACTGCCCCGGTATTTGCAGTCTTTCCGTAGCTAGATACCGCCATGAAATCTACGACATGTGGAATCGTAAGCTCTCGGCACAAATCGGCTAAGAAAATAAAAGCGCCCTTTAGAATACCAATTAGAAAAATCTGTTCGATACCAGCATAATCATTCGAGATCTGGTTAGCCAGCTCTTTCACCCTGGTTTTAATTTCGTCTTTTGAAACCAGTATCCTTTCTAAGTCGTGCTCATAATTTCCCATTTAATTACTCCCAAGGAACGATATGCATTGATTATAACCATAACTACAAATTAGGTTTCCTTTATTGAATAAGGGACAAAACACCAATTCTTAATCAATTATGTGCCTCATATACTATTGTCCTGCGTGACAAAACAGCTTTGTTACGAATCAACTCAGTGATTATATGCAATTTCTAAATATTTAGCCTCTTTTTGTGATGTGTCTAGCTTTGTTTTTGGATAAGAAATCCTTTCAAATATGCACCCTCGGGGAAGTTTAATGCAACCGGATGGTCAATCGCCTGATGTAAACGCTTTAAGATTTTGGCCTGTACACCTGCATCCAGTGCTGCATCTGCGACGATTTTTTGAAAGAATTCCTCACTTATCCCTCCCGAACAGGAGAATGTCATCAGATACCCGCCCGGATTAAGTAATTTAAATGCGAGTAGATTGATATCTTTATACCCTCTGGCAGCCCGCTCTGCCTGCGAAATAGTCGGAGCAAATTTCGGCGGATCTAGGATTATCAAATCATAATATTCTGCTTTATCACGCAAGGTCCGCAGATATTTAAAAACTTCCTGTTCGATAAAAGTCACATTATTCAGGTTGAGCTGGTTTAAATTGATATTCTTTTGGGCTGCTTCCAGAGCTGCATTCGATGAATCGACCAGGCATACGGATGCTGCTTGACCGATAAGCGAGTTTATCGCGAACCCGCCAGTATACGAAAAGCAATCCAGCACTTTTCTGCCGCCAGCAAGCTGCCTCGCTAGCAGTCGGTTATCCCTCTGATCCAGGTAATAACCAGTTTTATGCCCATCAACAATATCCACCAGGATTTTGAGTCCATTTTCTTTGATCGTAATTGGATTCTTTAAGTTATTCCCGTATAGAATTCCTTTTTGTACCGGTAGTCCCTCCAATTGCCGTACATCCACATCGGAGCGCTCATAAAGGATATTTGGTTTAATCATTTTCTTGATAATTTCTAGTAAACTTTCACGCCAATACTCAACTCCGGCAGTAAGGAACTGAACGACACACACCTCGTCGTATTGGTCAAGGATCAATCCAGGAATTCCATCCGATTCACCATGGACCAAACGCATTGCATTGGAGGGAATCAAGCCTTTCAGCTTATGCCGTGAGTCTAACGCCCTAATCATTCTTCTTTCGAACAGCTCTGGCATAACTTCTTCGTCGGGGTCCCACGTCCAGACGCGTCCGGTTATATTCGAATTTGGATTATAGGCTGCCCTTGCGAGAAATTCCCCATTGGCGG
>JBGPBQ010000010.1:0-30573 GCA_041481345.1 Anaerolineae bacterium
CGAGCACGAAGACGGGATGATGTCGTTTGATGAGGGTGTTAAAAAGGGATTGGTGGCTCTGCAAGAGGTGGTCACGGTGGAAAGCCCGGGAGAAATGTTCTGGGCGTAATATTAGCTAATCTACTCTGCGTTGGGATACATTAGCAGGTTGCTGCTGGCTGCATCTGCATGGGTGATACCTGGTGAGGAACGGCACTCCAAATAATTTAAAGGAGAAATTGTGAGCGAACAAACACGCAAACTTGATATTATTCGGACCTGGATGACTGGCCACAACCTGGACAGTCTTTACCTGCAGAGTGCGGGAAGTTTTGCCTGGGCAACCTGCGGGGCAGCCTCATACATCAATATAGCCACCACGAATGGATCAGCCTCATTATTGATCACCCAAGACCATCAATATCTTCTCACCAGTAACATCGAAGCACCTCGCCTGGAGCAGGAAGAACAGCTCATGGCGCAAGGTTGGGAGTTCAAGGTGACTCCCTGGCATGCCAGCCCAATTAATATCGGAGATGTAAGCCGGGGCAAGACCCTTGGCTCGGATGTTCCACTCGCTGGGGCACTGGACGTCTCAGCAGAGCTGGCACGTCTGCGCGCCAACCTGACACCGGAAGAAGGCAAGCGCTTCCGTGAGCTGGGTAAAGTATGCGCCCGCGCCATGCAGGCAGCCATCCATACGGTGAGGCCAGGCGAAACGGAGTACCAAATTGCAGCCAGCCTGGCGTCTGAAGTGGAAGCGCAAGGGGTGCAGGCGATCGTCAACCTGATCGCGACCGATGAGCGCATTTTCTCCTACCGCCATCCGCTACCCACGGCAAAAAAACTGGAGAAGTATGCCATGCTCATCCTATGTGGCAGGAAAAATGGGCTTATCTGCTCGATAACCCGCCTGGTCCATTTTGGACCCCTACCTGATGACCTACGACGCAAGATGGAAGCGTGCGCCAGAGTCGATGCCACGTTTATTAATTCCACCCGTCCAGGACAAACGCTGGGGGATATTTTTGCGAAAGCAGCTGCGACTTATGCGGCTACTGGCTTCCCTGATGAGTGGCAGAAGCATCACCAGGGTGGGGCATGCGGCTATGAGCCGCGTGAGTACCTGGCAGTACCGGGCTCTCATGATCGCGTGGCAGTTGGGCAGGCGTACGCCTGGAATCCATCGATCACCGGTTATAAATCCGAAGACACGATGTTGGTCGGTGAAAACCAGAATGAGGTGCTGACGACGATACCCGGCTGGCCGGAAGCGGTCGTTGATGGGATCGCCCGACCATCCATCCTGGTAGTTTAGGGGGGACGCTGACCTGATCTGCCTTGCGCTGCTATTGAACGTCTTTCCGGCGGAAGGTAAAAATTATTGGGACATTTATCGCATCGATCGCAAGAAAATCCTGGGTGATCTGCTTGCCCTGTTGGGATTAACCATTATTACCGCTCCCCTGACTTATCCGCCCAATATTTGGCCGGGATTGGCACTGTTCGGTAACTCAGCAGCTACATCAGATCTGTTCATCCGTCCCTTGCCTCAATGGGCGGTTTACCTTGCCATCATTGCCTTTCCTATCGTACAGGGCCTCACCGAGCTTCCCACTTATTTTGGTTATGTCATGCCACGGTTCGAAATGCAAGGTATGAAAAAGTGGCTGGCAATTTCCATCCCCGCCCTGATGCTCGGGCTGCAGCACATCGCCATGCCGTTTCTGCTCGATAGACGTATTATCGTTTGGCGAGCGCTGATGTTCATCCCCTTCGCCTTGCTGATCGGTATTGCCTTCCATTGGCGGCCAAGGCTGCTATCCTATTTTGTGGTTGTTCATATCCTCATGAATATGGCGACGATCTCCATGTTTCTGAATGTAGCATATTAGGAGTAAATTTTTTGAACCTTTCTACATCTACTTCAAAACAAATGAGTTTCCCCTTAGCCCTGGTCGTCTGGCCGGTTGTGCTGTTCATCTCCTTGCTGCCAGACATCCTGTTCCGGGAATTGACCGGCAGCAGCCCCGTTTGGCTTTACTGGGTAAAGGTGGCTCTACTGGCAGTATTATTCCTTATCAGCCTGTACACCAAAGTGCTTAATCCGCTGCGGTTTTTCTTCTCCGTTGTGTTGATCATCTACCTGCTGGACTGGGGCGTATCCAGAGTTTACGAGAGCTTGGCGTATCAAAGCTGGTTTACCGGCAGCAATGCCTTCATCTGGCAAGTTGCCCTCACGGTACTGCCGCGTGCCACCACCGCCCTGTTGCTCACCTTGATCCTGTGGGTGCAGACGCGCAGCTTCAGCCGCTTCTTCCTGGTAAAAGGCAAGCTGGACGCCCCGGCGAACCCAATACCATGGATCCTTACCCGCCCGCCATCGTGGAAGGTCCTTGGCCCAGCCATCAGCATCGGTATGTGCCTGGGATTGATCGCCTTCAGCCTCATTTTTGGAACACCCCCATCAGGCAAATCCCTGGTAGATGTGCTGCCCTTACTACCCTACGTGCTGCTGTTTGCAGCCGCGAATGCCTATGGAGAGGAAATGCTGTACCGGGCCCCATGGCTGGCCGGGCTGGAACTCCCGCTGGGAGGTGTACAGGCGCTCCTGGTAACCGCGACTTATTTTGGGATCAGCCATTACTACGGCGTTCCATATGGTATCTTGGGCTGCATCATGGCATTCATCCCGGGATGGTTGATGGGGAAGGCCATGCTGGAAACACGTGGCTTTTTCTGGGCCTGGTTGATCCACTTTTGGATGGATGTAGTGATCTTCTTATTCATCGCGGTCGGCTCAGTTGTGCCTGGTGGATAATTGCGCGATAATCAATGGGTCAAGTGATATTTGATCTCACAGGTGTAAAATAATTCCAGGAATATCCCATATGGTGCCCACAACAGATACAATCATCCATGATGCGCAGTCAGCCAGTGAATACGACGCCCAGGCACGCCTTTCCAACTGGCATGGTCCTGAGGCTGTCTTTGGTCTGACCTATGAGTTTGTGGAACCAGGGCAGTCGCTGCTTGACCTCGGTATTGGCAGCGGCTTGAGCTCGATCCTCTTCCACAAAGCAGGCCTGCGGATATACGGATTGGATGGTTCCCGCGAAATCCTCAAAATCTGTGCCGCAAAGAACTTTACAGTAGAATTGAAGTTACACGATTTAGGTAAACTGCCTCTGCCTTATTCTCCCGGCTCCTTTGACCATGTAATTTCCATTGCCGTGCTCAATTCCTTCAGTGACCTGGGTTCCCTGTTTACAGATATTGGGCGGGTGACGAAAGAAGGTGGAATATACGCGTTCGCTGTGGAAGAGCAAAAACCGGGTCAGGTGTCCAGCTACCCGATCAACCGGGTGCAAGTGTCTGAAGAGCCCGAGGCAGAATCAGCAGTCGTACTGCATCGCCACAGCGAAGGTTACATCACCGGCCTGCTGGACCAAAATCATTACGCTGTGATCAAGACGCTTGAATTCGTCGCATTCAAGTACCCTGCTGAGAATAGAGATATCGTATTCAAGGCATATATTACCCGGAAGAATAGAAAAGGAGAGTGACCTTGTCACAACTTTTGATCCCACTTTCTTATTGGCTCCACTCCCTCGGGACTGCCGTCTTGATCGGCCACTTCCTGCTGCTTGCCTTGATCTATCTGCCTGTATTTAAGAACAACCAGGCGAACCCGGTGAGCGGGACCATCCTCAGCGAAATCTCCAATCGCAGCCGTGGATGGTTGTATGCCGCGCTATTAATTTTCATCATCACCGGCATTTACCTGATGCTCACCGACCCCAACTATCTCGGATTAGGAAATTTTGGGAACACCTGGGGTATTTTAATGCTGATAAAGCACCTCATCGTTGTAGGGATGCTGATAGCTGGGTTTTGGTTCAACGCTATCAAACGCGTTGGTCCCGATGTGAGGACGAATCCCGACGCTGCTCAAGCGCTGGCCTCATTCTCGTTATATACCGAATTGATGGCAATCGCAGGTGTGCTGGTGCTGTTATTAACCGCTATAACGCAATCACTCTGATAAAGATATTTTGGAAGAATGGATATTTTTGTACCCTCAATCCTGATCATTATTGCCATCCTGGTCGGTATCATTTTAGACCTGTGGCTCGGATTACTAATCAAACCCGGAGCCTTCGCGCCCTACCCACAGCCGTCCCAACCGCTGGAGACCATCCCACTGTCAGCTAGTCAGCAAGCCCCGGTTGAGCGGTTTTACAAGGTCGTCTTCGGTAAAGTGGTGCCAGTAATCAAGACGGTCGTAATAGAGGGAGCGAAATTAGTGACCCGTTGAGCAGTGTATTCAATCGTATTTCCTTCAGGCTCTTAATTTCTTAAACATTGAAAGGCAGGCATATACCATGAATACTCCCATCATTTCACAGCTCGGATTAAAGCCCGACTCCCTGGCAGGTGAGACGGTCATCGTCACCGGCGCAGGCGGCGGGATTGGTTACGAAACCGTCCGCGCCCTTCTGTGGCTGGGTGCAAACGTCATCATTGCGGAAATTAACGCCACCAGTGGCCAGAATGCAGCGGAGGCGCTCGGGAAGGAATTTGACAAGCAGAAAGTCCTGTTCGTCCGTACCGATGTCGGCGACGAAGGCAGCATTCAGGAGTTATACCGCCAATCCATCCTGCGTTTTGGCAAGGTGGACGCGGTGATCAACAATGCCACTATCGCAGTACTGGGTAAAGTAACGGACGTACCCATCGAAAAATGGGACGAGAGCTACCGCGTCAACTTGCGCGGACCGGTGTTGATGGCGCGCACATTTTTACCGGATATGCTCAGCCGCCACCACGGAACCTTTGCGTGTGTATCTTCCACTGGGACGGCTTTCCTGGGCGGGTATGAGTCCTTCAAGGCAGCCCAGGTGCACCTGGCAAACACCCTGGACGCGGAATTGGAAGGTACAGGAGTGATCGCGTATACCATCGGCCCGGGTCTCATCCCCACGGAAACCGCCATCAGTGCGGTGGAGCAGCTTGCGCCACTAATGGGTATGAGTGTGAAGGAGTTTTACGAGCTGAATAAGAATATTGTGCTTACTCCTGAGGAAGCCGGGGTAGGGTTTGCCGTCAGCCTCGTGTTCGCAGAACGCTTTAAAGGCATAGAGATATCCTCCATACAGGCACTCAAGGCGGCGGATATCAATTACGGCGCAGCGGAAGGCGAGAAGGATACCATCCAGGTTAATGCAGATAAGCGGGTTCAGGCTGCAAAGCTGTGCGAGAGAGTCCGCCTCACGCTTAAGGAACAATCTGAAGGCTGGAAGCACCGCTCCATCTTCGAGCGGCAATGGGTGATCCGCGATTTTCGAAAAACTGCCGGGATGAGTGCGGAAGAATGGCTGTCTACGCTGGAGACGTTGGGGAGAGGCCTGCAAGGTGAGGGAGAAATTGTCGTACCGGAGCTCGCCAAACTGGCGAATTATTACAACCACCTGGCAGAGCTGGCTAAGGGTTACGAGAAGAATGCGGCGAAATTAGAGGAAAACCTGCGCCACGTATATGGCTGGCGCGACGAAGTGACCGACTTGGAAGCATCACTAAAGTAAGGAGATCTGCATGCCTCGCACGATTATTATTACCGGCGCGAATAATGGAATTGGCCTGGCGATGACCCATTTCCTGCTGGAGATGGGTGACCGTGTGGCCGCGCTGGACCTTTCCCTGTCGCACCTGAAGGACGCTAACCCAAATTTTCTACCAGTCGTGTGCAATGTGACCAACCCGCAACGGGTCCAGTCAGTTGTGGACGAGGTGGTCGCGCAGTGGGGTGGGGTTGACGTCCTGGTCAACAATGCCTGCCTGGCATTGTTTTCACCATTCGAGAAGCGTCCCATGGATGACATCCGGCGTGAGTTTGAAGTTAATTATTATGGCTATCTCAACCTCATCCGGGCGGTGCTGCCGGTCATGAAAAAGCAGGGACATGGGGTGGTGCATAACCTCAGCTCGGGGGTTGGATTTACAGGCATGCCTGGCATGATTGGATACACTTCCACCAAGGGAGCGATTGAATCAATGACGCGCACCCTGGCGCTGGAATATGCCAAACAGGGTATCGTCTTCAACGTAATGCACCCGCCGCTCACGCGCACGAAATCTGCGGCGCCTTTCGGTGTGCCGGATGAAATGATGGCGGACCCTGAATCGGTTGGGCGTGGGATGGCGAAACTGGTTGGCAAGACGCGAGCTGTGCTTGTGCCTGGTATCGCCAACCGCCTCCAGCTGTGGGTGAGCTACCATTTCAGAGTGACCATGGGAAAATTTCTCACCAGGATGGCGGACCGGGCAAGGCAGAACGCAAATCAGAAAGGTTGAGCTGGAAGGTCTGGTTGTTTACAAGATCAATTGAAAACTACTCCACTCTACATTTTGCCGGCGCCATCGGTGGCGGCTGAAACGCAAGCAGACGTCAAAGACCTTTACCGGACGGTGATGCAGAGCTTCCATTTTCAGGACTGATCTTCAATAAACACCTGCCAAACTTCTCCTCTTGTAAAAGCAGCCTGCTCGTGGCGAGCAGGCTGCTTGTATTATCATCTGGATCGGTTTGTATGGCAGCTGGATACCGAACTAGTCCTAAGCCGGCAAGAATGGCTGCGGTTATTCTGCAGCCATCAGGGAACCAGGACAATCCGTCCCGTCACCTGGCCGGTAGCAAGCTGGTTCAGAGCCATATTAACCTGCTCCAGCGGGTAGTGCCCGGCGATTAGCGGGCGCAGCTGCTTTCTAGCGACCAGCTGCACGACCTCGGCCAATTCCTGACGCGTGTTTCCGCGCGCCCCCACCAGGCGCACTTCCATGCTCTGCACGAAACGCTGATCGAGGTTGAGGGTCTTACCAATGTCGATATACGCCACCATCACCACCACCCCACCCGGCCTGGCGCATTTAATCGCCGGCTCGATGTCCTCAGCATGCGGGCGGAAAGTCGTCACGGCATCCACCCCCTTGCCGCCGGTAATGCTGCGCACCTCCTGAGTAAAATCCCCACTTCCAACGTTCACGGTATACTGGGCTCCATTCTCCCGGGCCATGTCCAGCTTGGATTGCACCGAATCGACGGCGATGACGTCTGCCCCGCAGGCGCGCCCGCACTGGACCGCGTGCAAGCCCAACCCGCCCAGCCCCATAACCATCAGGGTCTGTGTGGGCTTGAGATCTGCCTGGGTGCGAACAGCGTGCCAGCTTGTAGCCAACGCGTCACCGAGGATGGCAGCTTCTTCGAAGGATACCGCGTCTGGGATGAGCACCAGGTTGGCTTCGGGTACGACTACATATTCGGAAAACCCGCCGTCCCGGTCAAAGCCAAAGAAACCACGCCGATTGCTGCACAGGTTTTCGTGACCAGTGAGACACGGCTCGCACTGGCCGCAGTTCATGTACATGTAAACTACCGCCCGATCGCCAATTTTACGCTGGCGCACCTCGGGCCCCAGGGCGGCGACCTCGCCGGCGAACTCGTGCCCCAATACAATCGGCAGCTTCAGCCGTGGATTCTTGCCGCGGAACAGCTTGAGATCAGTCCCACACACACCAGCCGCACGCACGCGCAGCAGGACCTCTGAACCTACTGGATCTCGCACTGGTCGTTCTTCCATGACCATCGGCTGCTCGAACTCACGTAAAACTATCGCTCTCATGGTTTCCTCCTCTACCAGTATTTTGGCACACCGCAGGAGATGAGCTCCTCGCAGGGGTATTTAGTGAGGATCTCATAACCTGTAGCAGTGACCAGCACTTCTTCTTCGATGCGGCACCCCTGGCGTCCATCAGGCGTCTGAGCGTACGTCTCTAGCGCGAATACCATCCCTTCCTGGATGGGGAAGGGGCTCGATAGCGACTCGATGCGGTTGATCCCAGGCTTCTCATGGATCGAAAGACCGATACCGTGCCCGGTCGCCAACCCCCTTGCCTCCAGCTCACTGTTCAAGCCCCAGGCCTCATAGGTGGGGTAGCGTGAGGCGATGTCGGCGGAAGTGATGCCTGGGCGCACCACGCTGACCGCGTCATAGAGCCAGTCATAGGTCTGATGGTAGGCGGCTTTCTGCTCGGGCGTCGGACGACCACAGATGAAGGTGCGGTAATAGCAGGTGCGGTAGCCGTTATAGGCATGCATCAGGTCGAAATATACCAGGTCTCCCGGGCGGATGATGCGGTCCGAGAAGACGTGCGGGTGGGGGCTGCTGCGCGGACCGGAGACGACATTTACGCACTCGACGTCCTCCGACCCCAGGCGGTAGAGCGTCTCATTCGCCACGGCCACCAGCTCATTCTCACGTATGCCTGGTCGGATGGTACGCACAATTGTGTCATAAGCTGCATCCGCCATTGCCGCAGCCACCTTGAGCAGCTGGATCTCATCCTGGTTCTTGATCAGCCTGGCATCCAACATGGGGGAGCGCGCATCCACCACGTGCATCCCTTCACGGTGCAGCGCATCCAGGAACACAACATCGACGACGTCTACTCCAAGCGGCTCCTGCTCCAGCCCATAATCGCTCAACAGGCCCTTGATGGTGCGGGCCAGGTTCCCGGCGATCTCTGCTCCCACATGGCTATCGGCACGCGTCCAGGTGGGCAGAGCATAACGCACATGGTCGGCAATCCAGGGGGAATATAGTTTATGTGCTAGGGCTGCTGTCCCCATCTCGAAGACTAACGGGTCTTGCCCTCGGGGTAAGAGAACGTAACGGTTCAGCTTGTCTCTCGCCCACTCACCGATGTGAACGCCGGTCAGGTAGCGGATATTGTAGAATTCGAAGCACAGGAACGCACCTATCTCATTGCGGTCCAGCTGCTCCCTGGCACGAGCGAGTCGATATTTTCGCAACCGGTCAAAGTCAACCCTGGTTTCCCAGTCGACTGCCATTGATCCCCATGCCATAATCAGCACCTCCTCAAACGGATGTTGGGTTCAGTTATCTATTCATCTTGATATATTGGAATGATGTTCCACTTATCAACATTATTTATGTGGGTATTATATACCAGAAATAGACCGCCATCCCGTTATTATTATCGTTATTTACAAGTGAATCAATCGATTTACATACGCCAGCGGTAAAATCAGGCTTATTTAGCCATGGATCAGGGCATTTCTAAGGGATAAACCAGATCTACACCAATCTTGCGGGCTTAACCACAGAAAAATGTTGAATTCTTGGTATTGACAGAGCTTCAGAGCCATGCTATTATACAATAAATTCGGAACAGCAGTTCATTTTTTCAAGTAAATATAAGCTCTAAATTGGAACTTTGTTCGGTCTTCTGTTCCATATTGTAATGGTGCCTTTATTAAGCACTGTTCAGGAGGATTCACAATTGGATGAATCTAGCGATGTTACGACAGGTGTAAAAGCCGTCAAGCGGGCACTGGATGTGTTGTCTTGCTTTACGCTGGAGGTCCCAGAGTTGAGCCTGGTCGAGATCTGTGCCCAGGCTGGCCTTCCCAAAGCAACCGTTCACCGTTTATTGGCTACGCTGGCGCAGGCAGACTATATCATACAGGACCCCGACACTAGTGTGTATCGCCTGGGTCATAAATTCTTGGTGATGGGTGCCATTGCCCGCAGGCAGATCAATTATCTCAATAAGGCTGAGCCGATTTTTCAGCAGCTGGTCCCTGAGATTGATGAGACGGTCGCTGTGGCAAGCCTGGATGGAGACCATCACGTGTGCACGCTGGTGGTGGAGCCGGAGAGACCCGTGCGGGTCACAACCACAATAGGCGTCCGCCGACCATGCTATTTTGGCGCAGCCGGGCTGGTTCTGCTGGCATACCAGCCTGACTCTGTCCTCGACGAAATTCTTCCCTCCGGTAAGCTGGAGGCATTCACCGTCTGGTCGATGACGGATGCAGCCGACTATCGCCGGCGCCTATACAGCATCCGTGAGCACGGCTATGCCATCGAGAAAGGTGAAGCTTTCCCCGACGTGACCGCCATGGCCGCTCCAATCTTCGACCACCAGGGAAAAGTGGTCGCCGCAGCCGCGATCGTCGCTCCCACCCACCGTGTGCCTGACGACCGGGTGGGCGTGCTGCTGAATAAGCTGATCGAAGCCACCAGCCGCATCTCACGCGAGCTGGGAGCTTCACCAGTGACACCCGTGAAGGCGTTCTCCAGCAATTAGCAGGTTGCAGTCTTGCCCTTTACGAAACTCGCACAGCTGAAATGCTGTTGAAAACCCAGGCAGTCCCGCCAAACTCTTCACGGCTGGCTGTTAGCGATAATCCTGGCGCATCGAGCGTTTGCACGCACATTATCACAACAGGAAGGAGCAACATATGTCTTGGGGAGTAATGGGTGTCGATTGGGAAACCAGAGTTGACTACGATAGGCTGCGTAATTACCGGTTAAACCGCGCCAAGGAGCAATTAGTACAGCATCAGATTGGCGCTTACCTGTGCTTCGACTTCAACAATATACGTTATCTCACCGGCGTTCATATCGGTGAATGGGCGCGTGACAAAATGCACCGCTATGCGCTTCTGCCGCGGGGCGGTGAGCCGATCCTGTTTGAGTCGGGTTCCGCGGGAGCCGCCCGACGGCTGTATTCTCCGTGGATCGCCGATCGTGTACGCCCGGCGGTGACCTGGTCACGCGGCGGCATCCCCAACTGCGACGGAGTAGCGGACATCCTGGCCAACACGGTCAAGCAGATCATGGCTGATCATGGGGTTGAGAATGACCCGCTGGCAATTGATATTACCGACATCGTCCTACTGGACGCCTTGCGCCGCGCCGGCATCGACAACATCATCGATGCCCAAGACAGCTTGCTGGACGCCCGCCTGATCAAGTCTCCAGACGAGATTCAGCTGCTCAAGACCGCCGCCTCAATGGCGGATGCTGCATATGACACCCTGACGCGCTCGATCAGGCCAGGGATCAAGGAGAACGAGCTCGTTGGTCTGGTCTGCCAGACCCTCTATAGCCTGGGTTCGGACGACGTGGAATGCGTAAACGTGGTCTCCGGACCACGCAGCAGCCCACACCCGCACGTCTTCTCAGACCGGATCATCCGCCCGGGTGACTTCGTTTTCTTTGACGTCATCCACTCATTCAACGGCTACCGCACCTGCTATTACCGCTCATTCATCTGTGGTCGGCCCACCGCCGATCAGAAGGCAGCTTATCACCAGGCTTACGACTGGCTGTACCAGGCGATTGATATGGTGCGGCCGGGAGTGACCTCGCGCGAAATTGCCTTGAGCTGGCCGGAGTGCACCACCTGGGGGCTGAGCTCGGAGGCAGAGGCGATCGGCATGGCTATCGGGCACGGCATAGGCCTGTCGATCCATGAGCGGCCGTTCATCAGCCGGATGTGCTCCCTGGACAACCCGTTCTCCCTGCAAAAGGGGATGGTGATCGCCATGGAGACGTACGCCCAAACCCCGGATGGCAAACACGGGGCGAGGATTGAGGAAGAGGTGCTGGTAACGGAAGATGGGCATGAAGTGATCACCAAATATCCCTGCGAAGAGCTGATTTCATGCGGGGTACCGATGTATTGGTAGCAGCCATGGGTGCTGCTGCCTGAGAAATTGACTAGACCAACAATGCGACTCAGGATTTATTCTATGAGAAGGTGGAACGGAGGTGAGATCGAATAAATTGATTGAATGAGGCTAAGGATGCATGTACTTTCAAACTGAGGTAAGTGTTCCGTGAGGAGAATGATTTCCTTGTAATTGACGAAGGGTTTTACAATAATCCTTCCAACTTTCGATAAGATCCTATTAGGAGGAACCTAGTGAAAACCTTTAGAAAGGGATTTTTCAGCTCGACGATCATTATCGTCCTGTTCACCATGCTTGTGGTTGCCTGTGCTTCACCAACAGCGGCACCAACTAATCCGCCCGCTGCTGCGAACACTCCCACACCCAAGTCGCTGGTGATCGGCGAAATCGAGACTCTGACGGGTGCTTCATCCGATAATCTCAAGCTCGCCGCCAGCGGGGCTTATCTGGCGCAGCAGTACGTCAACAAACACGGCGGCATCACCATCAATGGTGAGACCTACATGGTCGACATCAAGCTCGAAGATAACAAGGGTTCGGCTGACGGCGCTTCCGCTGCTGCCACCAAGCTGATCCAGGACGAGGGCGTCCGATTTGTCACCGGCAGCGGTCCTCCACCCCTGACCGCCGCGATCGGTGCAGTGGCTGAACCCGCAGGTGTGCTCTACGCCAGCATCTACAACAATGGCACCAAGGCTGAGCAAAACCCGGACAGGAAATTCACCTATATTGCCAACCCGGATAGTTTTGCCGGTCAAATCAGCGCCATGACCTATTTGAAGGAAATCCACCCTGAAGTCAAGACCATCGCTTATGTATTAATTGACGATGGACAGATTGAAGCCAACACCCCGCAGGTAAAGAAATCAGCTGAGTCATTGGGCCTCACGATCGTCGGTGACATCATTGGCTTCGCACCTCCGACGGTGGATTTCACCCCCATCGCCCAGAAGGCAATGGAGACGGGCGCGGACTCGGTCATGCTCGGTAATGGCCCCACCGACTATATGGGTCAGATGCTCAAAAACCTGCGGACGATGGGCTTCACAGGACCCATTTTCGTATGCTCGATGACCCCGCCGCAAGACATCATGAAAATCGCCGGTCCAGAGGCCTCCACCAACTTCTTCGGTCATGGTATTTCTGAGCTAGTTACAATTCCGGATGCGCCTGCAATCACTAAAGAGGTGATCGCTATGGCGGTCGCTGATCCTCAGATTGGCCGCTTTGACATGATGATGGCGCAGGGTTTCGATGCCATCTACACGATGGTACAGGCAATTGAGAATGCCCAAAGCCTAGACCCAAAGGTTGTGGCAGACACCTGGCAAAAGATGACCAGCATTGACACCGTTTTCAGTTCCGGCAAGATGGGCGGTCTCCAAACCTATGGGATCAACCATAGCGTTTACACCCAGCTGCCCATCCTGCGGCTCGAAAACAACGTGCTGTCTTGGGGCACGTGGGAGAAAGACGTATATCTCCCGTGATCCCATCCCTACAAGGGATCCAATCTGCTGACCATACCCAACCAATGGTAAGATTGCAGACAATGTAGTTCTAAGCGGGTCAGACCGCCCCCTTCGCGGTCTGACCCGTTGAGGTCATAGCTTGCAACCTGTGGAGTGATAGGCATTACCTCATGAATACACTCATCACGTGCACGGTGAATGGCCTGGTGCTTTCGGCGATCTATATCCTGGTGGCGCTGGGTTTTGGCCTCCAGCTGAGCATCATGGGTATTTTCAACTTCGCCCATGGTGCGGTTTATATGATCGGTGCTTACGTCACTTACGGGCTGTCGGTTGGTTTGGGTTTAAACCAGTGGGTCTCCCTGCTGCTATCGGTAATCCTGGTCGGCGCATCCGGGCTGTTCCTGGAGCGGTTCTGCTTCCGACCTTTCAAGTCCATCCCCACCCGCATGATCGTAATGGCAATTGCATTGATCATCATCCTTGAGACGACGGTGGAAGTGACTCTCGGTGGCGTCACCCGCGCCATCCCTGCGTTTGTGCCGGGGATATTGAGAGCCGGCTTCATTTCGGTGGACGCTGAGCGGATACTCACCTTCGGTATTGGCGCAGTTCTGCTGATGACGCTGACCTACATGATCCAGATGACGAAGATAGGGCAGCAGATGTTGGCGGTAGCTCAGGATGCGGAAGGGGCTGCGCTGCAGGGCATTGACACACACCGCATCGCTGCCACGGCGACGGTGATCGCATGTGGTACTGCAGCGTTGGCGGGCTCGCTGATGGCAACCATATTCAGTATGAACCCCTTCATGGGTGATAACATCCTGCTGAAAGCCATCCAGGTGGTCATCCTCAGCGGTATTGGCAGCATTGGTGGCATACTCGCCGGCGGGCTCATTATGGGGATGCTAAACGCCTTTTTGCCCGTGCTCACCCAGGCCTCCATTGGTGAGCTGATCACAATCCTGATTGTAATTCTGATCCTATTGATCCGGCCCAAGGGATTGTTCGGCTATGAATTGTTCTAGCGGCTGGAGGCGAGCATGCATATAAAGTCATTCCTGAATCAGCATAAAGGGATCACCTCAATTGCTATCCTCGCACTTTTGATCGGCTTCCTGTTTGCACTGCCCCGATTGGGCTTGCGGGTCTACTACATGCACATCCTGATCGGTGTTTTCATCTGGATCATTGTAGCCAGCTCCTTGCGCGTTTTGGACCTGTCTGGTCAGGGGTCGATCGGTCATGCGGCATTCATGGCGATCGGAGCTTACACGTCGGGTATCTTATCGAAATACCTGGGATGGTCCCCGTGGATCACCATGCTGATCGGCATCGGGGTAACCATTATCATCGCATTCCTGGTTGCCATACCCTTCACGCGCGTGAGGGGCATCTATTTCACTATGGTCAGCCTGTTCTTCGGGATCGGCGTGCTGGCGGTTAATCAGGTTTTTAGCAAATACACCGGCGGTTACTCGGGCATCGGCTCCATCCCACTCCTGTTCGGCTATAACAAGACCCCTTACTACTACTTCTGCCTGGCATTGATGCTCGTCTGTCTAGGACTGATGTATCGCCTGGAGCACAGCCGGATTGGCCTGACCTGGAAAGCCGTCGCCCAATCACACACAGTGGCTTCAAGCATCGGCATCAATGAAGCCTGGCAAAGGATCCTATGCTTCGGCGTAGCCTGCACCTTTTCTGGCGTTGCCGGGGTGGCGTACACTCACTATTACGCCCTGCTGACGCAAGAGACGTTCAGTTTTGGTACCAGTATTAATGTATTTGTTTACATGACGGTCGGTGGAGCCGGATTGTTCGCCGGGCCGATCGTAGGCACTTCAGCACTCATTATCATCCCGGAACTTTTCCGCCATCTAAAGGAATACGTACCGTTCATTTTCGCCGGTATCCTGCTGCTCGTGCTGTTCCTGATGCCGCAAGGGTTGGCCGGTTTGCCCAATCAAATCAGGCGCTGGTACGAACAGCATTCGAAGAAGACCAAGCCAGCCGAGCCTGTTGACGAGGTGGCCAAGCGTGCTGCTTGAAATCCATAACCTGACCAAGAACTTCGGCGGGCTGATGGCAGTCAATCAGTTCAGCATGGGCGTCGCCGAAGGCCAGATCATCGGGTTGATCGGGCCAAACGGTGCCGGTAAGACCACGGTCTTCAACCTGATCACAGGCGTAATCCGTCCCACTGCAGGTAATGTGATGTTCAATGGCAAGGATGTGACCGGAAATCGCCCTCACACCCTGGCTAGCGCCGGCATCGGACGCACCTTCCAGCTGACGCCCCTGTTCACTGAGTTCACTACCCTGGATAATGTGGTCGCGTCCTACTACCTGCACCCGCGTTCCAGTTTCTGGGGCGCTTTTTTCAATACACCCACCTACCGCAGCAATGAAGCCTACGTTATGGAACAGTCCTTGAAGATACTCGACCTGGTTGGGTTGAGCAAGGTTAAGGGTGAGCGCGCCAAGAACCTGCCGCACGGCTACCAGAAGATGCTGGGGATCGCCAGAGCGCTGGCGGTGCAGCCCAGGCTGCTCATGCTGGACGAGCCGCTGGGCGGGATGAACACAGACGAGATCGTCTTCACCATGGATATCATGGCGAAAGTACGCCAGCAGGGGATGACCATCCTGGTGATCGAACACAATATGCAAATCCTGGACCTGTGTGATCACGTGGTGGCGATCAATTTCGGGCAGAAAATAGGCGAGGGAACCGTCGAAGAGGTGAGGGGCAATCCTGACGTCATCAAGGCTTACCTGGGAGAGCAAAATGCTCCTTAAAGTTTCTAACCTCACTGTCCACTACGGTAAAGCTGTGGCGCTTGAAAACGTCTCTATGGAAGTCACCGAGGGTTCGGTTGTGACGCTTGTGGGCGCTAATGGAGCAGGCAAGACCACACTACTGCGCACGATGTCGGGTTTAATCCCTGCCACCTCCGGTGAAATCTGGTTCAGAGACACCAGGATCAACGATCTTCCGGCGCCCAAGATCGTGGCATTGGGTCTGGTGCACATCCCCCAGGCCAGGCGATTGTTCCCCTATTTGACCGTGATGAGCAACCTCAAGCTGGGTGCGAGCCTGCGTAAAGACCAGCAGGCGATTAAACGCGACCTGGAGAATGTCTTCCAGCATTTCCCCCGCCTATTCGAAAGGCGCAATCAAAAGGCCGGTACGCTGAGCGGTGGCGAGCAGCAGATGGTTGCCATCGGACGAGGCCTGATGGCAGACCCGAAGCTTTTACTGATGGATGAGCCCTCACTCGGCTTGGCGCCCTTGATGGTCGCCGAGCTGGTCCCGGTGATCCAATACATCAATGCGCGTGGCATCAGCGTCCTGCTGGTAGAGCAGAATGTGTCACTGGCATTGGGCGTGGCCAGCAAGGGCTATGCCCTCCAGGTGGGTAGAATTGTCCTCGAAGGTGATATTGAACAATTCAAAACCAGTGAGGTGGTCAAGGCGGCTTACCTGGGAAAGTAAAGTGCGACCATCGCCCAGCAAGGCGATAGCAGTTTTATTAATCAAAAATAATAAATGCAGCTTAAATGGGGATTTAGCCCAACGTTTTCCGCGTAAATTCCAGGTTGATATAATTAAATAACTGCAAGGCGTACGTGCGGATGCTGAATGCCTTTTTTTTACCCGTTTAGCCCGACATTACCGCCATGGCAGCTCTGATCACATCCGCTTCCTGGGGAACGTAGGCATCTTCGAGGGTCGGGCTGAAAGGCACCGGTACCCAGGGCGCACCCACGCGCTTGATTGGCGCGTCCAGGTAACCCAGAGCCTTCTCGGCGACCACCGCCGCCACTTCGCCGCCAAAACCCCCGCGCACAGGGGCCTCGTGCACGATCACGAGATGGCCGGTCTTGCGCACCGAAGCCAGGATGGTTTCCTCGTCAAGCGGCTGCAGGGAGCGCAGGTCAATCACCTCCGCACTCACTCCTTCCTTCTCGAGCGTCCGGGCGGCTACCAGGCAGACATCGACCATCCGTCCGTAGGAGACGAGGGTGAGGTTCGTCCCCTCACGCTTGACATCGGCCACCCCGATCCGGACGAGGTACTCGCCTTCTGGGACCTCGCCCTTCTTGGCATACAGCATTTTGTGCTCGAGGAAAACCACCGGATTGGGGGTGCGGATAGCTGCCTTGAGCAACCCCTTAGCATCGTAAGCCGTGGAGGGCGCTACGATGGTCAGCCCGGGCACATTGGTGAGCAGCGACTCAACACTCTGGCTGTGGTGAGCGCCGGAGCGGCGTCCTGCTCCGTAGGCAGCCAGCCGTATGACCATGGGTGCGGTGACTTCGCCGCCAGACATATAGTAGACCTTGGCAGCATGGTTGGCGATGGCATCCATGGCGATGGTGACAAAATCAGCGAACATCACTTCAACGATCGGGCGCATCCCCATCATGGCGGCGCCCACGCCTGCCCCCACAAGGGCGGACTCGCTCAGTGGAGTGTCGAACACGCGTTCCTCGCCAAACTCCTCGTACATCCCGGTGGTGACCAGGAAGTTACCGCCGTGCTCAGCTACATCTTCACCCATCAAAAAGACGCTTGGGTCCCTGCGCATTTCCTCGACCATCGCCTCGCGAATGGCATCGCGGTACATGATCTCTCTCATATTCGCCTCCCACCAACCAGCGCAGGGTCTTCAGGGGCGTATGCCCCTTCACTCAATTCAGCAGCGGGCGGGAATGGGCTTTCCTCCGCAAAGCGGATGGAAGCTGATATCTCATCCTGTGCGGCTGCGGCAATGCTTTCCATGCCGGCCTCATCGAGCACCCCGCATTCCAACAGGTAAGCTTCAAATTGGCGGACAGGGTCTTTTTCATGCCAGCTGGCCAGCTGGACCGGATCGCGCAGGTACTCAGGTGCCCTGGCCTCGCAATGGCTGCGGTAGCGGAAGGTCATGCACTCGAGCAGGGTAGGTCCTTCACCCGCCCGGGCTCGGGCGATAGCGCGCTGCACAGCCTCATAAACCACGAGGACATTATTGCCATCAATACGCTCGCCGGGGAAGCCATACCCCTCCGCCCGGCAGGCGAAGTTGTCACCAGCAAAATGCTTTTCCAAGGGGGTGTACTCAGCATAGCCGTTGTTTTCGAGCACGAAGACGATCGGCAGCTTGAACACACCGGCGAAGTTAAGCCCCTCGTGGAAGTCTCCCCGCTGGGCGGCCCCGTCACCGAAAAAGTTGATTACCACGTTATCTTTCTTTTGCAGCTTGAACGCCAGGGCTGCCCCCACCGCCACGGGGATGTCGGATCCGATCAACCCCGTCCCCAGGAGCACACCGTGCTCGGGGTCAGCCATGTGGTGCGTGGTGGACTTGCCCCGGGCGGGTCCGGTGGCTTTACCGAAAATGCCGGCCATCTGCAGGCTGGTGGGGACGCCCTTGACGATAAATGCTCCCCGCGTGCGCAGGGACGGCATCACCTGGTCTTGCTGGCGCAGCCCGTAACAGGCACCGATGGCGATCGCTTCCTGTCCCTGGCTGCCATGGGGCAGCTCGACAACACCGCCATGACCCCACAGCGCACATAGCCGGTCTTCGAACTCACGCGTTAAGCGGAGCAGCCGGTACATCTCGAGCAGGTCTTGGGGTTGAAGTTGTTCAATGTATGCCATGCCTGTTCACCTCTGATCGTGCGACGCCCAGCGGCTCCGCTCTTGTATATGCAGTCTTATTGTGGCTTTTCCAGACGGTTTTTGACAGCCTGGAGGAATTGGACGGCGGTGGCGCCATCCACCGCCCGGTGGTCGTAGGACAGGCATAGGTACATCACCATCGAAGCCACTACCTGACCCTGGCGCACCACCGGCGATGCGGCTACCTTTCCCATCCCGAGAACTGCCACTTCAGGCAGGTTGATGATGGGGGTAAAGAAAAGCGAGCCGAAGACACCTGAATTGGTCAAAGTGAAGGTGCTGCCTTTCATATCATCGGGGGTGAGCTGCCCCGCCCGGGCCTTGACGCCCAAAGCGTTGATCTCCTGGTCGATCTCGCCCACACTCATGCGTTCGGCATGCCTGACCACTGGCACCACAAGCGCACCCTCGATGGCGACCGCCACCCCCATATGGACTGAACTTTTTACAATAATCTGGTCTTCCGCCACCCAGGCATTAAGCAAGGGGAACTCACGCAGCGCCTGAGCTGCCGCCCAGGCCACGTAGGCGGTGTAAGAGTATTTTGTCGAGGCACGAATTGCGACGATCGGCCCCATGTCCACATCCATCACGGTGGTCACGTCAGCCGCTGTTCGCCGGCTGAGCGCCATACGCTCGGCGATTCTCCCGCGCTGACCTATGAGAGGGATGACTTGGGCATCCTCACTCTCGGCCAGTGCAGGTGCAGGCTTTTCAGCGGTATAAGCGCGCACATCCTTCTCGGTGACGAGCCCATCTTCACCGGAACCCGGAACTTTTGAAACGTCGATACCCAATTCCTGGGCTACTCTCTTGGCAGCAGGCGAGATGGGTCTTCGCCCTGCAGGGATGGATGTGGCGCT
The DNA here is from genome assembly GCA_041481345.1 of Anaerolineae bacterium. Classification (GTDB taxonomy): domain Bacteria; phylum Chloroflexota; class Anaerolineae; order Anaerolineales; family UBA4823; genus FEB-25. The sequence continues at coordinate 19,552 of JBGPBQ010000010.1, forward strand.
TGGCTGTGGGGTCAGGAGTGGTGATGCTATGGCATGCGTTGGGCTGTCTACTGCGTCGTCTTGCTCCCCAACATCAGCGATGATGGCCAGAGGGGTGTCAACATCCACTTCCGATCCCGCTTCCACCAAAATCTTACGCAGGATGCCTTCCTGTGGCGCTTCCAGCTCATGGGTGGCCTTGTCACTTTCCACTACCACCAGCAGGGCACCTTTGTTGACTTTATCGCCTTCATTCAAAAGCCACTCCACCACCCGCCCCTGGATCATGGATTGGGAAAGCACTGGCATGCGTACTTCATGGGTCATCGTCATCCTCCTCAAATCCGGGCACTTATCCCGGCCGTAAGCACCACCAGGTCACTGCGCATCGCTTATCGCCCGAATTAATGGATTGGGCAACAAGTTGTGACAAAGTATTCCATTTATACGACAATATTATCAGACTAAACTCAATAAAAAACGGAATGCCATCTCATTTATTTGGTGTGATGGATATGATAGCACATCCATCACCCGCTTGTCAATACTTATACACTCCCATTAAGCAGCAAAAACAAGGGAAAATGGCTTCATTAAGCCGATCTGTGAGCCAATTATGATCTATACCTGAGTTTATAACCGTTTCAATCGTCTATAATTGTTATTGACAAGCGCTTAACCCTGTGCTAAACTATTTATGAATTTGGAACGTCGGTTCATTTTTACTATTTTTTCAACCTAAATCAAGATTAATCATCGGCGCCAGGGACCTTCAATCTGTCCTGTGTCTGGCTTACTCACCAGGTGATGCCCTGTGCTGATATCAGCCTACCAGAATGATCGCAATATACTGGGCGAGGAGTAAACGAGAGATATGACTTCCGTGCTGGGTAGATATGCCATTGGACAGGTTAGTTCGGTGGTCAGAAACCTCGAGGCCGCCATGGACGGTTACATCCAGACGGCAGGCATCGGCCCCTGGAACATATACACCAACAGTGCACCACCCCTGCGTTGCCTCTATCATGGCCATCCGGCAAATTACAAAGTTCGAGTGGCTATTGCCAGGTCAGACCAGGTGCAGATGGAATTGATAGAATATCTCGAAGGAGACAGCATCCACCGGGATTTTTTGGCCTCCGGTCGGGAAGGCATCGAGCACGTGGGAATCTTCGTGCCCAACCTGGAGGAAGCATTGAAACCTTACCAGGACATGGGGATTGGAATCCTCCAGCAGGGAGCAGGTCTCGGCTTGAGCGGTGATGGATGCTACGCTTACCTGGATACAGAAAAAATGATCGGCACCATCCTTGAGCTGATCCAAAGTCCGTCGCAAGCCGCACTCCCTGAGCGAATTTATCCAATGATATACTAACCCAACCAAAAGGAAAACTAAAAATGACCGAGTCGGAAAAAAGAGGTATCCAGATCAATATCGCTGATGCACCCTGCGTCGAGCCGCCCAAGCACACCAAGGCACTGTGTTGGACGTTCATCACTCCCAAGATGCAGGATAACCGGGCTTTCGAATTGATGCTTACCACCGTCCAACCAGGCGGTGGAGCGGAGATTGTCACGCACGCCACAGAGCACGCTTACTACGTCATCTCAGGTCGGATGCAAGCCACGGTCGAAGACCAAGTGTACGACCTGGGCCCGGGCAGCTGCTTGTATATGGACAAGGAAGCAGCCCACGGTTTGAAGGTAGTGGGTGATGAGCCGGTTTCCTTCATTGTTATATTTGCTCCAGCCCGCCAATACGCCTAAACACATCCTCACTAACACAATACAGGTCTGGTACAATGACCAAAGTTATGAACAGGAGCGAGGAGTCAGGGACCCTGGTGGCATTTACCGCCATGGCACCATTGGCCGTGGGAGGTCTGGTGGGCCTGCTTGTCGCGCGCGGCTTCCAGCCGGAGCCTGGGATAGACCAGGCAGCCATATTGGTGTTAGCGGTCGGGGTTCTAGCGCTGGTCATCTCTGTATTCCATCTCGGCAGACCGTGGCGGGCTCCCCTGGCACTGCTGCGCCTCGCCAGCTCATGGTTGAGCCGTGAAGTGATCCTGTTCGGGCTGTTCCTGTTCTTCCTGGGTGCCTATGCCATCTTGCCTATATTACACCTCAGTGGCTCGGTGCTATATCTGATCGGGTTGATTGGTGCGCTCATCGGCCTGGCGGGTACGGTTGCCACCGGTGAGACTTACCGTCTGCACGCCCGCCCGAGCTGGGACCAAGGGCTTACGATCGTCTCGTTCCCCCTGGGAGCGCTTTCCACCGGGCTGATGTTTGGCTTCTTCGCTGCCTACCAGTTTGCCGAGATCGAGGTCCCGGGCTACGCCTGGGTGATTGCCGCAGTGCTCCTGGTGGCATCGCTGGCAGTGACCATGACGCGCTCCATATCCCTTCATCCGGAGAGCGCTGAGGCCCGATTGAGCCGCCAGCTGGTGCTGGGAACCTATTTATGGCTGCTGGTGGTGAGGGTGGTCGCAGCGACCGCTGCGTTGGTATTGATTGGCATCGGTGGTGGAGCGCAATATCTTGCCTGGGTACCCGCCCTGCTGGGGGAGTTTGCCGATAGAACCTTGTTTTTCAAAACGGTCGTCCCGGTCACGCTGCGAGGGCGGTATTTATGATTGGCTCGTCTGCAGAGGTTCGCGCTCAATCGCAGTCGCGGGCGGCGGTTTATGGTTTCCTGGCCTGGCTGTTCCTCAAACTGCCTGATGTAGATTTTGTCGCCCGGCTGCTTGCAAACGATGTACAAGACAGCCTTCAACTCTTCTCTTCAGACTCCGAATCAGCATCCAGGATGATCGATGGATTGAATGGGATGCGTTTATCCCTAGTGGACGGTGTTCCAGGCACGCTGGAGGACATGTGCCTGGCGCTGGCAGTGGAACACACCCGCTTCTTACGGGGAGTCGGGAGGGCTTATGGCCCGCCGCCTCCCTATGAGAGCTTGTACCGATCGTCTGAGGCGGGGGAGGATAATTCATTTCTGCTGCAGCTGACGGAGTTCTATCACCATGCGCAGGCGGCTATTCTTTCCGAGAGTGCCGAGAGGGTGGATTATCTCGGAATCGAGCTCGATTTAATGCGCCTGCTGTGCGACGAAGAAAGCCGCGCCACGGGCAGAGGCGATACTATTCAAGCTGCACATTTCTCCCGCCTGCAGCAGCATTTTTTGCACGAACATTTACTGGCGTGGGCGCCTCGCTACTGTGAATCATTTATAAGCCAAACCGCAGCTGGTTTTTATCGGGGTGTGGTCCAGCTTGTGCTCGGCTTCCTTGAAGCAGAGGCAGCCATGGGCGACAGGCACTCAGATGATAGCCAGGTGCTAAAGGATAGCACGGGACAGGTATTTGAAGAGTGAGAAAGACGAGCATGCCGACGGAACACTCCCAGATGACAGATCTGGCAAGCCTCATCCAGCGCATCTTCAATCGTCCCAGCGGGGTCATGACCCGGGATGCCAGGAACACCGCCACCCCGGTAATCGAGACTAGGGTGTCTGCCTGCCGGATGTGTGGTAACAAAGCCTGGTGCACGGTTATCGTGACCATCCAGGATGGGGTGGTGGTCAAAGTCGAGGGCGACCCCTCTAACCCCATCAGCCAGGGCAAGCTGTGCTCGCGTGGTCAGGCGGCCATCTTCAACCTGTACAACCCTTACCGTGTCAAGGCGCCAATGAGACGCACCAATCCGCGCAAAGGCTTGGACCAGGACCCGGGTTGGGTGGAAATAAGCTGGGAAGAAGCCCTGAGCACGGTGGCCGAAAAGCTTCGCAAGATCCGTATGAACGACCCCCGGAAATTCGCCCACATGTGGGGCTTTGGCGGGGATTGGTGGATCGTGCAGCATGAGGCTTTCCTACCCGCCTTCGGCACGCCCAACCTGCTGCGCTCGCACGGTGTGCTCTGCCCGGTGCATTATGGCTGCTCACTCGTCCAGGGGACGATGTTGGACAAGCAGGATGTCGAATACTGCCAGTATCTCGTCACCATCGGGGGTTCACTCGGACCCAACATCGGCAGCACCCATTCCACGCGTGCACTGAGCAATGCGCGCGAGCGCGGGATCAAGCTGGTGGTCGTTGACCCGCGCTGCAGTCACGAAGCTTCTATCGCCCATGAGTGGATCCCGATCCGCCCGGGCACAGACCTGGCATTTGTCCTCGCCCTGCTCAACGTAATAATTAATGAAAACGGTATCTTCGATGAGCGATTCATGAAGCTGCGCACCAATGCGGTGTACTTGATTGGCGAGGATGGCTATTATGCCAAGGATTCGGCTACCGGCAAGCCGCTGATCTGGGACCCAGTGGATGGTATCGCCAAGACGTTCGACGACGCCACAATCAAGGACTACGCCCTGGAAGGAAGGTATCAGGTCGCCGGGCGGACTTTACCAACGGCATTCACGCTGGTCAAGGAGGCGGTGCGACAATATACTCCTGAATGGGCGGAGAGCATCACAACCGTACCCGCGGCGACGACCCGGCGAATTGCACGTGAGTTCGTTGAAGCCGCCCATATCGGTGAGACTATTACCCTGGATGGTGTGGTTTTCCCGTTCAGGCCGGCTCTAGTGAAGGGCGAACGCGGCTCGCTGGGAAAGTGGGGTGGGGCCTACGAGCACCTGTTGCACAAGATGCTCAATATGCTCGTTGGCTCCCTGGACGTTCCCGGCGGTGACCTGGGTTCCGAGACCGGACCGGCGCTAAAACCGGGACCTGATGGCGTGGTCATGCCCAAGAAGGAGGCGGTGCCGGTACCCTTTAAGTATCCGCCCGATATCGACCTGGCGCAATTCTATCCCAACCGGCACACCCTGCCTCACATGGCCTGGAAAGTGGTGCTTGACCCGGCGAAGTACAACATCCCATATGACCTTGAAGCCCTGATGATCTATGGGGGTAACCCGATCACGAATAACTCCAATCCCGATGAGGCGGTGGCTGCCCTGTGCAAGATCCCCTTCATCGTCAACATCGCCTATATCTACGACGAGGCGGCCCAACTTTCGGATATTCTACTCCCCGAGCCTGCGTTGCTTGAACGGTACGGCATACAGGAAGTGGGTACGGGTCACTTCGTCCAGGCTCAAGACGCCAATATGCTTCAGATCACGGGTGTGCTGGCACGCGTCCCGGTGGTGCCGAAGCAATTCCAGACCCGCCAGGCAGACGACATCTACCTGGAGCTGGCTGAGCGGATAGGCTTCCTGTACGGTGAAGGTGGGCTGAACGACCATTTGAACCGCTTCTGGAAGCTGCAAGGCCCTCATATGTTGGACCTGGATAAACGCTACAGCACTGCCGAAATCCTGGATCGAGCCCTGAAATCCAAGTTTGGGGTGGAAAATGGGATCGATTATTTCCATGATGCCGGCATCTATTACAAGATGCGCAGCAAAGCGGAAGCGTATAACTCCTTCTACTACCCAGAGGGGACCACGCGCTATGCCTTCTACTTCGAGCACCTGCTGCGGACGGGTGACATGCTGCGGCAGAACCTCAGCGAGCACAACCTGACCATTCCCGGGCAAGACATGGCAAAAGTCTGGGGCTTTTACCAGCCTATTCCCCGTTGGGTTGGGCGCCCTGACGCAGCTGCCTGTGACGAATACGACTTATTCGCCATGAACTGGTCTACGCCGCAGTTCCGCATGCACAACTCCGACCAGACCGGCAACCCACTACTCAATGAGCTGGCCGATGAGACCGACCCTTACCAGTTCGTGATCCTGATGAACCGTGAAACCGCCGCCTGCAAAGGCTTGCAGGATGGCGACGAGGTGAGGGTGGAAGCCTACTGGGGAGGCTGCACCGAGGGAGTGCTCCGGGTCACCAGCTTACTGCATCCGGATGCGCTGGGGGTGCCGGGAAACCATGGGTTCAAGTCATCCTTCCGTAACCCGGCGACGAGAAAAGGACCACATTTCAATTCCCTGCTGAACAGCGCCGAGGGGACGTTTGACCCGCTGCATGGGGGCATCGATCGGAACCCACGTGTGAAGGTGTCCCGGGTGGGAGGGAAGACCGCGTGAGATACGCCATGGTCATCGACCTGACCAAATGCGTGGGCTGCAATGCCTGCGCTGTAGCCTGCAAACAGGAAAATGCCACCCCGCCCGGAGTCTTGTGGAGCAAGGTACTGCTGTACGAGACAGGTAATTACCCAGAGGCGCGCCTGCGCTTTCTACCCATGCTGTGCATGCACTGCCAGGTGGCGCCATGTTTGGAAGTGTGCCCTACGGGCGCTACGTTCCGCGCTGAGGGCGGATTGGTGCTGGTGGACGATGATAAATGCGTCGCCTGTCGCTACTGTATTATGGCGTGCCCCTATGAGGCCCGCAGCTATAACTCCACCCGCCCGCATGCGTACTACACCAACCTGGGCTTGACGGAATATGAACAGATGGGCTACCAGCAGCACCCCAAAGGATCGATCGAGAAGTGCACATTCTGCGTTCACCGCCTTAGGGAAGGAAAGGAACCCGCCTGCGTGGTGACCTGCCCCAGTCAGGCAAGGATCTTCGGTGACCTGGACGACCCGAAGTCGGAGGTCGCCAAGCTCGTGGCAAGTGGCCGGGCCCACGCCAGGCTGGAAGAGCAGGGGACTAAACCGTCGGTGTTCTATATCGACCAGGAAGAATAGTTTCGAAAATGCTACAGCAGCTGCAATACTACAAGCGGTTTTGCAATGAATTATTGTTTGCTAACACTTCAAAAGGAAGTTAACGAAAGAGCTACATTGATATACCTTGATATCAGGTGGGCAGAAGCATACCTGCGCTTGAGGGATTGATTTTGTAAATGCCCATTCAGTCGTGAATTAATGAAGATCCATAATCACATCAGTCATGTAGATGTATACCATTTGTTACTATGTTATCAATTATAAGTTGCTATAATATTCAGATATAAATCCTACTCGTTTTCTTCAGGTATCTTTCATTTCCTATCCTGCTGCTCTCCCTTTTCAGAATAAGGAATTCTCAGATGAATAGGAAAATACACAGGTTAAAACCTGATTCCAGTCTTTCTTCAGATCATCAAAATCAGCTCGGATTGGAACGCCTTGTTTTTTTCAGTGATGCAGTCTTTGCGATAGCTATTACGCTGCTTGTACTGGAAATCCGTCTACCATCAACTGATGGAACAATTACCAACTCGCAAATGTCCCCGATTTTGGCCGGCATGTGGCATAAATTTTTGGGATATGTGATCAGCTTTCTAGTGATCGGGGCTTTTTGGATTGGGCATCACCGAAAATTTCGATACATCCTGCGATATGATTCCACGCTGCTCTTCCTAAACCTGCTCATGCTGATGGGAATAGCCTTCCTGCCATTTCCTAGCTCGATAATCAGTGAATACCCATATCGCAATGTAACAATTTTCTATGCGTTCACATTGATGCTTACGAGCCTTTGCTCTGTAGCCATTTGGTGGTATGCCTCCCGAAATAACCGTCTCATTGATCCCGATCTTGATCAAAAAGAGCGGCGCCGCCAATTTATTAACCCGATAGTGACATCCATCATTTTTCTGCTTTCCATTGGTGTCGCGTTTCTCGATACAAACCTGGCCAAACTTTTTTGGCTGCTTATTTTTCCTGTAACTTTCTATATAAATAGAATTTAGGAGTGAACTAGCGTAATTCCCGATCAGGTCATCTCTGGCAAGCCTCAAAGCCACAAAAGCATTAGCCATTGACGTTTTATACCAGTTGAATTCAACTTCATACGGGTCTGATCTGGGATTTTTACGCTATTAGGTCGACTTGATTGACAATCATTACTGCTGCACTATAATTGTGCAATGTAAGTTGCTCGCCCCGATCTACCATCCCCATCTTGTTGCGAGGCCTCCATGAATATAAAACTTGCCCTTGGCACTAAAGTTAAGTACGGATTAGCAGACTTAGGCTTTGCCCTGATCACTTCGGCCATACAGTTTTTCCTGCTTTTTTACTACACCGATGTAGCCGGGATTAATCCGGCTCTGGCCGGTTCGGCTTTGTTGGTCGGTAAGCTGACCTGGGATGCGCTTAATGATCCGCTCTTCGGGTACTGGTCGGACCGCACCCGCTCGCGCTTTGGTCGCCGGCGTATCTTCATGCTGATCGGCGCCGTACCGCTCGGCTTTTCCGCCTGGATCATGTTCTCATTGCCAAAGGGCCTGACCGGTGTGACTGCCTTCCTGGCTGTGCTGCTTAGCTTCTGGTTGGTAGACACATTCCACACCATGACCACCACCCCATATTACGCTCTGACGCCCGAGCTGACTCGCGATTATAACGAACGCGCCAGCCTAACCTCGATCCGCATGGTTTTCAGCGTGGTCGGTTATATCCTGGGGGCGGCGCTGACTACCGCGCTCGCGGGGATTTTCCAGGGTTCCGGGTTGAACATGCAGCAAGCCTGGAGCCTCACCGGTGCGATCTTCGGGGCTATAGCAATTACCACTACACTGATTACAACTTTCTCGGTAAAAGAGCGACCCGAATTAGCCGGTGAGCCGTCCAAGATCCCTGCTGTGAAGGCGGTTTTGACATCGTTTAAGAACAAGCCTTTTATAAGGTTGATGCTGGCTTTTATTTTGAGTAGCTTCAGCTTCACCGTATTGACGGCATTGGTACCTTACTTCATCACCTATCAGCTGGATATGGGAGAACAGGTTTCCTTTGTGCTCCTGGTGATGTTGGTGATGATCGGTATTTTCCTCATGCCCGTCAAATTAATCTCTGACAAGATCAATAAAGGCCCCACTTATGCGCTGGGGTTATTTATCGCATCATTAGCAGTGATCACCAGCTTCTTCCTCCCCCACGGACCAACGCCATTGATTTATCTTGTGGCGGCTGTCGCAGGGATGGGCTTTTCAGCACAATGGGTTTGTCCATGGAGTATGCTGCCGGATGTAGTTGAATATGATGAAAAAATGACCGGCGAACGACGCGAAGGCATCTATTATGGTCTTTGGGCATTCCTGACCAAGTTCACCGGCGCGTTAGGTATAGCCGTCAGCGGATGGGCTTTGAATTTATTCGGCTATGTGCCCAACGTGGAGCAAACGACCAATGCCCTGTTTGGTATCCGGCTCTTCTTTTCCATCGTGCCAGCCGTGGTCATCCTGATCAGCCTGCCGCTCCTGATCTGGTATCCCATCACCCGCAAGAACCATGCCGAGCTGGTATTGGAATTAGCTGAGCGTGCAGCCGCCAAAAGTCAGGAGGTAGTGTGAAAATAATCATCATCGGATCAGGCATGTCGGGTTTGACGGCAGGCGCCTATCTGGCTAAATCTGGACACAACGTTACCATCTACGAACAATTTACTACCCCCGGTGGGGTAACCGCCACCATTCACCAGGATGGCTTTGGCTGGGACATTGGCCCTCTCCTGCTGGAGGGATTCGCTCCTGGCGATAAAGGGCGGGTCATTCTGGAGGAGTTGGGGATCAGTGATCGGGTTCCGGCGGTCCACGAGGACCGGGGATTATCCATGCCTGGGTTTGCCCTGTGGAAGCCAAAGGAATATGAAGGTCCATACTGGAGGCGAGAATGCCTGAAAGGAATTTTCCCGAGCGAAAGTGACGCCCTCGACCGGTATTATCGTTTCTATGACCAGATGATCACACTGATGGGCCTGGCACACCAATCGGAGACTGCCCACGGCTTGTCTGCCCTGTGGCTCAAGCTGCGCATGTTCCTGGCCTTCCAGCCGGTCAAAGACAAGGCTAAGTGGAGCGCAAGCCAGCTGATGGATTACTACTTTAAATCACCTGCGCTGAAAACGGTCTTTTTGGGCATTGTGGCTGATTACGTTACTGCCCCAAGCGAGTTCCCGGGATTGGGCGTGCCATCCATCCATCTGGAAACCGCCTTCGATAAGCGCATCCCTACCTATCCTGGCACAAAGAGCGCCCAGACTGCTTACACCTATATCCTCGGAGGCTGCCAGACTTTGGTTGACGCTGTTATGAGTGTGGTGCTGGGTAACGGCGGGAAAGTATTGACAAACACCACCATCGAGCGGATCGTCGTCGAGAACGGACGGGCAACCGGGGTCGAGCTCACCGATGGGCATATCGAACCCACGGACCTGGTGCTTGCCTCAGGAGGGATGAAGGAAGTCTTCTTTGACCTGGTCGGGAGTGAACGCCTGCCCGAGGAATGGGTTAAGCAGATTGAATCCAACCGCATGATGGAATCAGTGCTGATGGTCCAGCTGGGAATCGACTTCGATCCTACCTCCTACCAACCCGCCGCCCTGTGTTATTACTACAATACCGAAGACCTGGAAGGAGCGGTTAGACGTCTTCGGACCGGTGATTACCACGAAGGCAAAGAAGGTTTGCTGATCTATATCCCTTCACTACATTCCCCCTCTTTGGCACCTAGCGGAGAATACGCGGTGACTGTGTATACGGTCGCGCCGGATACACTTGCCAATGTGACTTGGTCCAGCCGCAGAGAAGAGCTGGCAGACAAACTGGTCGCGGAAGCAGAACAATATATCCCTGGTCTGCGTGAACACACACGCACACGCCTTATTCTCACCCCTGAAGATTACCGCCTACGCACCCACCAAAAACATCACTCCTTCGGCGGAGTACCGCCGGTAATGGGCAACCAGCCACCGGCTCATAAGACGCCCATCGAGGGGTTGTGGTTCATCGGTGCCCAGAGCGAAAGCGCCGGAGGGGTCTTGAATGTGATGGTTGGCGCCCAAAAGGTAGCCAAGCGAATTCTGAACGGTGAGTAGTTGCTTAATTGAGGGAGCTGTCTTAATTGTCTTATTATAGTTTTGCCCACCTATTACCGTAGGGGCGCAGGGGAGGGATTAGACAGTTAAGCTCGGAAATTTCCCCCTGCGGCTCTACTTTTTGCACTGCCCCTTTGGGTATAGCCCATACTGACTAAGGTACTTCATCCGGTCGGACTTCGCGACCAGTCGCAGCCGACTGCAAAGCAGCCAGGCTGAATTGGAGGACAGCTTTACCAGTTGGCCCATCCAGACGTGGTTGCTCAC
>JBGPBQ010000011.1:0-30097 GCA_041481345.1 Anaerolineae bacterium
CCGCTTGAAGTTTGGTCAGTTGTTCATACTGTGCCAAGATAAGTTCGATTAATTCGTCTTTTGAAAATGTCTCAAGATCCGTTTTTCCCATACGCGCATCTTACCAGAAAATGTTTAAATCGCGTAGGGGTGAGTAATTACTCTTGTGGAATAGAACATATGTGCTATAATAGTCACATGATAAATATATTCTCTTACCTTCAGTTTGACCATTCCCATCTCTTTATGTATATTAATTGAATCGCTTTGATATTTGAGGTTCAATTTATACAGTATCGTTACCCTTATGTGCGGGTGATGTCAAAGGCGTCATTTGCACACTGATCGATCTAAGGAAGCGATACGGGATGAAATCCCTCTGATTTGCTGATAACCCCTCACCATCTCTGATCCCTCCCCCGAAAGCATACCAGTTAGATATTTATTACATCCTCGCTGTGTCATACTATCGTCTCTGTGACCTTTGGCGGCGACTTGTGCTGAGGGATTTCAGCAGGTGTTCCCGACAAGGATAATCAATCCGATTGTGGGACCGAATCTTTCTCAATACCCAGCAGGTTACCAATTTATGCCCTCCCGACCACATCGCGTCAAGCGCACCAGGCTGGATTCATCTTCACAGCCAGTAAAGCCTCACTCCATACGTCGTCACCGCTTCACCAGGCAGCGCTTTGAATATTGTGATTGCGGCAACCTGGCAGTCACCGTGCTGCATGTGCTGGTGGGTTCCGACCCGCAATACACAATCCGTATGCCCCTATGCCCCACTTGCCTGAAAATAGAACAAGATCTAGATCAAGACATGGAACGAGACTTGCACCCTCACCTGGGTAATTAGTGCTTCGTGATTAGTCATTGGACAAGAATAAACTACCCTATATCATCCCTCGACTTACCCAATACCTACTCACCTTATGACCTTATTACCCAATTACCTGATTGACGGATATCGAGTGATCTTTTCGATACAATTACCTAGTACATCATCACCAGTACAATCGCCTATGGAGGTCGCTATGCCTGAGCAAGCCATAAAAATTTCTTGTCCTCATTGTGGGAAGATCCGCACAATCAACCCAGGGGTCTTTGGCATCTCCAAGGGTCCGCCCAGCCCTGCCCTTGAGAAGGCTTACCAGAAAAAAAGAGAAACCATGGTCGGGTCCGGGAGCAAATCTGCCAGCTGGGTGAACCTCAAGTGCCCCAACTGCGGGAAACCTTACCAATACAACCCTAAAACGCACAAAGCGCGCCTCAAGCCCGCCTGACCTACTAGTTATTACCTGAGAAGTATATCTCATCAGGTTTTCCGCACAGCGGGATGAAAAACAAAAAACCCGCCGAAGCGGGTTTCTGTCTATTTGGATAATTGGATTAGTTCAATGCATTGGGAAGGCCACCACGATATTGCTGTACATATTGGATACGGATGTCCCCATCACAATGATCATTACTACTACCACGATCGCTAGTAATACGATCAATAATGCATACTCGACCATCCCCTGCCCTCGCTCTTTTCTATGAAAAAGCATACCGCTCCACCTCCTTTCTTTAAGAGGGTCAGATCATGTTGATCACGGTTTGATCCACAATGACCATCGGGTAGCCAGTAAATAATAGGGGAGAGCTAGCCAAATAAGATAGGATAATGACCCCTGGCGCGCACCCAATGCGATAGAACAGCCATGATCAAGTTTGTTTATTATGCTATTATTTTAGCGTAAAACAGGTGAAAAATCAACTATCTTTGCCTCTACCTTGCAAAATCGTATAGTCAGAGGTAGTGGTTCTTGGATGCAACCTGAGGGTTGTGGATTGGACAACTGTTATTCATTCTCCACACTGCACCCAATGATGAACTGCCACCCTCACGGCGTAGCAGCGTAGCCTGTCCGGTCCGTTCTGAGAGCCAAGTGGAGGGATTTGATCATTCTTCATTCTTACTCGACACCTACGCCTAATATAGGCCAGTCCCTTTCAGCGAGGTTACACATGGGAGTGATGGTTTCAAACCGCAGTCTCCACGATCCTTGTGCTCAAAAGGTTTTTCGTCTTCCCATTAAATGGAATTTTCTTTATTCATTCCGTATCCTTATCCTGGCTGCAGGGTTATCACTCATAAAAATCGGAGGTGAACCATGCTTGCTCGTGTCATTGGTGTATTCAAGTTGGATTCGAAGACTTTCGAGGAGATCGAGCATAATACCAGCCTGACTCTCTACGCTGCCCTCATCGTCGCCCTGGTTTCGCTGGTAAGCGGCGTGGGGAGCGGTATATATAATGCAATTTTCAAGGGCAGCGCAGGTAGTATATTCGGTGGGTTCTTTGGAGCCATCATAAGCACATTCCTGGGTTGGCTTATCTGGGCAGCCATCACCTGGTTCGTTGGGACGAGGTTCTTCAAAGGTCAGGCTGACCTTACGGAGATGCTGCGCGTGATCGGCTTTGCTTATTTGCCTCTGTTGCTCTCCATCATCCCGTGCATCGGTAATGTGATTGGCGCCATCTGGGCTCTTGCGGCTGGTTTTGTGGCCGTCCGTCAGGGTCTCGACCTCGACAACTCGAAAACGCTTCTTACCGTTGTGGTGGGTTTCCTGGGCTACCTGATCCTGATGGGAATAGTCAGCATTTTCATCTAAAACTCATTGGATCGTAATGTTCATTAGATTTTCAAGGGGCTGGCTTCAACCAGCCCCTCTTCTGATTCATTCGCCCAAACTCGAAATATCTGGCCAGCCAACTTGAAATTCAATCCTCCGTTCCAGCATCGTCGTTCCTCCCGCCTCACTGGCTCTGCTTATTCCCATTTTTGGTCGTCATTCCGGTTATCCCCGCTGACTTTCGGGGAAGGTGGGCGCCTCATGCCCGACCAGTGTCCCGAGCAGTACGAGTGAGAAGCAATCTTCGCCATCCCGAGATATGGTTCTCTTTCAAACATTCGTTTTTACTTCCTTTGTGTTTTTATTGAATTATCGTATACTTACTTGAAGGTGTTATTTTTATCAAACCAATCTCTTCTGCATCGCCAGATTTTTGATAAAAAAGTGAATTACAGATATGTTCAAGCGCATTGCTAATGGAATAACCAGGTACTTACACCAGGAAACGCCGGCTGAACGCAGAAAACGCATGTTGCCCGGTGCAGTCTACAGCGCCACAGCCATCATCGTCTATCTAATCGTTTCTTCGCTCATCAACGTCATCATTTTTAGAGATTTGCATCTGGCAGTGGATTGGATCGGTCTCGTGCTGCGCTGTCTGGAATTCGGGTTAATCATGGCAGCTGCCGGAGCGATCGTTGGATGGTTTACAGAGACCCAAGAGGGAATTGTCTGGGGCGGTGTTGTGCTCGCAGTCCTTATTCTTATTGGCAACATGGCCGCTTCTTCATTTAGCGGTAGGGGTGCCTCCCTGCTGGGGCAATCGATCATTATTGTCATTCTCCCGTTGGTCGGAGCCGGCATCCTGTTGGCAGGGGCAATCCGGATGGCAATCAACCGCCATGTAAAGGTCAATCAGCAGCAGGACCCTCAGATCAAGCGGAAACTTTCCATCCAATTGGTCGCTTTAGTCTGCCTGGTTGGATTGGTCGTAGGGGTGCTCTCCCTATTCGGCAATACATCCCTGAACGCCGTCCATTCCATGAATTCAAGCCTGCAAAACTATGCCTCTGATCCATTGATAGAACAGCGCTTCCCCTACGAGAAACTGCCTGGTTTGAAAGCTCACCTTGGCATGGGATATTCTTTGTATGCCCGCACAGCCTATACCACGGCTGATTCTTTGGAAATTACCATTCGCTTCGCGGACGGCTACACTGTTTCCTGTGTCGTCCCGCTCATGGGCAACAATGAGCAGATGTTGCTGAATACCTGCAATGAAGGCGCGACTATAAAATCCCCTTAATCGGTTTTTGCTCCAACTTATAATAAGTTCAGTATGATAGATTCATTAGTGGTCGCTATGATCGAAATCCAACATTAATTTGTCATTGCGCCTGTCTCCGCTGATTTTCGAGGAAGACCAGCGTACTTTGCGGGGTGAAACAATCTCCTCCTTCTATCCCAAACATACCCACACCTGTTTACCCACCAATCCCTCCCTCTGACAACCTGCACGACGTAAACGTGACATTTATCACTATACATCTTCTTCCTTGTGATTATAATCACTTTTATATATGCATATACATATATATGCTTGGAGCCGATATGCCATACGCCCTCGAACAAGAGATTAACCAATTGCATGCTGAGATCTGCGCCGGTCTGGCAGACCCCAAACGCATCCTCATCCTGTACGCCCTCCACGAACAACCCCGCAACGTCAATGAGCTTGTCGAGCTGCTCGACCTTAGCCAGCCCATGGTTTCCCGCCATCTTAAAGTCCTGCGTGAGCGTGGCATGGTGACCACCAACCGCCTCGGCGCGACGGTGGAGTACAGCCTGGCAGATGAACGCCTGATCGAAGCACTCGACCTGTTGCGTAGCGTTCTGGCGAACAAGCTGAAGAACCAGGCTGCCCTCGCAGATACACTAAACATCCCGTCTAAATAAATTTATCACGAAAGAAGGAATATTCCATGAAGAAACTCCTTATCTTGGGTGCCGGCACCGCCGGAACCATGGTCGTCAACCGCCTGGCGCGTGAGCTTGACCGCGATGAATGGCACATCACCCTGGTCGATCAAAATGAGGTTCATTATTACCAACCAGGTTTCCTATTCCTACCGTTCGGTATCTACAGCAAGAACGATGTGATCAAGCCCAAACGGGATTTCATCCCCACCGGCGCTGAGATGATCATGTCACCCATTGAGCACATCGACCCTGACCATAACCAGGTCAAGTTGGTGAATGGCGGCAGACTGCTTAACTATGACTTCCTGGTGATCGCTACCGGCTGCCAGGTGCATCCTGAGCAGACTCCAGGTCTCATGGAGCACGAATGGCGTGGGTCTATCCACGAGTTTTATACCCTCGATGGGGCACAGGCCCTGGCAAAGTACCTGCGTAACTGGCAGGGTGGGCGCATGGTAGTCAACGTGGTGGAAACACCCATCAAATGCCCCGTGGCACCTCTCGAATTCCTTATGCTTGCCGATTGGTTTTTCCATGAGCAGGGTCTGCGCGAAAAGGTGGATATCACCTACGCCACTCCGCTCTCCGGGGCATTCACCAAACCCGTCGCTTCACGCTATCTGGGTGATATCTTGGACCAGAAGGGCATCAAGGTGGTGCCCGATTTTATGGTCGAGCACGTCGACCCAGATGCCAAGAAAATCGTCTCCTTCGACGAGCAGGAGATTGAGTACGACCTGCTGGTGAGCATCCCATTGAACATGGGTGACGAAGTCATCGCTCGTTCGGGGTTGGGGGATGAGCTGAATTTCATCCCGGTAGACAAGCACACTTTCCTGCACCCGAAGTATGCCAACATTTTCGTCCTGGGTGATGCCGCCAACCTGCCCACCTCCAAGGCCGGATCGGTCGCCCATTTCGCCTCCGAGTGCTTCGCTGAGAACTTCATGCGCCACATCGATGGGCTGGAAATGCTACCCACTTTTGACGGACACGCCAACTGCTTCATCGAATCCGGTTTTGGCAAGGGGTTGCTGATCGATTTCAATTACGACGTCGAGCCTCTTCCAGGGCGTTACCCACTTCCAGGAATTGGTCCTTTCACCTTGCTACAGGAATCGGAGATGAACCACTGGGGCAAGATGATGTTCCGCTGGATGTACTGGAACCTGCTCCTGAAGGGTCAGCAGTTGCCCCTGCCTGCGCTGATGAGCATGGCAGGCAAGTGGAATAACTAAGGAGGATCCATGGATGCTACTGTGCAAGAGCTTAACCAAAAGATTGACCTCCTCACTGCTCAGGTGTGCTACCTGAGCGAGCAGGCTCAGATCAACGAGCGCCAGCGCAACGAGCGCGCCGAATTGATGCGCGACGTCACCCCGCTTGCAAACCAGGCGTTCAGCCTGGCGGTCGAACAGCTTGAGGAAGTCCAGGAATATATCGACTTGGGTGACCTTCTGCGCCTGCTCAAGCGCCTGCTTCGCAACGGACGCAACCTGGAGAAAATGCTCGACCAGCTCGAAAGCCTGACCGACCTGATCGAAACCGTCGGCCCCTTAGCAGATGATGCCTTCGGAAAAATGGTCGACCTCATGGCGGGACTGGAAGCCAAGGGATACTTCACCTTCGCCCAGGGAGGGATGAGGCTGCTGGATAATGTGGTTACCTCATTCGGAAAAGAGGATGTAGACCGTCTGGGTGACAATATCGTTTTGATTTTGAACACAATCAAGGATATGACCCAGCCGGAGATCATCAGCTTTGTGCGTAACACCCTATTGGTGGCTGAGAAAGAGATCGAAAAACCGGTGGATGTATCCTACATGGGTCTGGTTCGCCAGATGCGCAACCCGGCTGTCCGCCGTGGATTGGCGCTCACCTTGCGCGTGATGCAGGTGATTGGTTCTCAGTCTTCTACCGAGTCCAAACCCGGGCAATAATGTCAACCCCAAGCGCCTTTTGGGCAGCTGAATTTAATCACTTTTATAAAGGAGAAATTGAATGTCAACTCGTATGATTGCAGGTAAGACCGTACAGGTAAATGATGAAGGTTATATGACCAACCCGGCAGAGTGGACCAAGGAAATTGCCGTCGAGATGGCTAAAGAGGAAGGTCTGTTGGAGCTCAACCCAGCCCATTGGAAGGTGATCGATTTCGCCCGCCAATCAGCCGTCCAGAGCGGTGCCGCACCAACGTTGCGCACCATCACCTCCAACGCCGGTGTGACCACCAAGGAGCTGTTCACTCTGTTCCCCAAAGGTCCCGCCAAGAAAGTCGCCCGGATTGCCGGCCTCGGCAAGCCCGAAGGCTGTGTATAAGATAGCATGGGTTGTTGCGAGGAGGGCGATTCAGCGATCTTTGCTGGCCCGACGAAGCAATCTGGCTTCAACACATTAAGTATTCAAACACCTGAGAAATATAGATTCGTTCATATCAATCTAAGATAATTAACTTATAGGAGAAAATCACATGACCGACAACAATGGTAACCGCCACATGGCATTCATCTGCTCGAAAGGCAACCTCGATATGGTCTACCCTGCCCTGATCATGGGTTGGGCTGCCCTGGGCAACGGAGTAGACGTTTCCATCTTCTTCACTTTTTGGGGCTTGGACATGATTCGGAATGACCGTGTCGACCATCTGGAAGTCCCACCTGTTGGGAACTCGAGTTTCAAGATGAGCTTGATGGGCATACCTGGCAATATCGGAATTCCGCAAATTATGGGCATCATCCCTGGCATGACTCCCTTCGCCACAGCAATCATGAAAAGCAAGATGAAGAAGCTGCAGGTCCCCCCGGTGCGTGAGTACCTGCAGATGTTGATGGACGGGGGCGCCAAGCTCTATGGCTGTAAGATGACCTGCGATTTGTATGGCCTTGATCAGACTAGTTTTATCGACGGCGTTGGAAAGATCCTTACCGCAGCTGAATTCATCGACCTTACCGAAGGCGCCCAGATCATCTTTATATAAAAGTTCCGTTTTCTGTTGCCGCGCACCTGTCCGGTCCGATCTTTGACCGGAGGAGAGGGATTTGATCACCATGTATAAATCATGATCCCCTGCGCCTATGTAAAATCCGTAAAAGTTGTAGGGGCTGGCATTGTGCCGCCTGTTTTGGTGGCGCTCTGACCAGCCCCCTAAAATATTCGATCGCGTTATTTTTCGTAGGTGCGCAGCGTTGCTGCGCCTTTGCGTTCTTTTTACCGGACGATATCCACCAACAATTCCAGTTGGTTTAAACCTGCCAGTCATAAAACGGAGGGGTATGCCCATACCTTTTATATACATTTTCGTAGCCGCGCAGGGGAGTGATTTGATCTACATCCAATTTTCCTGATCCCCTGCGCCTATATAAAAAAAGTAGGGGCTGGTCACGACCAACCCCTATAATATTGTAATTGCCATTTCACATAGTAGGTTGGATTGAGGGCGTCAGCCCGAAACCCAGCCAAGCTTGTGTACTGCCTGTAATGATCTTATGCTTGTCCATCTCTGTGACCGATATCCATTCCGTAGCGCATCCTTTTTTCCACCTGAAGAGTATTGCTGTTCATTTTCAATTACAAGTTGATCTTACAATTAATGGAACAAATATCGTGTAATAATCACCTCAAGTTTTTTTGAAAGACCCACAATCATGATGGTCGTAAAAGAAAAATGCTATAATCTTTGTTGACAAGTAATTATTTGATCTATATCAAAAATATCCCTTGCCATAGAATTCTTCTTTGATTTGGTCCGACTTGTGCCTTCTGGAATGAGACTGAGGTGGGAGTTAGAAAATGGATCCATCAACTGAGTTAAAGCACGCCGCGGAAGCATTGACTATCGGGAAGCTTGCTGAGGCGCGCCAAATATTGGACTAATTGCTAGTTATGGAACCTGACAACGCTGAGGCATGGCAGATGCTATTTTCTGCATTGGACGATTCACTGGAAAAGTATGACTGCCTGAAACAAGTGGTACGGATTCACCCCGACGACGTAAGGGCTCAACTTAAACTCAAGAAATATAAGGCTGGTAGTAATTACCGCCAGTCCAAAGCTTCCCGCACCTAATCTTCAAGGCAGGTAGAAGGTTTAGAAAAAGCCACTCACAATCAGTAATAGTTGTTTGGGGCTACCCGGTTTGCTCCGATACCGGATTGAGTGCTGTCATCTTCCGTACGAAACCCAACATTGAATATGATAAATATCATGCTAACACTGTTCTAAAAGATTAGAAATCTTAAATCTTCATAAACCCCTTGTGGAATAGAACATTTGTGCTATTATTCTATGGTCAACCTATCTGCACTTCTTCCACTCCTCCCCCAAATGTATTTCATTTGGGGGAGGTGGGAGGGGGTGATTGTTGAAATTTTATTACGCCGATTTAGGTGAAAAATAATTGAATGCTTTTATTTTCAATGACGTTGTTTGCCAGCAATATCGACGCCGTTTTTAGGAGTGATAATTTAAATCAGAAGTAATTTCATTCCTTAAACTTTATCCCTCTCCTGCTCCGGGGAGTGGATTTGTTTCGATTTATTTTTTTCTGGAACAAATCCTGGATTCATGACCGAACTGACGATCAATCAATGCAGTTAAAATCGAATTGGACCATAATATATATGCTATTTAGTGTTCCATAGTAATAAATATCACAATTGTTATTATTCCTCGTGAAAAAGTATGTATAATGGTATGAGGGACGCTTTTAATGTTGCGGTAGATTAAATTCTGACAATACAAAAATTCTCCCGATCTGAATAAGCTCTGAGGAGGCAAATATGTTGCGACAGCGTTTCTTAGGATTGTTTCTTTCGCTCGTAATTATTCTGGTGGCAATTCCTGGAGGTTCTACTCAGGCAGTCTCACCGACACCAGCTTACACAACTCCCATGCGGATTGAAAAAGTAGATTACCCGGCAAACACCTACACCGGAACCCATATCTCCCTCAAATATAACCAAGATCTTAACCGCACATATATCAGTTATTATGATGCCACAAACCAAGACCTCAAGCTGGCATTCAATCCCTGGCCTCATATCCAGGGTATCTGTAATGGAATCGTTGGAAATTGGACTTGTCTGACCATTGATGGTGATGGATTGGACGAGCACTCTGTAGATGATGTGGGGATGCATAGCTCTGTGGATGTATTCACGTTCGCTGGAGATACAGGGATCAGCTATTACGACAAAACGCTCGGAGCCCTCAAGTTTGCACAATATGTATGTCTCTTTGTGTGTACCCTGACGCTCGAGACCGTCGATGATCCTGGAGCGAACCAGGAGGCAGGTAGTTTTGGAACTGCTATTATGTTCACCAGCGCTGCCATTCCTTACATTGCATATTCATATAGTAATCTATCGGACCACACCCAGGATGCACTCAAGCTAGCCCATCGGGTAACTAGCGGTGGCAACTGCGGAGATGGCCCTTCTTTTGGCAAATGGCAGTGCGATGTGATCGATAGGGGCACCAATGTGGGTCATTCTCCCTCCATCGATCTCATCGAAAACCCTTTATTGACCATCCAGCTAGCCTATCTGGGTAATCAAAACGTGCTCGTATATGCCATCAGTGGCACTGGAGAAAATTGTGCCCCTGGTACTGCACCTTATTGGGCATGCAATATTATTGACCTGAATGGCGGCGGGGATGTTTCGATGGACTCTTACAACACCATTCCCAGTATCGCCTATTATGACCCTCTTAGCGGTGACCTGCGTTTTGCTTCATACATTGGTCCAGTCACCGATGCAAATTGCGGAATGGGGTCAGGTGGTCAGTTTCAGTGGCGCTGCGATTCGATCGAGCCGATCGGTAAAAATCTACCCCGTGCCAGTGTAAGCTTATCTTTTGATGGTTCAGGGTATCCCGCCATTGCCTACCAGACTGTCCCGGATTTAGGTCCTACCACTCTCAAGACCGCCCGCCCTCTTACTGCCTACAACTATGACGTTGGTAATTGTGGGCCGATACCTCCCGGGGGGTTTATGCCTATCTGGTTGTGCAGGACGGTGGATGGTGGAGGTGCATACACGGGTGAAGGCGCCTTCGCTTCCATAGGATTACGAAGCAATGGATTGGCCATCATTGCCTTCACCGAGGATGACAACTATAACCTATCACAACGCTTAATGGTTGCCTTGCAGCAGATCTATACTTACTTGCCTGCGGTCAGGAGGTAAGTTCCAATTTACCGCTTTTAATGCAATGTCCATATTTTTATCTGAACTTGAGATAACCCCCTCCCACCTCCCCCATGTCAGCAATCAGCCATCAGCGATCAGCGGTCAGCCGAACAGGGAAGATTTGGGGATGATCGGAGTATAACAATCGACCAGGAATAGGGATGCGAAGTTCGGAACACAAAAAGCGCGAAAAAACAAACGGAATACTGGTCAACGAATGTATAACGGATAATGAATAGTGTGCCCGGTACAGGTTAGGGGATAACCCCTCCCACCTCCCCCAATAACCAAAGAACGGTTATTAGGGGAGGAGAAAACCGTTCACAAATAAATCCACCCCTTCCGCTCCATCCAAAACCAGGGGCGCAGACATCCCCACTCCAAAAAAAGTCATTTGGGATGTAAATAACCAAAAGGCGGTAATATGGGGAAGAGTTATTTGTTTACTAGCACCTTACAATTATGCAAGGTGGAGGATGAGCTGATATTGGATTGCTGGTAATCTCAGTAGTATATAATAACATCCGGCATGATTGTTGCATTTATACACAGTACCAATGTGGTGATTACCTATTGGTGGAACGAGTTTATTTTTATTCTTCGCTGGAGCTGATGGATGCCCAAAAAACCGGTCTTCAATGATAAAGGGGGCACCGCTCGTGAAAAGAGAAAGATGGGGGAGCAAACCAAGAGCATAGAATCGACCCTGGGGGTGCGCTACCGTGCATTGGTAGAGCAAGTGCCAGCCATCATCTATACCGATTCAGCAGAGAAAATATTCCAAACCTTGTATATCAGCCCACAGCTAAAGACAATCACAGGTTATGAGCCGGAAGAATGGATCAACGATGAAGACCTGTGGAATAATCTAATAGTGCCTGAGGACCGCGAACGGGTGTTGGAGGAATACACACGCACCTACAAGGCGATGCAGCCCTCCATATCAGAATACAGGATCAAAACTAGAGATGGAAGAATCATCTGGTTCAGCGATGAGACCCGGCTGGTACGTGATCGGAAAGGTAAACCCTTGTTCTGGCAGGGGGTGATGGTAGATATCACTGCCCGCAAGCATTCCGAACAGGTCCAACAAGCAATCTATCGGATATCGCATGCTGTTGTTACAACCAACAGCCTGGATGAAATGTTCAAATCTATTCACGGCATCCTGGGTGAGCTAATGCCAGTGCCGAATTTCTACATTGCCCTGTATGACCCGGTCAACGACCTGATCAGCTACCCCTATTACATGGACCAGTATGATGCGCCACCGTTGCCAGCTAAACCTGAGCACGGTTTGACCGAGTATGTACTGCGCACTAAAGAACCGCTGTGGGCAACGGGGGAGGTTTTCACGCAGTTGGTGTTACAAGGGGAAGCCGATGTTGTGGGTACGGATTCAGTGGATTGGATCGGCGTGCCACTGATCCTGAGTGAACGGGGGATCGGAGTGATGGTGACACAGAGCTATACTGTGGGTGTGGTGTACAACCAGGAACAGTTCGACCTGATGAAATTTGTCTCCACCCAAGTAGCTTCGGCGATCGAGCGTAAGCTTGACCAACAGCGGATCAACGATGCGCTTGAATATATCAAAACCCTGATCAATTCATCCAGCCTTGGGATCACCACATATGATTCTAGCGGTAAGTGCATTTTAGCCAACGATTCACTTGCCAAGATCCTGGGGACAACCTGCGAACAACTGCTGGGAGAGAATTACAACGAAATTGAAGCCTGGAAGGAATCTGGTCTGCTGGAATCGGCCCGAGAAGCAACTGCCAGTGGTCAGGAAACCCGCAAGGAATACGAGACACCCAATAATCTTGGTAAACGGATCTGGGTAGATTGCAGATTCACTCCTTTCATCTCCAATGGAGAACCTCACCTGCTTCTATCCGTTGATGACATATCCACATCCAAACAAGCCGAGATAGACTTGCAACGCTACGCATCGAAGCTTGAGCAGAGCAACCGCGACTTGCAGGAATTTGCGTATATTGCATCTCATGATCTCCAGGAACCGCTGCGCAAGGTGTTGGCTTTCGGCGACCGATTGGTTAATAAATACGGAGATGTGCTGGATGAAACAGGGCGGGATTACCTGAAACGGATGCGGGATGCAAGTCAGAGGATGCAGACACTGATCAATGATCTGCTTGCCTTCTCACGCGTTTCCACACGCGCCCAACCTTTTGCCATGGTTGACCTGAACGAGGTCATCGAAGAAGTTGTTTCCAACCTGGAGAATCAGATCGACCGCACCCAGGGTAGAGTAGAATTCAGCAAACTACCGATGATTGAGGCTGACCCGACCCAAATGTACCAACTGCTGCAGAACCTGATCAATAATGGCTTGAAATTCAACCGAGAAGACCATCCACCCGTCATTAAAGTTACAGCTGGCACTTCTGACGACAAATGCAAACTGACGGTGAAGGATAACGGTATCGGTTTTGATATGCAGTACCTCGACCGCATTTTCAAACCGTTCCAACGCCTACACAGCCGCCAGGAATACGAGGGCAGCGGTATGGGACTGGCAATCTGCCGCCGGATCGTCGAGAGGCACAGCGGAGAGATCACCGCTTCAAGTGCACCTGGAAAGGGATCTACATTTATAATTACCCTACCTGTTCACCAATCTAATGGAGAGACTATATATGGATAAAAACCTAAAACCGGTCATATTTCTGATGGCGGATGATGACCCAGACGATCGATTGTTGATCAAGGAAGCTTTTCAAGAGAGCCTGGTCTCCAATAGCATCTATTTCGTTGAAGATGGCGTCGATCTACTGGATTACCTGCGCTGGGAGGGCAAATTTTCAAACCCTGCTGACGCTCCAGTGCCGGACCTGATCCTGTTGGACTTGAATATGCCGCGCAAAGACGGACGTGAAGCTCTAGCGGAAATCAAAAGTGATCCTCTGCTCAGGTACATCCCGGTGGTAGTGCTCACCACCTCCAAAGCGGAGGAAGACATCATGCGCAGCTACGATATCGGCGCTGCCAGCTATATTACCAAACCCGTAACCTTCGATGGGCTAGTTGAAGCGATCAGAGGGTTGGGACAATATTGGGTACAGATTGTACGCCTACCGGTAAAGGAAAAAGCATAATCTTATGATCAACCAGATCCCATCCATCACCATTCTCACGGCAGAGGATGACCCCGACGACCGGGTTTTAGTCCAGGATGCCTTCCTGGAGAGCGGTCAGGATAATACCCTGCTATTCGTCAAGGATGGCAACGATTTACTGCAATACCTGCACCGGCAGGGCGATTATGCTACGCCAGGACAGGCTCCAAGACCCGACCTGATCTTACTTGACCTGAACATGCCTCATAAGGACGGGCGCCAGTCGCTGGCAGAGATCAAGGCTGACCCGAACCTACGCAGCATCCCGGTGGTAGTGCTGACGGCTTCGAGCTCAGATGAGGATATTCTGTCCACCTATAATCACGGAGGAGCCGGCTTTATTATTAAACCGGAGACGTTCCAGGGGCTGGTTGAAGTGGTGAAAGGGTTGAACCAATATTGGTTTGAAGTGGTGGAACTGGCGAATGGTGAGCGGTTCAATAGCGTTAGGATCATCCATCCCCGATCACCTCATCCGAATGAAACACTATAAATGAGAATCAATATCATGATGGGATTGTTTACTCCAATCAACGGTTAGCATTGCCGGAGGCCTGATCATTCCATGGAACCTCATTTAAATCTCATCCGTATCCTGCTCATCGAAGATGACGAAGACGATTACCACATCTTGCGGGGTTGCCTTATGGAACAGGACAACCATTCGGCTTTCGAACTGGATTGGGTAACGACATACCAGGCGGGTTTGAAGGATATCGAGCGGGCAGACCATGACGTCTACCTGATTGACCATTACCTAGGAGCTTATTCTGGGCTGGACCTGCTGAAAGAAGCCATACAGGCGGGCTGCCAGGCACCACTGATCATGGTCACAGGTCAGTCTGACCGGAAAATAGATCAAGCCGCACTGAGGGCCGGGGCGATGGATTACCTGGTGAAGGGCAAGCTGGATGGGCAGCTGCTGGAAAGATCGATCCGCTATGCACTGGAGCGGAACCGCTTATTGAAGCAAATCCGTGAGCTGGCGGTGCGGGATGCACTCACCGGACTGTACAACCGGCGGGAGCTGCACCGATTTCTGGACTATGAGATCATTAAGAGCCAACGCTATGACCACGCATTTTCCCTCTTGATGATGGATATCGACCATTTCAAGGAAATCAACGACCGGTTTGGTCACCGCGTGGGTGATGAAATTCTCCAAGAAGTGGCACGCGTGCTACTCAATAATTCGCGCGGCTGCGACCTCCCTGCCCGCTACGGAGGTGATGAATTCATCATTGTGTTGCCTGAGACACCCGCCCCACAAGGCTGGATTGGTGCAGAACGAATACGCAAGTTGGTAGAGAGTGTATCAATCCAGGTAACCAACGAAAACGGAGCGCTCGAGCCTATTGAGATCACGATCAGCATTGGCGTGGCAGGCTATCCGGATGCTGCCGAAGCTGGTGATATACTGATCGATTTGGCAGACCAGGCGCTATACCAAGCGAAACACAAGGGATGCAACCAGGTGGCCAGGTATGTCGCGGATGAAAGAATAGAGGGAGGATCTAAATGAGCTCAAACCAGATCCGTGCCCTCCTCATCGAAGACGACCCCGATGACATCCTGCTGTTGAAAGATTCCCTGGCGGAAATCGGGCTGGGGAAGATCAAATTGGACTACACCGACCGCCTATCAAAAGGTTTGATCCAGCTGAGTGCGCAGAGTTATGATGTAATTCTACTCGACCTCAACCTGCCTGATAGCCGCGGGTTGGATACGCTTAATACGACGATCAAAAGGTTCCCTAAACTGCCGGTGGTAGTGCTGAGTGGTCTGGTCGACGATGCCATCACCGTCGAAGCAGTCAGGCGAGGTGCACAGGATTACCTGGTAAAGGGAGATATCAGTGGTCCATTGGTGATGCGGGTGGTGCGGTATGCCATCGAGCGTAAGCAGGTGGAGGCAGTGCTACGAGCAAGTGAAGCACGTTACAGGACGCTGGTGGAAACTTCTCCCAACGGGATTAGTCTGGCCGACCTAGAGGGGAAGCTATTATTGTGTAACCAGCAAGCGGCTCGGCTGCATGGCTATGCCAGCCCAGAAGCGATGCTGGGGGTCAATTTCTTCAAATTAGTCGCACCAGGAGACCGCCAGCCGGCAGCAGCGAATATCCGCAGGACGCTCAATGAGGGCAGGGTCACCAATGGTGAGTATACGTTGCTGCGGCGTGACGGAAGCACGTTCCCAGCGGAGATCAGCACAGCCGTGCAAGGCAACACGTCTGGGATGCCGGTAGGGTTTATCTGCATCACGCGCGATATTACCGAACGCAAAAAAGTCATAGACGCGGAGAAGCAGGTGGTGATGCTGGAAAAGGAATTCCTCTCCAGCGTAGCCCATGAGCTGCGCGCCCCGATAGTGAGCGTGATGGATGGTTTGGAGCAGCTCCACAACGGAAGGTTAGCCGGTGGTGAGGGGCAGGAAGTTGCGTTCAAGCGGACGTCCAAAGACGCCAGCAGTGTGCTGGATATGGTGGACGAGCTGTTGGATTTTTCACTTTTAGAGAGCGAACGATTGACGCTGAACCGGGAGCAGGTGGACCTGGGGAAGATGATCAGCGAGGTATTGGGATCATTCAAGGGACAAGCGGCTGCCAGGAGGGTCTCGCTGCTCTCTGCTCCGATGGAAATACCGCTGATTGCCAGCGCCGATGCAGCTCGCATGAGGCGGGTGCTGGTCAAATTGGTGCAGAATGCAATCAACTTCTCGGACAAAGATGGAACGGTTTTGGTAACAGGGAAGGCGATGAACGGCAAGATCCTCATCAATGTGATTGATGAAGGCAGCGGGATCACGTTGGAAGACAGCGAGAGGATATTCGAAAAGTACTATCAGGTGGAACACCCTCTCAACCAGAACACATTTGGAATGGGCCTGGGGTTGTATACAGCCAAACAAATCGTTGAAGCTCACGGGGGGACGCTGTCGGTGAGCAGTCAACTGCGGGCCGGCAGCACTATCAGCATAACCATCCCGGTTGAGAGTAAGAAGTAATTGATAGAAGAGCAAGGGGTCTGTTGTTATCCCTTAACGTAAGACAATTTTTCGTGGATGGCGCCATCCTGGACTCGGTAGATATCCAAGCCGCGTAGATGGTGCTTATTGCCAGCCGCATCCGTCCAGGTGCATCGCCAGAGCATGATGCAGCGGAGTCCATAGCCAAATGTGTCTTCGATTTTAATGGTCGCATCGGGTGAATGGGTGAAGAACTCCTGATAGAACTGAGCAATGGCATTCTTTCCCTGAAAAACCGTACCATCAGGGGCTGGCGCAGCGTTTTCGAATACAGCGTTGTCGCTTAGCAGCTCTTGCATGGCATTGACGTCATGACGGTTGAACGCTTCAGTGAATGCGATCATAAGGCGTACCCCTGATTCCACGCGTTCCATGCGGATTGGGCTCATGTTGGGAACACCTCCTCTGCCAGGGATAAACTAAGCACAATTATATCCAGTAAATTTGTTGGGTTTCGTGCGTAAAACCACCACACTCATCTGAGAGCAGAACAAACCGGATGGTCCTAACCTAATATCTTTCGATGAGAAGATATCGGAGACAGGGAAGAACAAGAAAAAGACGATTAAACTCACCCCCTCCCGCCTCCCCCAAATCCAGAGCAATTTGAGGGAGGAGAAAGCGTGCGTAAAGTTGGGAACACGAAAAGGCGAAAACAGAACACCAAAATAGCAATAAAGAAGGGCGAAAAACGCAAATACACAAAACAAACGAGCTTGGAGCATCGGTGAACAAAAAGCTGATATTTGCCAATAGAAATGGCGATTGCCGACGAATTGATAAAATCATACCGGGAGAATACGAATATAATATAGCGTTTATATAAATATTCAAAATTGGGAGAAAATAAAATGTGTAAAGAATGTGGTTGTGATTCGGAATACGAAGGCGGCTGTAGCTGTGATTGCCATAATCACGGCGGGCATTTCGAGCGGCGTTACCAGACGAAAACCGAACAAATCGCCGAGCTGGAGGACTATCTGAGTGAGCTAAAGTTGGAAGTCCAGGCGGTGGAAGAGCGGTTGGCGGATCTGAGGAAATGATATAAAAAAAAGTGGGGGCGGCTCACGAGCCGCCCCCACAAAAATCGACTATTGCAATGGTAAGAATAGTATCTAGGATTTCCCTGATGCTCTTTTTAGTACCCAATAACCAGCGATAATCAGAACGCCAATACCAACGATTGAAAGGATAAGGAGAGATTGCCCACTGCCCGAGATTATGCCGGGTTCTGCGATAGCAGATGAGACGGGGGTGGGTGAGAAAGGTTTGGACGATGGGGATGGCGTGACCGTGGGGGTAATGCTGGATTGTGGGGTTGGCGTGAGAGAAATTGGCAAACTCAGAGCAGAAACTTCGGTCTGATAGGCCCAAGCGGTGCTGCTGAGGCCAATTTCAGCGGTGGCGGTGACATTGCCAAAGTATATGCTGAGGGCATCTTCTAACAACCCGGTTGAGAGATTGCCTTCATTTACCAACTCAGGATATGCTATTTCCAAATCCCTGGCAACATGCAGCTCATCCTGGACATATCGCATCATATCCAAAGGTGCGTTGGTACTTCTCATATACGGTGCCAAGGCTAGTAATGCCGAGCCGATATGAGGGGCGGGGTGATCGGGGAGCAATTCAGAGGCTTTTTGGTATGCTTCAAGACCAAGGGGCAGATAACTCTCACTAAAAATAGATGGAAAATCGTAATCCCTAACCGATAGGTTGCGATATCTATTCGCCAGGATCAACCAGACCTGACCGTTCAGCGGATTCGCCTGTGCGGAAGACCGGGCGTTCTCCAGGTCCTGCCACTTATCTGGATCCATCAGCCAAATGGAAAAATCATCCTGTTGTTTTGGCTCAAAATCTATCCAAGTCCAGTGCGCTCGGTTTCCGTCGGTCACACCATCGAATGGAATGACGGCACGTGGATCAGACATCGAATATGGCAAACCCAGGCCAGAGGAAGGAATGCGCGCCAACGTCTCGATCGATGCAGGGTATGGCAAGTTCAGGACTAGCTCAGCGTGCCCAATCGGACCGGACCAACTCGCACCAGTCTGAAAGATATAATACAGTGCCAGCTCGCTGCTTTTGACGGCCTGGGTCAGCGGTAGCAGGTAACTTATATGGATTTTTGTGTCCTTTCCAGGCGAGAAGCTGACCGCGAAGCTTGCCCAGGGCAGGGGAGGTTTATCGGTGCCTTCGGGGTTGGGCTGCACCGTGGTCGTATATTCAATTGGAGTGCCATCCACTGCTACCTTAAAGCTGGCGATGCGCGGCACAATCTCATCTGGATTGAGCTCCCAATTGACACTTTCCAAAGCGGAAGCTAGGGGGAACCAGGTTGTGAGATCGATAGTGTTGGTGGTGGGGTTGCGCATGGTGAAATCTGCCTGGACCTGTGCCACTACCGGGTACCAAACGTCGTGAAGCTGGAGCCCATAGGCTTTAGGGTTTAGTTGGATGGCAGCATTATCAGCCTGGGTAGCTTTGCGCACATCCATGGTGATAACTTCTGTTGCCATCTGAACGAGGGTATCGACCTGCGGTTCAATGCTGCTGCCGCCGGGTAGGATGGGATGCACACCTACATCGGCGCGCACAGAATTGGGGAAGTTAAACGAGACAGCAAACCCCACTAAAATAAGGGTGAAAAAGAGTATCAGAAGGGAACGGAATTTTAGGGAAGGCATGGACCCAGCTACGCTAATCAAGGTGGAGACGTGAAACCACGTTGGAATGTTCCAATTTATACGCTGATGAACAACCCATCATCAGAAATAGATTATAGTTCTAATCCAGGGAACATCCGATGGTGGAAAGGATGGATTGAAGGGCGGAGCTGCCCCAAGGGTCTGGAGGGATGCGGACGATCCAATCGGTCTGGTAGAAGCCGTTATGCAGGCCAACAAAGACAAGCTGCTGCTGCCTGTCATCCTTTAGCAGGACACACCACACCTGGTCGGGTGGGTAGAGTATAGGATCAACTCTGGATAAATACTGCCCATCGGTGTACGTGGTCGTAAAAATAGCGCGATCGCTACAAGACTCCACGGTCATGGAGGGAGTAAAGTTTGACGGTTGAGTAGCCTGCACGGCGGTGACCATCCGATAAGACGGCCCGCCAGCGTAGTGTGGGAAGGTCAGATACTGGTCGAGCCTAGTCCACTAAGCGGATGTTTGGCGATTGCTGATTACGAGCAAAACAGCCAACAGCACGAGCACCGTAACAGATGGAATATAAATGATGAGATGTTTCTTCAGCAGCACCCCTATATGGTTTCATGATAGACCAATCCAGGGTGAGAGTCAAGCAGTAGAGTTTTAATAATTGATAAGAAATTTATTCAATTATTTGTAGAGGATTATCAAGAAGGATCTACATGAATGGAATTGTATAAATTCATACTTGGCGAGTATGGTTGCGCGCCAGTATAAGAACAGTTGTGTGCCTTATAGACGAAAGTTTATATGAACATCAGGAACCTTTCTCCATCTAGCACAATAAATAAAATCGTATCTAGTATGTGGTGATGAAGTTGGTGAAGAAAAATCCTGAGTTTTGGATAAGATTTGATGTTTTGGTCTAATCTATCTCGTTCGCCAAAGCCGAGGTTTTCGTGGGTATAATAACAGAATCATTTCCAAGGAGTACGGGTATGGAGCTAAAGGATAATCCGGATAACCTCAAAAAGATTGAAATTCGCTTCGATGGAGCTTATATCGTCAGCGGTAAAATCCCACTGGTGCACAAGACCCAGGTGGTCTCGGAATTCGGTGAGCCGCTGACCTGGAAAAAAGATGGGGATATATTAACTGAAGAGCCTTATTATCTGTGCCGCTGTGGGCAATCGAATAACAAACCATTTTGCGACCGTACACATCGGCAAATCAATTTCGATGGCACGGAAACGGCGCCCATCGACACGACAGCTGAACGGCAGGAAACTTATCCAGGCAGCAAAAATATCGTCATCCGGATGGATATGTACCTATGCACAAGCGCAGGTTTCTGTGCCAACCGCATGACGAGCATCGCTGAGATGGCGACCCGTACCGACGATACCCAGGTACGAGCACTGGCAATAGCCATGGTGGAGCACTGCCCATCTGGTGCGCTGACTTATGCGCTCAGGGAAGGTGAAGCGGATATCGAAGCTGACCTGCCACAGCAAATCGCTGTGACCACCGAGATCACCTCGGAGGGCGCAATCCAAGGTCCACTGTGGGTGACAGGGGGAATCCCGATCCTGAGATCAGATGGACAACCGTTTGAGATCAGGAACAGGGTGACGCTGTGCAACTGCGGGCATACACAGATCAAGCCATTATGCGATGGGTCGCATAGGGATTATCCAACGAAAATATAAGGCCCAGTTGGATTGCCGGTGGGAGAGAACAACGTTCAATACGGGAAGAGAACAGACCGGCTAGCCGTAACATACGATTTCCACTGGCGATGGAGATTAATCTACCAGCAGAAAGGCGTAGCGGTTCATCATCTGGGTGGGATCGGTTAGTACATTAATGGGATATCCCAGCTTGCGCACGGTGGAGAACACATCTACAGCCATACCCTCGGGTGAGGGGCGGGACAGTTTGGGTTCCTTACAGCTGGCGCGGTCGGGAACGCACTCAGCGCATATCTCGCAGCAGTCCATGAATAGTAGAAATGCTTTGGGATACCCTGTGATGAAGACATCCCGCTCCATGTTAACCAGTTTCAGGTTGGTGCGGGCACTCCAGGCTTTCCGTTCCGCCTTTTCGGGCGCAACTTTTTGGAAGTGCAGCACGAGGGCCCGGTGGTATTCGTTGAAGAAACGCTGGCATTCCTCAACGGTTGGATTATTGGGTGGGCAGGAGGCCTGCCTGCCGTAGCTGGGGCAACCAAACTCGCATTTCATTCGCACCCATTGGGATACGACAATTTCATGAGGATCAAGCCATTGATAATCTTCGTAGCCATGCTGATGGAGGATAGATTCGATTTGGTTCATATTGTCCACTGGGTCAGCTCCTTCCATTATTGATCAAGCGAGGATAAGCACAATTCCACGGAGATCAATACATCTCGTTAGCGTCACGGGGGAGGGTGCGCACATGACGGAGGTGAGCGGTCACCCGCTGGTCATCGCCAAAAGGATAGGTGAAGCCGAAATAGTCCGCCACCGGGATAGAGATACGGCGGAAAAGATCACCCATGGTGAGCAGGGCACCCCAGGTGTGGTCGTAATCGCCGTCTGAATAAGTGCGGAGTAACACCTGCCATAATTCAGGCTCGAGTAACTTTTCGAGATACTTTCCACACTTTCCGGGCGATTTTTGGAAACCGGTGCGCACCCCAACGTACCAGTCCAGCATTTTCATTAGCTGCTCACGAACGTACAGATCGAGCATCTGTTTGGCATAGGGGAGCTCATAGCGCCATAAACCCTTGGCAACGTAGGGAGAAACCCACCAGAACTCGTTGGTACAGTCGAAAAAGGCTTTGGCGGTGAGGGGTGTTGGCAGATAACCCGAATCGTCCGGTGGAGGAAACGAGGGTAGAATGCCATCCTTATCCAGGAGGGTCAGGGTGAGGCTATCCTGTTCCAACGCGTCCAGCTTGCTTACCGGAATCAGGGATAGGTCGATGCGGTTACCATCAGCGAACTGCATCAGATAAGCATAGTGATCCTTGCCTTCCCCCGGCGGGTCTGACATATCGTCCGGCAGCTGCAGGATCATCAGATCACCGAAGATTTTAATCCAGGAAGGGTCGGCCAGGAAGGATTCCTTCTCGGTGACCACGTAGATAACGTCATAATCCTGGAAGAAATCCTTAGGAGCGTTAGGGTTGACGCGAGAGCCATTCATGATGACGGCACGCACACGCTCAACGCGGCGGGCGGTGTTGAGGATCAAGTCGAGCATTTCACTTTCACTGCGCATGGGACCTCGTATATAGTAAAGCGATCAGGATAATGGGAATCATATCACCAGAATTACGAGGTAGTTTCCAGAGCATGGATTGGTTAAGAACCAAACAGGCCAGCGAAGAGGATCAGAAAGCCGAGAGTATTGATAATCCCATGGGTAAGGATGGGCAGCCACAAGTTGCGCCTGGCGAATAGATAAAGCAATCCAAGCACCAACCCGGCCAGAAAGGTATCCACCACTCCTGTGATGCCCTGGTAGGCGTGGGCGGCTCCGAAGATGAGTGTGCTCACAACCAAGGCAATGATGACGCCGGTGCGCTTACTCTCAGTGAAGTCGGTGAGGCGGTTGAAAAAGTAGCCGCGGAAGAACATCCTATCGATGAAGGCAGCTTCCGTCCAGGTGATGACGAGAAAGAGCAACAGAGCGGGCAGGCTGCCTTTGAGGAAGCTAAACTGGGAGAGGTCGATCGATTGACCCGTCAGGGATTGAAGTAAAGGGGAGATAGCTACAGTATCCAGAACCTGGTAGCCAATGCCGATTAGCAGGGCGAGCCCAATAGTCGGCAGCCAATTATCAGGGCGTTTTAATCCGACATCACGCCAGCCCATGTGACGCAAGCGCAGGGAAGCACAGCCGACCAGAAACAGGGGCAGGACGGGTAGCGGAAAGATGGCAGATTCCTGAGGGCACTAGTTCCTGGCTGTTATTGGCATAATTTTGGTATGCACCTTTTGCGTTTCATACCCTACCACGCTCACATATACAAGGAATATTAAAACAATGATCCATTCAAGTACGTACATAGTCGGGATGAATTTCGTTAGAATAACCAGCGGAGCGGTTGAAATCCCAAGAATTAGCAGCCATACGGGAATACTTTTATGGTACCTGAGCGCTGCAACCGAAAAAATAAAACCGGTTGATAGCGAGATATATAAAGATGTAGACAGGAGCGAGTGAATTTTAAAATTATTGATTGGGAATATTGCGCTCATCATCATGCACAATGCACCGGTGACTCCAAAAACCTGTGCCAGACTCAACATGACGCGCTGGACTCGATTTTCTGATATTTTCCAGGCAGATAGACCCAGAAAGAACACCAGCAACATCAATGCGGTCAGAATGATTCCAATATTGTAAAAAATGGCTCCGTCTGGATTGAGATCGACATTACCAAGATCACTTAACCAATTCGTCGTTGGGGAGAACGGCAATGGGTACTGGCTATAAGCGATAATGGTAAAAAATAAATAACCCAGAACAGCAATTAAACCTGAAACAAAACTTATCGATGGATATCGTTTCATAGTTTCATTTCCTCAACTTCCAAAAATATTCATTCATAACAAGCAATCATATCGATACTATGGGTTTACGATAGAGAGTATCCCGTTTGATGATTTGAAAACCACAGGTTTCATATAGGTGAGTAGCACCACTTGGATTATCGGTGTCTACCACCAAAGCCGATTCGGTCATACCGGCAGCTTTTTGGGCCAGGAGGCTACGACAAATTAATCCACCGGCTACCCCATGGTGGCGCCAAGAACGAGCGACACCGATATTTTCGGTATATCCCCGCTTGCGGTTGAATTGTTTATTCTCAGAATGGTGAATAAACGTCAATACCTCACCGACTACCTGGTCCGTGTTGACGTCCCATGCCACCTGCCAGAGGTCAGGCTGAAATTCTGGACTTACCAGCCATTCCTGATAATCTTCTTCGGTGAACGGTTGATGCCCCCATTCTTCCTGGCTGGTCTCAACAACCAGCTGCCATATCTGACGGTAATGCCCAGAGGTGACCGGGCGGATCTCCAACCCCTCAGGTAATGGATTTCCAAGTATGTCATCAAGGTTTGGGCGGACCATAAGGTAGTAATACCGCACCGGCTGATAACCTGAATGCTCCAGCATGGCAGCAGTACCAACCTGGAACTGGGTGGCATTGACCTGGAATATTTTTTCCAGCTCCACTGGATGGGTACTGGCTATCTCTCGAAAGCGCTGTTCCATCCAAACCAACATGCAGCGCCCGATCCCTTTACGTCTCCACTCGGGGACGAGGAAACCGTTATGGACGTACACCCGCTGTGTGGAGATCCCATCTTCCCACCAACCGCGGGAATAGCCTACCACCCTCCCGGCGACCTCTGCAATGATCAGATTTTTATATGGGTCACAGTTGCTGAGCTGCTGAAAGGCTTTGGCAAGATCATCAGCAGTCACCGCACGTTCCGATTTATCCGCGACTTCACTGGCGGTCAAAACGGCAGCGAGCTGAGCATAGTCGGTCTCACCCTGAAAATGACGAAAACTCAATCCAGAGATAGCAGGGGCATCATCGATAACAATTGTCATTAGTCACCTTTTCATTGATCGTAGATATGTGAGCGGTCGAATTAATTTTATGATGGATTTCACATGAGAGACACATCATGACCGTTGGGTTTCGGAGGGGAAAAACGTATTGCTCAATCCGACCTACCAGTGTGGCGCAGAAGAAAGTCAAGGACTATGCGCATATTTAATTCGCGCTCAGCCGTGAAGTGGTCCGCTTGCGGAATGATGAATAATTCAGCATTCGAAATGAGCTGGTATTCATCAACTGCCTGTTGAAGCTCGACGATACCGTCCCTGTCACCCAACATCACCAGGGTTGGAGTTGTGATCTTCTGGAAATCCTGCGCGGTATAGTCCAATGGGGTCCACCACATGACAGAGATCTGCTTGAGCAATGTCTGCCAGTAATCCGGGTCACCGGAAGAAACATGATCGCGTTTCATCTCCTCCACCCACTCGGGAGATTCCCTCTGAATACGCTTGATATTTACCTCACCCGGTCCTTCAAATCCGACCGCCTTCATGGTGTTGAGGTAGGTCGGTGAAAACTTATACCAGGCAGCCCCAATGACCAACACTCCCGCCAAGCCGGGGTAGTGCATTCCCAGCTCCAGGGCGATCTGGCCACCATCGCTGTATCCGAAGACCAACGGTTGATCCAGGTTGAGAGCCTGGATGAATACCGCCATATCATCAGCCATCAGGCGGTAACTGAGCGCGCCTGACGGATTGTTCGACCGCCCGTGAGCGCGGCTGTCGGGGGTGATCACCCTGAAATGGGGCATAAAGATGGGCAGAAAGGGCTGCCAGGTTTGAAAAGTGCTCGTACCGCCATGTAAGAGGATGAGCGGCTTGCCCTCACCGAATTCCTCATAGTACATATCAATGCCATTCACCCGGATGTAGTGACCGGGTTGGGGAATGAGGCTGTCTGAGGGTGTCAT
The DNA here is from genome assembly GCA_041481345.1 of Anaerolineae bacterium. Taxonomy (GTDB): domain Bacteria; phylum Chloroflexota; class Anaerolineae; order Anaerolineales; family UBA4823; genus FEB-25. The sequence continues at coordinate 26,145 of JBGPBQ010000011.1, forward strand.
AGGTTCACTCTTTTCTCTGTATCTTGACCATCGTTCTCACGAGTCGCCCTTGACCTGCTGGCTGTGCACGTAGCGGATTGATTCTTCAAACACCGGCATATAATGAGCATACTCCTCCGAGCGATTCAGGTTGATCTGGATCCATTCACGCATCTTTGGCTTGCCCAGGGGCATGAACGGGCTCACGTTAGGGTCGCTTTCCAACAGCCGGGCAGCTGTATCGGCTGGCACTTTAATCCCCACGCCCTGCTCGAACAGGCACATGCACAGCTTCTTGCCTACATAATAAGCGGGGAAGCCGAACATTTTCCCGGGATGCACCAACGGATGAGTCAACAGCAGATCATCAAGAACTATTTTATGGGCAAGATTGAAATTAGCTATATTCTGCTCCTTATGACATAGTTATATATTGTTCTATTGCGAAGTTCAAGCAATACTCATAATGACAGATTAGTTTCCAGGTGCGACCTTATGAAGGTGGCGATTTGAGCTATCGCCTGCCGGGCTTCTGGTAGAAGGGGCACAAAGATTTGAAAAACGTGGAACATCTCCGGCCAGACCACGGTTTGGACGTCCACGCCAGCTGCCCGGGCGCACTCACCAAACCGGAGAGCGTCATCCAGGAGCGTCTCATGATCGCCAACATGGATCAATATCGGGGGCAACCCACGCAGGTCAGCATACAGAGGTGAGATATAAGGGTGATGTGGATCGTATGCAGTGATATAGTCGGGAATGATGCTATTGGAACCGATATTTGAGAGGATCGGGTCGAGATGGGCGCGTGTTATCAGGCTCTCTCCGGTAAGGGCAAGGTCGGTGACAGGAGACAGGGCAACCGCACCAGCCGGCAGGGGTTTATCAGCATCACGCAGGGCAACGAGCAACGCCAGGGTGAGGTTCCCGCCGGCAGAATCACCCGCCACGACAATTTTTTGAGGAGAGATCCCGCTTTCAAGCAACCATTCATAAGAGGCGATGCAGTCTTCCAACCCGGCGGGGAAGGGGTTTTCGGGCGCCAGGCGATAGTTAATCGATAGAGCGCGGACCCCACTCTCATAGGCAAGATAGGACACCAAGCCGCGATGGGTGGCGGTTGAACCCATGAACCAGGCACCTCCATGAAAATACAACAGGGCACAATCAGCAAGTGAATCCTTGGGGATCAGCCACTCAGCTGGCACGGAGTCAGCATGGACGGGCACGACCTGGACGTTGCGGTGGAGTATCATCAGGCTCGAGGCTTTTTCCATACGAATGCGCTGAACCTGCGGGTCATATTCACCGGATCCGAACAAATGCTGTCGCTTGACCCAAAATTTTAGTGCTGAGGCTTGAATACTAGGCATAGATTATCTAGGATAAGGTAATCAGGTATCAGGTAATTTGGTGTCAGGTAGTTAGGGATTAAAGTGTCAGACTGCAAATATGTGTATACAGATGACATATAATTCACTACCTATTAGGTGCCAATAGTCGGGTTTTTGAACCAACGACTCTCGGATAAGACTTCGAAGTTGGGGCTGCGCGGCACCAGCTGGAAGACAGCCATGATCTCGGGGGTAGGTTCAGTGGGCTGGCGGGTGGTGAGGTTGAGGATGGTGCCTTCCAGAGAAACCGTTACCGCCCTCTTGCCATTGGCTTTGAGGAAGTCGTGCTGCACCTTCCAGCGCACTCCCTGGGGGGAGAGACCGGTAAGTAGGTAGGTGATGGTGAGAGTCTCACCCAGGCGCACCTCACGGAAGAAGTTGGCGGTGAGGGAGGTATAGACCGGACCCACCCCTAATTTATCGAATGCTTCAGGCGAAAGGTTGTGGTCGGTGAAGAAGCGGTAGCGCAGCTCAGCCGCGGCATCGATGTAGGCGGAGTAGCGCACGTGCCGGTTGGCATCGATGTCGGTCCAGCGGACTTCGTAGGTCATTGAATAGGCATCCAAGTTGGGTCCTCCAGGCATGGTAATCGGGGAACAGGTGCTGTGTAAATAATAACATACCCTTCTCCAGGGGTGTGCAATCGACCGAGCAGGATGTAACAAACAAACCAGTAGTTAATAGGACCCCGATCCATCCAAACTTTTCGAAATCATCGCCTCGATCGCCTGCCCCAGGAAAATAATGAGTGCCAGAATTATGATCAAGTCAGGTTCTCCAATCAGTTGGTGATTGTTTGGATTAGAGCGAAGGATACTCCAAGCCTTTCAGATACCAGATGCACATTCCAAGGCTGATCGCCAATAACGATCCAAATATCACCACCTGGGGAATTACAATCGGAACACCTTCCCGAGCCATCTCCATCACCATGCCCAAAATCGCTAATATCAATAGCACCATATATGAGAGAAGTGCTCCCGCAAGTGTATACCCCCAGGCTTGTTTGCGCCTCAGGCTGACTGCAGTGATAATGATCGCAGGTAATATCCAGGCCATATCCAATACATGCACCGCATTGGTCGGCGTTCCATTATCCAGGATGCTCTGTGGAACTTTCCCCGCGAAAATGGCGGGGACGATTTCGCTCAGCCACAAGAAATAGAATAAAACTGCCAGAACGATGAGATAAATGCTAACCACATTAATGGGCGTTTTCTGCGTGAAATATGACTTGATTCGGTCCAGATCGACGCTCAGCAGACCAAGAATTAATGCATAAATTGAACATCCCAGCAAAGCCACATATACCAGAAAGAGCGGATTGAATTTCACATCGAAGGCAGCCACCACGTAGGTATAAATTATGTAGATCAATCCTCCAAACCAGATTATCTGCGCTTGTGGCGAACCTCGACCTGCAAGAATCGCACTAACAATCATTATGGGAAGCACGACGAAAAACGTGATATAGTCTTGACCTACCGCTTGGGCTGCAAATGATGGACTGTCACGGTAAAGGTTTCCGAGGAATATTCCGCCCCCGGCGGAAACCAGAAGCAAAAGCCCAATCGGGACCGTAAACCAAAGCCAATCGCTCGTTCGCTTGATAGTGGCGCTTTTCATCTGTTCTTCTCCTTTTGTTCGCAATGTGGTGAGTGAATTGCTTCGCTGGTATCGTTATAAGTGGGATTTTGGCAGTGGTGGTCGATGACAGTGATGATCCAGCGGACTTCGAATGTCTATGAATAAACAAACATTCGGTATCCCAAACTGGTTTAAATCAGATCGTGCAGGTGTTAGGAATACGTAATTACTCTCAGCTGACGATTAACATTTGTAGCAGCGCACCTGTCCGGTCCGTTCTTTGACCGGAGGGTAGGGATTTGAAATGAGGCATTTGGGATTCCTCCCCTGCGCATCTACGAGGTTTACACAAGCGATAGTTAAAATCAATCGACTTTTCCAGATAGGACTTATCCACATGCGGGTAAAATATACTATCTTCAAATTATGTGCAAATCTTTTGTGAAGTGGTGAGTAATTATAGGAATACTATACACCAATACCAGACCGAGTCAAGCGGAACAGGCGGGATGTGCGTGGTTCGTGTTTTTCGCCCACTATTCGGGGTTCTTTGCGTTCTAAACTCCGCCGTAGTTGACCATATTCTATTCCCATTACCGATTCTCGTTCTGATCCGATTCAATCCGTTTTTGTGTAATCCAGATACTGGTTCACAACCTTAAAGCCAATGGATTCATAGAGATTACGGGCCGCCGTATTCGTCACACCGGTCGAAATACACACCCTTTCCATCCCATACGCCTTCATCCGACGCAGACCCTCGAGCAGGGCCAGCCGTGTGAACCCCTGCCGGCGGTATTCCTGGCGAGCGCCGACCGGACCAAAATCACCGATGTGGTTCACCGGGTCGATCCAGCCGTTCACATTGGAGGCAATGACACCCTCGGGTGTGACGGTGACCACATCCAGATCACGGTGATAGCCGGGCAGGCTCATCAAGCGGGGGTAGTCGTCAGCACTGACGTTACCTACCGTCCATGGGAGCCACACATC
>JBGPBQ010000012.1:0-29037 GCA_041481345.1 Anaerolineae bacterium
ACTTATCGAAAATAAAATGAGCTATACTGGTGCCGGAACCTCAGATAGAGGCCAATTAGGTAAAACGTCCATATCCAGGGGGTCGCGTTGATTGCGCACAAACCTATAATATGCCGCCCCGGCGATCATGCCAGCATTATCCGTGCACAGCCATATAGGAGGAATATGCAAGGGGCAGGTGGCACGCTGCTGGATCGAGTGGCGTAAAACCTGATTAGCAGAAACACCGCCTGCCACGACAATGTTCTTGGCGTCATATTCTTTGGCGGCTTTTATGGTTTTAGTGACCAATACATCCACAACTGCAGCCTGGAAACTGGCGGCAAGGTCAGCGACAGGCAGGGGTTTTTGTTGGCTCCCCTGGCGCACTTCCCGCATCACGGCGGTTTTCAACCCGCTGAAGGAGAAATCCCAGCTGTCCTCCAGCCAGGCGCGCGGGAAATTATAAGCAATTGGGTTCCCTTCGACCGAGGCGTTCTGAATGGATGGACCACCTGGATATTCCAGACCCAATAAGCGGGCGACTTTATCAAAGGCCTCTCCTGCAGCATCGTCAAGGGTTGCACCTAGACGCTGGTATTGTAAATGGTCTTTCATCAAGACCAGCTCGGTATGCCCGCCTGAAACGATTAGGGCGATTAAGGGAAACTCCGGCTGATTGGGTGGTTCATCATCGGGTTTATACACCCAGGCGGAATATAGATGTCCCTCTAGGTGACTGACACCGATGAGAGGTAGACCGCTGCCTAAAGCCATCCCCTTGGCTGCGTTCATGCCCACCACTAGCGACCCTGATAAGCCGGGTCCACGCGTGACAGCTATCGCATCCAGATCATTCAGCGTCAGATGGGCCTCATGCAGTGCCTGATCGATTACAGGGTAAATGGTTTTGATATGCTGCCGGGAAGCTACTTCAGGGAATACCCCACCGAATTGGGCATGTAAGTCAATTTGAGAGGCGACCACACTTGAGTGAATTACGCGACCATCTTCCACCACCGCGGCAGCCGTTTCGTCGCACGAAGTCTCAATCCCGAGGATCCGGGCGGATGGTGTACTCAATGGGGCATCAGATTTGGCTGAGACTTTTGGCATTTTCATCACTTTACCTATCTATGGGGATTACGATTATTAATCATCCGCCTCTGACCGGGAGGACCAAATCCATCGGATAGTCTGCCAGCACTTCTATGTTTCCGTCTGGGCGCACCCAAAGGCTGTTCTCAAGGCGAACGCCCATCCCTTTATCAGGATAATATAGCCCGGGTTCAAGCGTGAAAACCACACCCGGAACCAGGCAATCTTTCTCGTCGCTGTTAATCCCACTCCAGGGGCGCTCATGGACGTTCAACCCGATCCCATGACCCAGGCTGTGAACATACCCCTGCTGAGTTTGGCGATCTTCTTTGATGGTTGGATGACCTTGGGCAGAAAACAGATCACATACTCTATCCTGGTACTCTTTGAACAGTTTTCCAACCTGTAGCTGGCTGGTCATCTGGTTATATGCAGATAAGACAGTTTCGTATAAGGACATCACTTCATCAGGTGCATAACCGAGGCACCAGGTACGGGTAAAATCATAAAAATATCCACCCCCAGCTTCACATGGGTAGATATCAAAAACGATGGTCTGACCGAGCTTGAGAAGGTCGTCAGGATTACCCGATGAATGGGGTACACCTGCATCGCGACCAATGGCAAATATCGTATCCTCAGGGTTCTCCGCTCCACGCTCGGATAACCACAGATTAATGCGCTGTTTCACATCCCGGATGGTCAACGGATCTCCATCATTCTTGATCATCACGCCATCTCGGACGCTTTGTGAGGTAATATAATCCGCCACTAACCCCACGACTTCGGTCGTTACCTTACCCATCTTGCGAATTCGATCGATCTCCGTTTCGTCCTTGGTCATGCGCGCCAGCATCAGAACCGAGTTGTTGATCTCACCTACAAGATGTAATCCTGGCATCTCACTTTGCAGCGCGGAGAAAATTGCATAATATGTCCCAATTTCCGCCCGTCCGTATAATGCGATATTACCCTTGTCAGCTCCAAGCTCACTGAGCATCAGCTGGTAGCGTTTGGCTATCGCCCTTTGATAATCGCCATTGGCTTGGTTAAGCAGCTCAGTGAAGTTGTAATCCATCAGGTTTTTGGTGACCAATCCTGACTTTGCGGCCTCATCCCTTTCCATAGGGTTATAGAACAGCACAGGTGGTTGACCTCTTCGTTTGATCAAGTCTGCGCTGCTTACATGACCGCCGCCGGTCATATAAACCATGGCGGGATTATGTTGGGCAGCTCCGGTGATCAGAATTGCATCCAGCTCCTTTTCTTGCATCAACGCATCCAAGTCAGATTTCATGTAGTGGGATATCCTTCTTTATAAATTTCTTAATGATGAACGGATGGCAGCCAATAATTCATGGTCCTGGTCTACAAGAACTGTGCGTGGGTCGAAAATTACTTTATCAGCTTCCAGACGTCCGATCACCGGAGGTTGGCATTGGCGCAGGCGATCCAAAAATCGGTTTGGCGAGCGGACGGTCAGGGCGAGGACGTAAGTGGGTAATGTCTCCTCCGGCAGCGAACCACCACCAACCGTAGATTGGCTGGGGATTACCTCTCCCACTCCCAATGTGCTCGACCAGGATTCTGCACGTCGTTGTAGGGTGCCAGGTGAGGCCGAAATCATTTGCCAGATGGGTATCTCCCGCAAGGATTCATCCTTCAGAAAATGGAGCAAGGTAGCTGAAAGGGCAGCCAGGCAAAGTTTATCGGCGCGCACCGCCCGGGCGAGCGGGTGCTTTTTAAGTTTGGCAATCAGATCTGCCTTACCGATAATGATCCCGGCCTGAGGACCTCCCAGGAGTTTATCTCCGGAGAAGCACACCAGGTCAGCCCCGGCTGATAATGATTCGTACACCGTAGGCTCATGCGCCAGCCCAAAAGAACCCGTATCCACCAAAGCGCCTGAACCTAAATCATCGACGAGTGGAATACCGGCGATATGAGAAACCTCAGCAAGCTCAGATAGCGTAGGCTCGCTGGTGAACCCTGTGATACGAAAATTGGAGCGGTGGGCATGCAGGATCAGAGCAGGTGAAGCTTCTTCAATGGCGGTTACATAATCTGCCAGGTGGACACGGTTGGTAGTGCCGACTTCATGCAGACGGGCACCTGATTGCTGCATGACATCCGGGATGCGGAAACCACCCCCAATCTCAACCAGCTGAGTGCGCGAGATGACCACTCGGCGTCGATGTGCAAGCGCTGATAAAACCAGGAGCACAGCGGCAGCATTATTATTCACCACCAAAGCTGCTTCTGCATGGGTTAGATTTTTGAGCAGCAATTCAGCATGAACCAGCCGGGAGCCCCTTTTCCCGGATTGCAGGTCGTATTCAAGATTCGAATATCCCACAGAGACGTCATTTACAGCTTCGATTGCTGCCTTGCTAAGCGGCGCCCGTCCCAAATTGGTATGTAGTATCACCCCAGTAGCATTGATTACAGGTCGCAAGGAGGGCACCGTCCATGCCTGCAGCGCTTGAAAGGCATGATCCAACAGGATCTCGCGAGAAGGAACACTATTGAGCTGGGAAAACTCTGCCCGGGCTTGATTAAGTGAGAAACGCAGCGCTTCCAATGTTAGGCCTCGACCGAATTCACCTAACCATGGTCTCGCCGCAGGCTGTTCAAGCAGCTCTTCTACGGAAGGCAAGTCGCGTAAACTACTCATAGGAAGAATGATCAATTATCCCGCGGATGATAATACAATGTTCAACCCTTCCACTGGCTTTTCTCACTCAACCTCAGCAGGAACTCGATGAGGCCCAAACCGATTGCTAGTAGGACAGCTAATGCAGGATTGAGTACCCGACCCATCTGCAGCCAGATGAGGGTGGACACATAGACGGCGAACCATAGGGCCTGCCTGACAACGACAAAATAGGTGGGAGGGGGAGTGCTCGGGAAACGACGGTTGAGAAATGCGGTGATTGGCAGCGCAGTTCCGGTGATTGCCAGTACGGAAAGGAAATAGAATAACCAGCGTGGTCCGACGGTTGGCAGGGACGATAGTATTAGGAGTATTAAACCTCCCCAGCCAATAATAAATAGGAAAAAGGCAGCAGGTAAAAAATTAGCAACCCGTGGAGAGAGATTAGATTTCATAATTGAGATAATTCTATCACAGGCGTTAATAATAAAAACAGGCGAGTGGATCATCCACTCGCCTGTTGAGGGCGATTACATTTCTCTAAATTCACCTTCCAGGATTTCCCCTTCATCATCTGGTTTCTTGGGGTTATGCCCATTTCCACCCGACGAAGGTCCTGCGGAGCTTCCGTTTCCAGGTTGACCAGACCCTTGAGCTGAATATAGCTGCTGGCTAAGCGCATAAAATGCATTTTGAACATCGTTGGTGAAGGAGTTTATCTGGTTCGTGTCGTCTCCCTTCATCGCTTCACGCAGCTGATTTATTTTTGCCTCAATATTCCTACGATCATCGGTAGGGACTTTATCCTGCAGCTCACGCAGAGTTTTTTCGGTCTGATAAACCAGACTATCGGCGGTATTCCGTGCCTGAATGAGATCGCGTTGACGCTTATCCTCGGCCTCATGTTCACGCGCCTCACGGACTTTTCGCTCGATCTCATCCTTATTGAGGTTGGTTGAGGCAGTGACAGTTACTTTCTGTACCCTGCCCGTGGCCTTGTCATTAGCAGCCACATTCAGGATACCGTTGGCGTCGATATCGAAGGTTACTTCGATTTGTGGAGTGCCCCGCATCGTAGGTGGGATTCCCTCCAACCGGAAGCGACCCAGGCTCATATTGTCGACCACCATCGGTCGCTCACCTTGTAGAATGTGGACATCAACAGCGGTCTGGTTATCTTCAGCGGTCGAAAATACTTCAGACTTTTTCACCGGTATGGTGGTGTTGCGTTCAATGAGAACTGTCATTACACCACCCATGGTCTCCAATCCCAATGATAGCGGCGTCACATCAAGCAGCAATACGTCCTTCACTTCACCAGCTAATACACCTGCCTGAATAGCTGCTCCTACAGCTACCACCTCATCGGGGTTCACCCCTTTGTGTGGTTCTTTATCGATCAGAGATCGGACGAGATCCTGTACCATGGGCATACGCGTGGCACCGCCCACCAAAACGACCTCATTTATTTCCGAGGCACTTATATTTGCATCTTTGAGGGCAGATTGATAAGGCATTCGCAATCTAGCCACCAAATCTTCGGTTAGCTGCTCAAAGCGGGAACGGCTCAATTTCGTCTGCAGATGCTTGGGACCGTTGACATCAGCAGTGATATAGGGCAGGTTAATCTCGGTCTCCAAAACACTTGAGAGCTCGACCTTGGCTTTTTCTGAGGCTTCACGCAGCCTCTGCAGAGCCTGTCTATCCCTTCGTAAATCGATTCCTGTATCGGATTTATATTGATCTGCCACCCAATTAACAATGCGCTCATCCCAGTCATCTCCGCCCAGATGAGTATCCCCATTGGTGGCACGCACTTCAATCACACCGCCTCCCACCTCCAGAACAGAGACATCAAAGGTTCCTCCACCCAGATCAAATACGAGTATGGTCTCATTGTCTTTTTTATCCAGACCATATGCCAATGCGGCTGCGGTTGGCTCGTTGATAATACGCAAGACGTCCAAACCAGCAATCCTGCCTGCGTCCTTCGTCGCTTGCCTCTGGGAATCGTTGAAGTAAGCAGGTACAGTAATTACAGCTTGTTTGACCGGTTCTCCCAGATAAGCTTCTGCGTCTTGCTTTAGCTTTCCAAGAATCATGGAAGATATATCCTGAGGAGTATAATCGGTCTTCATAATCGGAATCCGCACACGTGCATCGTTGGCAGGACCTTGAACAACCTGATATGAAACCATCTTGCGTTCGGTTTCTACTTCATCAAAGCGCCTTCCCATGAAACGCTTGATTGAATAGACGGTATTCTCCGGATTTATGACTGATTGTCGTTTGGCAGTTTGTCCGACCATACGCTCGCCGTTTTTATTGAAGCCGACAACAGATGGTAACAAGCGTGAGCCTTCTGCTGTGGTGATGACAGTAGGATCTCCGCCTTCGATCACAGCTACGACGCTGTTGGTAGTACCGAGGTCAATACCTATAATTTTGGACATTTGATTTTCTCCGTGGTATGTTTAAAATCAATTGATAAAATAGAAACATACCTTAATATTTTTCCAATACTAAGAATACCCCGCTAATGCAAGAATCCCATTAACATGATATAGGAGGGATATATATATCCACAACACGAGGCGGATACGCACACCTTTCGAGGTCTGTTCATGGCTGAAATTGGTTTTCTGCTGGCGTAAACGACGATAAAAAAATTGCAAGCTCTCATGAGGGTAATGGTAAATCAACCCATAAAACGTGCCAATTTTGGTGAATAAAATCTTTGGGAGCAATAGTTTTACATATTCAAATTTAAATTTGCCCTCCACTATATATGTTTATATTTGCCAAAATATGCCAAAACACGCCATATATGGGGGTAAGAACACATGTTCCCTAATCCTCAGGCAATGCTATTTTGTACCTCTACTATGATAAATTTCACAATACCTAGCATTCCAGGTAGATTGTTTTAAGATTCGGAATCTTAAATAATTCGGTATTTTAAAGATACCGTAGGGTAATAGTATTGCATTCCAACCTAATTATCTGCTAGAATGATGCAGGAATCATAGCTTCGTAGAAGGATGTTGGTATGGTTAGCCAGCCTTAATATGAATGTTGCCGGCTGGCTTTTCCGTAAAAATATAGAGCAGGTGAATAATTAGATTATCAACCTGATAAATTACCTACCAGGGTTCTCTATCTCGCTGTTTTTGCATCCTTGTCAAGAGGAGGAAGGATCGCATGAAGGCTGAGCAAGCATGGCAGGCTGTATTGGGCCAGCTTCAAATGGATATGCCCAAGGCCGCTTTTGATACATGGGTGCGGAACGCAGAAATCGTCAGTTATGAGGACAATGTATTCATAATTGGTGTGCCCAACGCCTATGCCCTTGATTGGTTGGAGAGCCGTCTAACTAGTAAAATTAAACGCTTGCTTTGTGGAATAATGAACAAAACAGTCAGCCTGCGATTTATCTTATGGCATGAGGAGGCCGAAATACCTGCGGCTGAAATAGCAATGCAGGAACCAGAACCTGAGAACCCACCATCTCCGATAAATAATTGTGCACTCATCAACCGCTATGCTTTTGAAAATTATGTTGTGGGGTCTTCCAACCGGTTGGCGCATGCAGCTTCACTGGCTGTGGCAGAACGACCTGCGCAAGCATATAACCCTTTATTCCTTTACGGCGGAGTTGGGCTTGGAAAAACCCATCTGTTGCATGCCATTGGCAACTATTGTTTACAACACAAGCAGAATGTACTTTACGTCACTTCCGAAGAATTCACCAATGATCTTATCGATGCAATTCGCGCCCACACCACCCAATCTTTTAGAGAAAAATATCGCCATATTGACATCTTATTGATCGATGACATTCAATTCATCGCCGGTAAAGAATCCACGCAAGAAGAATTTTTCCATACGTTTAATTCCCTGCACGGTCAGGATAAACAAATTGTCATCACATCTGACAGGCCGCCCAAAGCATTAGTGACTTTGGAAGAGCGCCTCCGCTCTCGTTTCGAATGTGGGTTAGCGGCAGATATACAACCACCCGACTATGAAACACGGGTGGCGATTCTCAGGTCAAAATCTGAGCGGATTGGCCGGAAGATCCCAGATGGAATTGTGGAAACTATTGCTCGACGCGTCCAGTCCAATATACGCGAGCTTGAAGGAAGTTTGACGCGGGTACTCGCACTCAGTGACTTGAGCAATTTACCGCTGAATGCAAAGCTGGTTGATATTGCTTTAGCTGATTTATTACCCAAGCCAAGCACGATTGAACCAAAAGAGGTGATGAACCAGGTAGCGGGAGCATTTGGTGTATCCGTTGAAAACTTAATCGGACCTGACCGTAGAAAGGAAGTCGTCTTACCCAGACAAATTGCTATGTATCTACTGCGTGAGGAGGCTAATTTCTCATTACCGAAGATAGGTGAAGCGATGGGTGGACGGGATCACACAACAGTAATGTATGCATGTCAAAAAGTAACTGATTTGCTTGAGCGCGACGATAAGCTACGACGCCAGGTGATCAGAATCCGAGAACAAATCTACGGCCAATCGAAAATACCAATTTAATTATTTATTCCAAGGGGTTTATATTATTACTATATATGATGACCTGTTCGGTCGGAGCGCGGCCTCCACCCGTTTTGTCATTTTTTAAGGACTTTATCCCTTTTTCTAGATTTCCACAAATCAGAGAAATATTTAATTATTTTTCCAAACCAATGGAAGCCCATTGGTTCAAATTCTTCCTTATAACCGATCCAAGGATCACGATCGAGCATTTTGTTGATCGTATAACGTCCGATTATGGTTGCACTAGCCAATACCGGGGCAGCTAAAACCAAACCTATGATGCCAATCAAGTTGGCAGCTAGGATGGCAACCACTAAAACAGCTGCCGGATGTACCCCCAAGCTCCTACCCATGATGCGTGGTGATACCAGATTATCGTATATTTGATCCATGAGGATCGAGAGACCGATACAAAGGGCGGTGTAGTACATTGGCTGCAGGTTGAAGTAATTACCGCCTTGAAATAAGGTGACCAATCCCAAAACGATGTAAGTAATTAATGGACCTATATAAGGAACGAAGCGTGCCAATCCAGCCAGGATGGCTATGGCAATGGCATAACGAACGCCAAGGATCGATAATAGAATCGTATAACTAATAATAACCAAAATAACGATCGTCAGCTGACCCCTTAGGAATGCGTTCCAGCTACGGGCAAGCGCCTTGATCATTTTTTGGATATCGTATGAATATCCAGGAATATCAATGTAATCGAGGACGTTGGGTACTTTACCGGTATCTGCCAGAATAAAGTAGGAGATAATCCAGATGAAGAAGCCCCATCCGATGGTACTGGCAGTAGCTGTCGCTAACGTCCCGACAATTGTCCCAGCTCTTCCCAGAAGAGATTGTAAAGTGCTTATCACCCGATCCCCAAACTGACCGAGGTTGGTGAACTGGCTGAGATCAATCCTGTACCTTCCGATAATGATCATCTGGCTGGATAACCTGTCGATAAGGTTCGGTAAGTCGGCAACAAAACGCTCCACAACCCTGATCAAGCTCTGAACCTGCTGTAAAGCCGCAAGTCCAGTCAGGGTGGACACAGTTATCAATATGATCAGAAGGATAACGTAGATAATATTTACCGAGGCGCGCCATGAAAGTCTGGTGTGCGTGCTCAAGGAAGCTGCCAATGGATGAATCAGATAAACAAGGATAAAGGCCAAAATTAGTGGTCCGATGATGGAGCGGAAATAAATCAACATCGCTAGGAGTAAGCCGGCAACGATGAGACCAATCACCATCTTAAAAGTTGAGCCCCATTTTGGTGAGGCAGGGTTGGGTTTCTCAACGCTCACGGTAATTTCTCTCTTCTTTGAGTCCTCTGCCACCAGTATATTTTTGGTGGGGGAAGTGGTTGGACTGCACTGACCGGTGTCCATTCCAAATCAAACAGATTAGCGAAAATATACCGCCCAATAACACGAAGTGAGGCAATTGTAGGTGCTGCCAGGGGAATACCAATAACACCTGCCAGGATGGCACCAGCGACTATCCCGAAAATAACTACCAGGGGGGGCAAATGAACACTGCGTCCAACGATGCGGGGAATTAAATAGTTTAGATCGAACTGCTCAAAAATAAAGTGAAGCCCAATAACCAGCAACATGAATGCCCAGTGAGGAATGGGAATCCAGGTCGAGCCCAGGAAAAACGCAAGCAATGAGGCGATCACCAGCCATATACCATGCCCTATGCTGGGAAGAAATTCCAGGATTCCTGCCAAGATACCCATGACTATAGCAAAAGGCAATCCAATGATCAAACCCACGAAAATAAAAATTATTGCAACAATAGTACTTAAGAGCAGCTGGCCCCGAAAAAACGCACCCCAAATCTGATTGATCTCCTCTATGATCCATTTGTAATCAGATAAAAAGGCAGGTGGCAGGTGGGAACTGACCCATTCCCCGAGCTTAGATCCATCTTTGATCAGGTAAAAAGAGACCAGAAAAATAAAAATAATCCAAATGATAGATGTAATAATATTCCTTACGAGGGTTACCGTCTGACCAACCACAGGCTGGACCAGACCTTGCAGTGCACCGAAGAATTGAGCTGCCAAAGCACTCGGGTGGATTGTAAAACCTGCCACACGATACTCCTGAGCCAGGGCACTCTCTAAGGTTGTGATGATTTGCTGAGGATCGATCTGCAACTGTTCAAGATTCGCACCCATCCTTGGGATGATCAAAACCAGAATTGCTGTGATGACCCCTATAAAAAGGATATAGGCAATAAGAATTATCAGGGCTCTTGGCAACCGTACCTTGCTCTGGATAAAATTTACAACTGGATAGAGAATATAGGCAATGATAATGGCAATAATAATCGGTGGGACAATCTCGCGGAAGCGCGTAAAGAGGTAAATAAAGAATGCCAATAAGAGCAGGCTAATTGTAAGTTTCGTTGCGTATGGCCATCGTTGTCTTACCACTTACCCACCTTTGGAGTATTTTATTGGGCACCAGCTCAGTGGCTGTTTTATATGTGAAATATTATTGCCAATGTCACCAAGACGACAAAAAAGGATCCTGCCAAAATACCAACGCGGCGAATATCCTTGATCACATAATGATAGTCAGGATTAAAACCGGTTGGGCGGTTACCAACCAATGGATCAGATATCGATTTTTCTATTCCAGGATTTACATCCCTGCGCATTGAACGTTTAGATTTTTTTGCCATGCATCACTCCACAGATAGTTCAGGTGTGACGGCAAGAAAAATCCATCAATCACCCGGTTCATATTAGACCCATATTATATATCTTATTTGCCACCACTATCCAAACTAGCTTGTACGACAATCCGTTTATTATCGACCATATATGGGTAACAAGATATCAATGTGACCGTTGGATTGGAAGTGGGTGCCATCACCTCAACATCGGTTGGGGAAACGATTTTTACATCAGTGATAATGTACTTGAAGGCGTGGTTTGCAGTGTAAATAATAATTTCATCGCCTTTCTGCAATTGGTCCAAATACCGGAATATCTCACCAAACACATCATTATGAGCTGACATGACTATGTTTCCGGATTGACCAGGATTAGCTGAACCGGTGTGTTGCGCCACTCCTTTTTTTAATTGTTCCCATCCGTCGCCTTGAACTACGGGAGCGTCGACATCAATCAATGGTATTTGGATTTGAATGGCCTGTTCAGGACCTGGTGTGGGGATTGGAATTTGTGCCATTGATTGGTAGAGCGGGAGTAAATGGGCAGGAATTTCCCCTTCATTTGGCTGAGCACCATCCTGAGAGTTCGGGGGTGTGTGACCAGAGGGCAGTATCACCGGCACAATGAGTGGAGTGGGAGTGAGTGTGGCGGGGATTAAAGATGCACTAAATTGAGTATTTAAATTTCGGAGTATCTGAATACCACTAAAGATAATAAAAAACAAACCTATCACTGCGAGGATTTCTATACCAAGTAAAAAGTGATCCAATGTGTGTTTCACCCGCTCGAACAGGGGAATTTGATGGTCGTCAAGATTTAGCTCTGCTTCGGTGTTCGAGTGGAGATGGTCATCAGGATTGGTCTCATAATCTGAGGTCAGCGTGACCACCCTACCAGTATGGCGGAATCGATCCAGATGCTCCATGCGTGTTTTCCGCCGTTTTTCCACCATGAGCTGCCTTAGATCATCAATGGATAAATCTTCTGGTGATTTAATTTTGCGCACGAGGCGATTATACTCTGATTATTTTGCTGAACTATTTGGGGAAGGCTGATTTACAGTCGGTGGAGATAATTTCACAGCTCGATGGTCTTGTCGAGCAAACAATATAAAGCCAACCAAGCGCACCCCTGTGCTAAACAGCAGGGCATTGGTTATTCCGATCATCTCAGCGAGATAAGTACTCACTAAAGGGGCTAGGATTGCGGATAGATATTGAATACTTTGAGCTAGAGAAACGAATGTAGGGCTGTAGCGCGGTGGAATCGTCTTCATCAGCTCGTCAAAAAAGACAAGATCGATTCCTGCCTGAAAAATTCCGGCAGCAGTTGAATAGATAAATATCATGGTCTGGTTGGTGGTCAAAGCCACTAAGGCGGGAAAAAGAGATACAAAAAACGTTGTAATTAGCAGTACGAACCTAGATCCTCTTCGGCGGGATTGCCGAGACCAGAAAAAATACCCCACCACCAAGACTGCTGTTTGAGCGGTTTATAATAATCCAATCCAAGCGTCCGAGGCATTTAATTCACGGACAAAATAGAGCGGAAATAATGGGGTAGCTAATGTAATTCCAAAAAGATATACAAAGCGTTTGAGAGTAAAGGAAACAAAGTCTGGTGACGAGTTGATGAGCTGATAATATTCGGCTAAATTGGATTTTATTGATTTATGATTAATACTTTCTACAGGCTCTGTGTCAGGAATCTGGATCTGGCTTGAAAAATAGTAGCTTATTAAGCCTCCCAATGACAGCCCTCAGAAGACGATTTGATAATTTAGGTGGAAACCTATCTGATCAAGCACCTGCCATGCGATGGCGACTGTAATCGCAGTGGTCATGCCCAAGATAGACCAACGACGGGACATTAATTCATAGCGGCCTTCCGGACCTGATACCGCATTCATAACTACTGAAAAGCCGACAGCAACCATGGTCTGGGGCAAAGTCGCGACCGCCCATATAACCAACACGACTAGAATCAGGAGATTCTCGGGTATAAAAAATGCGGCTAATCCAGTGAGGGCATAGGCTTAGATAACGAGCAGTCTGGACAGACTAAACCATGGCACTATATTACGCTGCCTCTGCAGGAATCTCCCTACCCATAACGCCATGAATAAACCTGTAATACCAGGCATTGAGGTTAATAATCCTACCTGGAATGGAGTTGCTCCTAGACGCGTGAGAAAAACGGGTAAAAAAAAGCCGCTGCACTAGCGGTGCCTACCCCAATAGCATCGATCTGAACGTAACGCTTATTGCGTTCCTGTATGTCAATCTGCTCGGTTTTTTTAACAGCAGGCGGCTGAAGGGCGGAACTCATGCAACCATCTCAAGCATTAATTCCATCAATTTTGAGGCAAGAATGGGCCGATCAAAATGATTCTTCACATAAATCCGTGCCTGATAACCCATATGTTGGGCTAATCCTGGGTCGTCAGCAAGCTGCAGAATAGCCTGGGATAGCCCTTCAGGATCACCTGGATGAATTGGAATCCCGCCATTGGCTTTTTCGATAACCTCACGGATGACTCCATCGATTGCCAGAATGACAGGTTTTCCAGCTGCCATATAATCGAAAACTTTATTAGGATATGTGGTTTTATACATTTCCACAGGTTTAAGTATGGCAATGCAAGCATCAGCAGCTGCAAGTGCAGACGGCATCTCAACCTTGGGAATTGGTGGCAGAAAAAGGGTATTGTTCAATCCCTCCATGGCAGCCTGTGCCTGTAGGGCGGGTTTATCCTTTCCATCACCGAGAAAGACAAAAATGATATCTCTTCTCAGTAAGAGCCTTTTTGCCGCCAGAAGCACTATTCCAAGGTCGTTGGATAACCCATGGGCACCAGCATAAAGCACAACGAATTTCTCTTCAAGACCATGCAACTGCTTGAAAGCTCCAGCATCCACATTTGGGTTGAACATATTGGTATCGGTGCCGTTGGGAACGAGCTCCACACGCGATGCCCCACGACTCTGAATATGTTTGATGAAGCCAGGAGAATTAACCACAACCAGGTCAGCGTGGCGGTAAAGGAAAGTTTCCAGCCATTCAGAGAGGCTGATCAACAAAGGATTCTTCAGCACACCAACTGCAACCGCAAAGGCGGGCCAAAGATCACGCACTTCAAATAAAAATGGAAGGCGTTTTATCCTGGCTATTAACCATGCCGTTATACCTTGGAAAATGGGTGGCGAGGTGCCCCAAACTAAATCTACATTCTTGATCCCTAAACTAATAATGAATGATGACACCATAAAACTGAAGAAACTGATCACCCGATAAGCAAAACTTCGATGCAATGATGGATAGGTGTAAGCCCGAAGAATCGTAATCAAGTCTCCATCGGTCTGTTTTTCAGACCATGGTATTTTAGAAGAACGAGACTTGCCGGTGAGATAGCTAATTGGGCTGGTGATGATCGTTACCCTATGACCTTGCATGGCGAGGTAACGCGCCAACTCGTGATGACGTGTGCCACCTGGCTCATCTAACGATGCGAATGCCTGGTGTATCAATAAGATGTGCACGAGACTAGTTCTACCTGTATTGAAGGTTGAAGAAATTGGTTTTCCAACATTTAGAGTGTATCGTCAGGGGGTTGGTCGGTCATGATGAGTGGACGCTCAGGCCATCCGGATCGATAACAGCTCAGAACAAACCCAGTAACCAATTTTGGAAGCACCGGTTGACTTGTTAAATCGTCCACAGGAATCCAAACAGGAAGATGGGATCCTTTTTTTGATTCAGGCAGGCTGCTCATTTCTTTTCCTGTGCCAAGACCAAACCTACCGCCAATTGCATAACCCAAAAAGTAGTATTGAGGTGTCTCCTCGTACCAAACTTCCGCGACCATCTGGCCGATCTCTACATCCAATCCAAGCTCCTCCTTTATTTCCCGTTCAGCAGCGCCAGCAGCAGTTTCTCCAGCCTCGATTTTGCCACCAGGAAAGACCAGATAATGCATTCCTGAACGATGTCGATCAATCAGGGCAATTTTATCATTTTGAATGAGGATGACTGCTGCTCTAGCTTTCATTTGGAAGGATCCACTCACTTTTTAAATTAATTGGCAAGGATTGAGTAGTTTCAAGTATGCAGGAAAGCGCAGGAATCTTATAGCCATAGGTAGGCGATGCCCAGCCAGATATTGGAGATACACTTCCGGAACCATATAACAGATTCCCTGCTCGGACAAGCTTAAAGCTTCTATTCTTGATTTGCAGAGGTTTCCCGTCCGTTTCAGATAATCCAAGTTTTAATGTTACCCATCCATATGGAGACCGAATTCGAATATCATAGAGGTCGTATTCTGCTGAATCCGGATATTCCTGAATTTCGTATTCCCAATCGGGCATCAGCCAATGCAAACGGGCTATATGAACAGTATCGAATGAACCATCCAAAAGGTCTGTAACCCTCCAATGCCCATTTTCTAACGTGGATACGATGCGCTTGTGTCTCACGCCGATGTCCCGATAGCCATTATGCTCGGCCATTATGCTTATGTTATTTTTTCCGGATGTAAACGAAGCTCCGACTACTTCGGCTTGAGCCCAATCCAGATACAAGAAAGGACCAGCCCGGTGCATGAATTCCCTTCCATCGACAGTGACGGTATTATGAACAAATGCGCTAGTCAGAGAATTATCCCAGGGGGGTGGGGCATTATAGAGATATGTCCCCGCATCCTGAGCAATATTCAATCCATGCCACCACAAATCAAGATGTAACTGGTCTGCGTGGGCAGGGCGGGAGTGAAATCTCGCCGCTCGTATGGCGATCCAGGAACCACTTTTCTTATCCTGAAGGATATGAGGGGGCAATTGTAAAACACCATGCGAGAATAGTTGATTCCCCCTGTATTGATTAAATTCAGCTTGACTTTGTGGGTTTTTGGGTGATAAGGAGAGCCAATTTCCCATATCGCACCATGAACCATGAGGTAATAGTTTTGTTTTGAGGAAAGTTTGGGCAGCGGCATAGATTACCGGGCGGTAGTCGTGATAGGAGCAAACGGTCAGCGGAAGGATGTAGGATCCATCATTATGACCTAGGTTGGGTACCCACCCGGTTTCAGGATCGACTATTTTCCACAACCAATGGGTGGATGCTTGCAAACGGTCTGAGATTTCGTCGGGGATTGGCTCGTCGACGAAAGACCCATCGTGCACTTCAAACGCCCACAGTGCTGCCTGCAGAATGAGGCGGTGGTAATTCGTGCTATGCTGAATGTAGGTGCCATCCCTGTCGATTTGGGTCCGGAAAGCGTACTGCAACCACTTCCAACCGAGGGCGTGCCATTTGGGTGCGCGAGGGTGCTTTGGGAGCAGGGCTGAGGCTGTGTATAAACCGAGCGCTTCAGATAGCAAATGATTATTATTTTGAGATCGAGCATAGATCAAAGTAGGTGGAATGCGCTCAGCATGGATTACGATGGCTTGTGCCAGATTTTCGAGCCGGTCAGGTAGAGCTTGTTTGGATCTGATGAATATCTGTAATGCAAAGGCGAGGGCGATGAGTCGAATGGCAACCTCTTGAGCGGATGACCAATGAGGTCCAAGGTATGCCGGGTTTGAAGTCAAAAAAAGCTCGGTATATTGCCAGAAGGTATCGGAATAACGATCATCATCTGATAGATGATATGCCATGGCAAGAGTGCACGCCCAACCGAACCTGCCAGGTTCCCAGATATACTTAATATCCTGGCCTCCGATCTGATTACCCCCGCGTTCATAATTCGTCCAATCTACAAGCGGTTGAGATTGATTTAGAACTAACGGCACTGGAACAGCACCGAACAAGCGTACTTTCCCGCTGACAATCTCATCTGCCTGCTCATAGAGCTGGCCGACTTGATCTCCGAGCAGATCAAGCATGGTATAACGGTCTGGCAAGCCGGGGAGACATGGGTGCAGGTTGAGAAACGGCTCTCGTTTGAGATCATTCAGTCTGACAAGGGAAGAGGTAAGTTGGCGGTGGTAATGCCCTGTTTGAAGACCAAGCTGGTAAAGTGCATATAATCCTAATTGTTCTGCCCCCAGCTGGCGCAAGGCTTTTATGCCAATAACAAAACGAGAAACAAGATTCATCGACTAGTAGTCAGAATATAAACTTAGGTGTTGGAGAATCACAGTGTCACAGGTTGCCGGGTGCGAATGGAGGTCAGGGCTGCGAATGTGGCTTCAGTGACACCAAAGATTTGGTCATATGGGATGGGAGGAGGACCTCCAGCGATTATCGCCTGGGTGAATGCCTCCCACTCTGCACGATGGCCCTTATCCTGGCGTAAGGATGAGTGTATAACCTGACGCTTTCCCTGAGATACCAGCTCAAGGGTGCGGAAGTCATCCAATACCGCCACCTTTCCACCCGAAAAGACTTCAATACGCTCTTTTGGAAACGATTTATCCCCATTCGCCAGATAGAATATTGACCCAACAGAACCATCCGGGAAACTAAATGTCATCACGACATTATCCTCCCTGTATCGGTTATCGTCAGGCAGAGAATGGGCGGTAACCTTAATCGGAGATGCTCCCATGAGGAAGGTTAGAAAATCGATAAAGTGACAGGCTTCACCGATGATTCGCCCACCTCCCTGGGCTGGGTCTTGCACCCAATGGGTGAGGGGAATACTCCCGGCATTAATACGGTAGGTTGCAACCATAGGCTCACGATTTGTGTTTATAAAATCATAAAGCCGACGCGCCATAGGCGCAAACCGCCGGTTGAAACCGACCATTAGCAAGGGTGAAACATCGCCACTAAGGATTTGCTGCTTAATTTGGGTCAATTGCTCGGGTGTGATCGCTAAAGGTTTCTCGCAGAACACATGCTTGCCAGCCTGTAAAGCACGAATAACCTGTTCAGCATGCAGGTGATGGCGTGTAATTATGCTGGTTGTGTTTACCTGGGGGTCGTTAAGGATTTCAATCTCGCTGAGCGCTGTGTATTTAAATTTATATTTTTTTGATGCGAGTTGGGCATGGAAGCCAGATCCTGAAGTGATCGATACAAGCTCAATTGAAGGTATCTTTTTCAGAGTAGGTAAAATGACCGCGGTAGCGAAGTTGCCCGCCCCAATCACTCCCAAACGAACAGTATTTACACCGCTAATAGGCAGGACAGATTTTTTTATGGGTTGATTAACCAGTTGTGTTGGAATAGCATTTATTCTAGCGTCAGGATAAGTCAGTAAAACTCCCAGGAAAGGTTGGTTTGATTTTCCAGTGATCAATTCATAAGCCGCCGATGCTTCTTCAATTGGGAAGCGGTGGGTGATGAGAGGTTTTACATCCACCCGCATATCTGCCAACAGCTTCACAAAGGCCTCCAGATTGCGCCCCTCCGACCAGCGAACATACCCAATTGGATAATCCTGACCCGACTCTTCATAGGCAGGATCATAGCGCCCTGGGCCATATGAGCGAGAGTTGATGAAAGACAATTCCTTGGTGTAATAAACTTTTCGAGGCAAGGATAAACCAACTGCTCCGATGGCAACCACATGACCCCGGTCGCGTGCAATTTCACCGGCTAGCTCAACCGGATCATCTGCGGATGTATCAGCACAAATCAGGATGTTATCCAATCCACGCCCGTGGGAGAATGCCTGGGCAGCTTCCTCAGCAGATGAGCGGAGTACAGCAGTCGCCCCCAGTTGAGTGGCTAATTTTACACGGCTTGCATCGAGATCCACTCCAAAAACCTGACAACCAGAAGCACTTGCAAGCATAATAGCCAATTGTCCCAACAATCCCAACCCGATAACACCTACGGTCTCACCAAGCTGAGCTTGCGAAAGTCGGTATCCGTGCAAGGCGATGGCACCCAAGGTGGTGAAGGCAGCAGATTCAAAATCCACTTTTTCGGGCAGCAAGGTTAACAGATTATGGGGGACAAGGGCGTATTCTGCATGAACGGCATAACCTCCGCCCGCACAAGCGACCTTATCACCGACTTTATAGCCTTGTAGACCGTCACCGACCATTTCGATCACTCCTGAAGAGGAATATCCTAAAGGCATGGGCTGGTCCAACCGATTTAAGGCAGCTTCAAGTGTGGATAATACACCTTCACGGCGAGCTTTATCAGCCACCTGTCGAACCAGGTCGGGACGCGACAGTGCTTTCCCTAATAAGGATTTTTCACCAAACTCAACCAACATACGTTCTGTGCCAGCAGAGACCAGGGAAGCTTGTGTGCGAACCAGGGCCATCCCAGCTTGGACCTGCGGGATGGGCACATCAATAACCAACGTCTCGCCATTGCTTATATTCTGTAAAAGCTGTTTCATTCAATATCCTATCTTGCAGTTAGAAATTTATGAATGGTAAAGAAGATTATAGCGCGGATTTTGGCGGCATGTTATAATTTTTTCCACAAAAATGTCAGACAATTAATAACGAGGAATGATTATGGCAGATCATCCATATCAAAAATTAGCCCAAATACTGGTTGACCATTCTACGAGGGTAAAACCTGGTGATCGTGTAGCAATCGAGACCACCACGAATGCATCAGAATTGGTGAGCCATATCTATGAACTCGTTCTGCTCCGCGGTGGTCACCCACACATCCTGTTGAATCTTCCTGAGCAAGATCAGATATTTTTCAGATATGCCAATGATGACCAATTGACTTACACTCCAGCATTTCAAAAACTAGTGACAGAAGAATTTGAAGTATATATCCGCGTGAGGGCGGATATCAATCCTCGCGCCTTAAGTGATGTCTCGGCTGAGAAACAATCGCTGCGGCAAAAAGGGATGGCACAAGTACGGAATCGAATGATCCAGCGGGGTGCTGATAATTCACTAAGATGGGTGCTAACCCAGTTTCCGACAGAAGGCTACGCCATGGAGGCAGGGATGAGTCTCCAAGAATATTCTGACTTCTTGCTGGCTGCCTGCCATGCGGATGAAAATACCGTTAACCCAATCGCACACTGGGAATTTATTCGAGTGCAGCAAAGCAGAATGATCGAAAGCATTGAGGGTCACGATGAGATTAAGCTACTCGGACCTAACGTTGACCTCACCTTGTCGGTCAAAGGGCGAAAATTCAACAATTCCCATGGAAAACACAATTTACCTGACGGAGAAATTTACACAAGTCCAGTTGAGGATTCGGTGAATGGTTGGGTGAAATTTACATACCCAGCAATTTATCAGAGCCAAGTGGTGGAAGGTGTGGAACTAACCTTCGAAAAAGGGAGGGTAGTTTCTGCGATCGCAAAAGTCGGTGAGTAACTTTTGTTGGCGATGGTCAATTCGGATGAGGGTTCTCATTATCTGGGTGAATTTGCGATTGGCACTAATTTCGAGATCGATCGATTCACGCGAAACATTCTATTTGATGAAAAACTCGGGGGGACCTTCCATCTTGCATTGGGGGCGGGTTACCCGGAGACAGGTAGTCGAAATACCAGTACCATCCATTGGGATATGATCTGTGATATGCGTATAGACTCAGAGATACGCGTAGATGGGTCTGCGATTTACCGTGACGGAAAATTCATCTAATTTCATTACCGAATTACAAACAGGGCCCGGCCAACTGCTTCGATTTTTTATTATAAGTTTATGTAATTAGTGGCATTCTACCTATTTTGGGGAGCTGCTTACCGAATTTAGCAGATCCAGGGTGGATTGAACGACCTGCGCTTGCTGCTGTTCACGACCTATTGTGGCAGGGTTATCACCGGGCTGGTCACCATACCAGCCAAATTGCGCATGATTTCCGCCTTCGATCTGCACCCAGGTTGTATTTGCTGGTAATAAACTATGCGATGCATCAATTTTAGCTGGAGTGGAAAGTCCATCCAGGCTTGCAGAAATTGAGGTTGTCATAATCGTGCTGTGCGATAAGTCATTACTGTTGGCCGGGTAGGAGGCCCACAAAACAAGACCATCAATCTGATCAGTATGATTATACGCGAATGAAGCTGCCATTGAACCACCCAGAGAGTGCCCTCCGATGACCCATTTTTCAATGTCTGGATACGCTTGAATAACCGTTGAAGCTCGTCCTGAACCAAATACTGCCAGATTGAGCGGCATCGGGACGATTACGACCAGATAGCCCTCTTCGGCAATTGAATGGGCTTGAGGCGCGTATGCGCGTGGATCAACGCGCCCTCCAGGATAGATAATCAAACCTGTGGTCGGTACTGATTGAGTGGGCTGGAATACCAACCAAGGTTCGGTGCTGACACTGACCTGTTCATCAGACTGTAATGCTGCCAGCGCTTCCGGCATGGGAGTAGGGATGATCAGACCCCACGCAACAAAGCCGATTATCAGAGCAGATAAAATGCCTATTAAAACGAGCCACCAGCGTTTTTTCAACCAATGCATAAGATATACCTTTCCTTCACAAGGTAGATCATTATTGCCGCTATAGATTCGATGAAGATATTTTACATGATTTGATGATAAAGGTCCCACATCCTGCTATAGATACCCCGATTGGCTAGCAAATGAGAATGAGTTCCTCGTTCGATGATGCAACCATTATCTAAGACGATGATTTCATCCATAGTTTCAAGCCCGACCATGTCTTGTGTGATGGTGATTGTGCTGCGACCTAGGGTTAAAGTGCCAATGGAATTCAACAAAGCGAGTCCCGTTTCTAGGTCCAGGTTGGCGGTTGGCTCATCGAGGATGAGCAGGGGGGAGCCCTTTAGCAATGCCCTAGCAATTGCCAATCGCTGGCGTTCACCTGCACTCAGGTATAATCCGTGCTCACCAATCCATGTGTTATAACCGTCGGGTAAGGATTGAATCAGATCATGCAGCTGAGCTTGCTTCGCCGCCAATATGAGATCGTCGTTCGTCGCAGCCGGCTTAGCAATGAGCAGGTTTTCCTTGATCGTAGCACTGAATAGATATGTGTTCTGAGAAATGACAGCAATGCGCTTGCGAATATCATCCTGGTTGTAAAACCGCAGCTCCTGACCATCCATTTGGATCGACCCGTGCTGATATTCCCAAAACCGAAGTAATAAATTAACCAAAGTAGTTTTCCCAGCACCACTGGGACCGATCAAGGCAATGTGCTTTCCTCGGGGCAATGAAAAGGAAATATCTTTGAGTCCAAATACCGGGATAGGACCAGGCATCTCAGAATCTGTCCAGGGAGGGTATTGGAAGGATAGATTTTGCACTGTCAGGCTGAAATCTTCAGGCACTTTATTAGGTTCAGCTGGATCGATCACAGGTACTGATGCATCGACCAATTCATAAAGCCGTTCAGCAGCCGCCTTATTTGTCTCAACTGTTTGGGCAACCTGAGGTAATGGCTGAAAAGCTTCAAAACAGGTGAGTGCAGTTAACGTAACCACGCCGAGACACACACCTTCAAGCTGACCTGTAGATACCATCTGGATCGCAACTGCCAGTACTGACAGCATGCCCAGATTGGCGAGAAGACTACCAAACGAGGTTTGAAGGGAGGTTATACCTGACATCCGGTTCTGCAATTTTGATACCTGATCTCCAGCTAAGTTTACCTGTTCAAGCATAGATTTTGCTCGATCGCAAGTCAAAAGATCAGGCATGCCCTGGATGCTGTCGATAAGTAAGGTACTAAATTGGGAGCGGGTTACGACGATCTGGGGTCCAAGATTGCGCGATTGGGAGAGAATCAGGATTGGCAGACCAATACCAGCCAAAAGCAAAAAAATCAGTAATCCCCATGCCAGTGGTGCTCCAAAACCTACCAGAAATAGAATAACTGCCGTTGTGATCATTAAAGCCACGAGTGGGGGATTTATTGTGCGCACGTAAAAGTTTTCCAATGATCCGATATCCCGGATTACACGGGTAAGCAAATCTCCACTGTGATAGCGTATCAAACGAGCAGGCACAAGGGGTTCCAACGCCTGGTAGAACCAAACCCGCCAACGTGCAAGCAGGCGGAAAGTCACGTCGTGCGATACCAGGCGTTCAAGATAACGAAAAACCCCACGTGAGAGACCAAAAAAGCGTACTCCAACAATTGCCACCTGTAATTCGGCAATCGAAGGGTGTAATGCTGCTGCTGAGATAATATAGGCTGCGGTAGCCATTAATCCAATACCGCTGGCAATCGTTGCAAAACCTAATCCGATTGATAATAATATTCGACCCCAGAACGGGATGAGTAAATTGAATAACCGAACCGCCAGTGATTGTTTTACAGATGGTTTTACATCCCCGTATTGAGGATCGATTGTGAATGATATCGTTTCAGGGTGCTCATTTGTGGCTGTGATCGCTACGTGAGATCCCTGATCAGCATTTACCGATGGATATATGATCTCATGATTATTTTCGACCCTGCCATGACTGAGTTTAATTACCTGGTCAGCTTTGGCCAGGGTATTCCGGTGGTGGGCAATCACTAACACGGTTCGATTTTGGATCAGGCACTGGAATGAATCTTGTAGACGTGCATCGGTTTCCGGATCTAAATGGGAAGTAGCCTCGTCGAGAATTAGCAGCGGTGCATCCTTTAGAAAAGCGCGGGCCAAAGCAATGCGCTGTGCCTGGCCTGCACTGAGCCGAACCCCACGTTCTCCGATAATGGTCTCATAACCTAAGGGTAAATCCTGGATGAATTCGTCTGCATGAGCTAACCTGGCGGCTTGCTCGATTTCGGAATGGGCTGCATCGGGTTTTGCAAGCTTGATATTCGCCGAGATCGTATCGTCAAATAGATAAGGGTTTTGGGGGACCCAGGATAGGTTTTCATACCACAGCTTGAGGGGGATTTCACTTAGAGATTTTCCATCGACTATAATTTCACCCCTCTGAGGCTGCAAGAAACGTAAAAGTAACCACGATAAGGTGGTCTTCCCGGCACCACTTTGACCAATTAAGGCGGTCATTTCCCCAGGTGGTATATCTATGCAAACATTATCAAGCGCGGCGGGATTATTGGAGTACGCAAATCCAACGTTCTTGAATATTATGTGCGGGGGGGTATTATTCCTTTCTTGAATTCTCAACGACGTATTAGCATGCTGGGCATTCTCAGCTGCGGGTAGGTCCAAGATTCCGTAGATACGTTTGGCCGCCTCAACACCTGCCATACCAGCGTGAAAGCGTGTACCTAATAGACGTAAAGGTAAATAGAACTCGGGAGCCAGCAAAAGGATGAAGAATGCCTGTTCGAAGGCGAGCTTCCCATAAAGCAAGCGTATGCCTATCTCAACTGCCACTATTGCCGTACCGAGTGTGGCAACCAGTTCAAGCACCAATGCAGAAAGGAAAGTCACCTTCAACACCCCCATCGTTAGTTGGCGGTATCGTTCACTCACTTTCTTAATCACTTGTATCTGATCCCGGCTACGCCCCAGGGTTTTTAAAGTGGTCAATCCCTGGAGCACATCGAGGAAATATGAAGTCATTCGACTTAAACCGATCCATTGTTTTCGAGTTAGTGCCTCAGCAACACTTCCGATCAAGTACATAAAGATCGGAATCAATGGTGCAGTGACAAGCAAGATGGTACCGGAAAGAGGGTCCGTTGGAAATACAAAAATCAGGATGATGATTGGGACCAGAATTGCCAACGCAATTTGAGGAAGGTATTGACTGAAATACACCTCTAAGGAATCTATCCCCTCTGTAGCCAGATTAACCAGTTCGCCAGTCTGTGTGCCTGACTCACCTGCCTGACCTCGAAGATAGGCAGGTCCAAGAGATTGAATATGAGTCAGAATTTGTCGACGTAAAGCCTGTTTTATTTTGTTGGCAGCCGCGCCTGCACTTACTTCTCCCCCCCAAATGGAACCTGCGCGCAGCACTATGATCATCAGGACGGTGAGCAACATGATCGTAACCGATTTTAGCGTCTCACCTCCCAGAAAAACCTGATTAATTACCCTGCTTATCTCACGGGCCTGGAAAACGCATAATATTCCCCCAATCAATCCGAAAAAAATGGATAGGAGGATCCCTGTGCGTGCGAGTCTGGCTTCATTGAGCAAGCGGTGATTTATATTCATTTGGGTAAAATGGCAACGGTCAGCACTCATCGAGTTATGTTGTTTGTGGTGAATGCTGACCGCTGATGATGAGATCAGTGTCTCAGTAAGTTAATTTATCTACATCACCCATGACACGTTTACGAAAGACCCAATAAGTCCACGCCTGATAAAGCAAGACGACGGGTAAAAATATCACCGTGACAATTGTCATCAACCGCAGCGTGGTGAATGAAGAGGCCGCATTTTGAATGGTCAGGCTCCAATCAGGATTCAGGCTTGAAACCATCACACTTGGGTAGAGGAAGACAAAAATTGTCAAGACTAAAAACGCGATAGTAAGGCAGGTGGTGATGAAGAGGCGCCCAAATTGTTCTTTGCGGAGGAAATAACCAGCTGATAAAACCGCCAGTACTCCAATTATTGGGAACAAAATCGTAAGTACGTTCAAATTTTGACGAACATCGGTAATAACAAAGCTGGTGATCAAAAATATGATCATAATCAGAACCACTAACATCCATAACCAGCGGACAAGTTCTTTGGCTTTTTGTTCGATTTCACCATCAGTTTTTATGCTAAGGAAGGTAGCGCCATGCAAAACGAATAATAAAGTAAAAGTCAGTGCAGCAAGCAGAGAATATGGATTTAGCAGGTTGAAGAAACCGCCCACGTATTGCATATCTGTATTAATCGGAACCCCGCGGACTAAATTGGAAAATGCGATGGGTAGCAGGATGGACACCAGCAAGCTGCCGGAAAAAATACACCAATCCCAAAGATTCCGCCATAACCGGTTATCATCCTTACTTCGAAACTCAAACGCCACGCCTCGAATGATCAAACCAATCAACACCAGAAATAGCGGCAAATAAAAACCACTAAATAATGTGGCATACCAGCTAGGAAAGGCAGCGAAAGTTGCGCCTCCAGCCGCAATCAACCAGACTTCATTCCCATCCCAGTGTGGACCGATCGTGTTTATAATTGTCCGGCGCTGTGTGTCAGTCTTTCCTAAGAAGGGGAGCAGGATGCCGACACCAAAATCAAAGCCTTCCAGGACGAAGAATCCGGTATACAGGACCGCGATAAAAATGAACCAGAGTGTATTTAGGGTCATTAGAATCCCTCCTATTGCGAGTCGGGTGGGTTAACCAGGGACGGAGTGAACTCAGCCGGAGGTTCATTCGTATCTGATGGACCAGCCTTGGCAAATTTCAACATCAGAAACACAGTCGCAATAATGATGAGCCCATATACTAGGATGAAGCCGATCAAACTCGTTAGGAACATTCCACCGGTCACAACCTTTGATACACCATCCTCTTGTTTGAGAAGTTCATATACTACCCAAGGAAACCTTCCCACCTCTGTCAGAATCCACCCGGTTGTATTGGCAAGGTAGGGTAAGGCAACTGCCCAAGGCAATAATATTAAGAACCAAGAAAAATTCCCATACAAGTTTCTCAGGTCAACGAAAAGCGCAATCAGGCTAATCAAGATCATGAGCAACCCAGCCCCCACCATAGCTCGAAAACTCCAATAAAGAATCACCGGAGGTGGAACATAGTTTCCAGCACCATATTGTAGTTCATATTGTAACTGGAGCTGGTTAATCCCTTTTACTTCACCCGTGAATCGGTTGTATTCCATGAAGCTGAGCGCGCCTGGTATACGCCAATTGAGTATGAGGTTGTCAGTAAACGGATTTTTTATAGTAATAACAGATAATGAGGCTGGATTTTCGGTATTGAATAACGCTTCCAATGAAGCTAACTTCATGGGCTGCGTCTGATTAATTTCCTGTCCTTGGGTATGTCCAATAACACCAACTGCAATGGTACCAATCACTCCGATAATTGCCGCCATACGGAAGGAAATCTTGAACAGGTCGATCTCGTTTCGGTGCAAGAGGTGGTAAGCGCTTATGCCTAACATAAAAAAGGCCACAGTTACCAATCCTGCGCTGAATACATGGGGGAAGTGGCTAAATATGGGGGGATTGAATACTACTTGGGCAAAATTGGTTAATTCTGCCCGTCCGTTGTTAATCGTATAACCGATGGGATGCTGCATGAAGACATTGGCAATCAAGATCCATAAGGCGGAAACGCTCGAGCCAATTGCTACCAGCCAAATAGCAGTGAGATGCAATCCCTTGGATAACCTTTCCCATCCGAAAATCCATACGCCCAAGAAAGTGGATTCCAGGAAAAATGCAACCAGGGCTTCTATCGCTAATGGCGCTCCAAATATATCTCCAACGAAGCGAGAGTATTCTGACCACGCCATGCCGAAGTGAAATTCTTGGACAATGCCCGTGACAACTCCAACAGCAAAATTGATCAGTAATAACTTGCCCCAGAATTTGGTCAGTCTTTTATAGATTTCTTTTCCGGTGATGACGTATATTGTTTCGAGGATTGCCACCACAAGCGATAATCCCAATGTGAGGGGAACAAAGAAGAAATGATAGATGATTGTGATTGCGAATTGAAGCCTGGCTAACAGCAATACATCCATGTCGGCACTCCTCACAAATGATTTTAGTACCTTTAAAAGGAATTATTTCACAAGCTAATTTTACATCATGTATCCCATCGATTGAAAGATGTATTTCAGATTAGCCCCAAGAAGTGGTCCTGCTCGTCAGAATCCGTGACGTAAAAACCGAGACCCCCAGGGGTTATAAACGTGTCTGTATTAATCAATCTCACGATAAGCTGGCGGACTGCATCCACCTGCCCATCAAGCCAGAGCACTTTATTAAACCAAACGGTCTCTACCAGGATCGGATACTTCGATAACTGCATAACTATTTTGCTCTAAATTCTAGACGATGGCTGAGCCATTGTGAGAGCTGATGAAATTAACCATGAAGTGACCGATTGTATACGCACTTCGATCATCATTCCCGCCAAAACCAGGCGCAAAACCAGCTGCATATCCAAAGAAATCGAGGGATTTTTCACCCAAGGAGGACTATACCAATAGCGAGAAAAAAGATAACAGACTTAATGAAACCCAATACCCGGGCTATTCTCTTTTTCCCACGCGTAGCAAATTAGACATACAGGGTGTGTTATAACATATCAGATACGCGCAGAATAATAATTCAACCTGCGCTGAGTCAGGCGTGTGACGAAAATAGAATGTCCATGGTCAGCTTTCTACGGCCAGGTACATCCTTTCGGTATACTCTTTAACCATGCGATGAACACTGAAACGCGGGGAGAGGGTCCTTATAGATTCTTTCATTACCGCGATCCAATCACTGGGAAGACCATCGGCTGACCGCTCGTGGTAGTATAAGGGAACGATTTTATTTTCAAGAGTGTCGTACAGGCTGGCAGCGTCAGCTGCATCCTGTTGTTCATTATTTTCAAACTCTTGTTCGTCACCTATGGTCCATCCATTCATCCCATTGTAGCCTTCACGCCACCAGCCATCCAACACCGAGAAATTGATCACGCCGTTCATGGCGGCTTTCTGCCCGGATGTCCCTGAGGCTTCATTTGGACGCCTGGGTGTATTCATCCATACGTCCACTCCCTGTATCAGGTAACGGGCCAAGTTCATGTCGTAGTCATCAAGGAATACCAACCGACCACCATTTTCTGCTTTCTTAACAGCGCGGTAAACTTCTTGAATGAGGAGTTTGCCGGGTTCATCTGAAGGATGAGCCTTACCGGCAAAGATGATTTGAACGGGCTGGTTTGGTGAGGTGAGGATTTTAATTAGACGATCGATATCACGTAGTACCAGGTTTGCACGCTTGTATGTGGCAAAACGGCGAGCGAAACCGATAGTCAGCGCATATGGATCCAATAATACACCAGAAGCAATTACCTGGACTGGATGGTCGCCCTGCCCTGGAACAAAAGCACCGTCGACAATCTCGATTTGAAGAAGGCCAAGCGGATCCTCGATGAAGACCATTATGGTCTGCACAAAGTGAAAGGACGGATCCTCGAATACCTGGCGGTTCGGACCCTGTCGAAAAAGATCAAAGGTCCCATTCTCTGTTTTGTCGGACCTCCGGGCGTCGGAAAAACGTCCCTCGGCAAGTCGATCGCCCGGGCCCTC
>JBGPBQ010000013.1:0-28966 GCA_041481345.1 Anaerolineae bacterium
CCGGTTTCCTTGGACACCGATTCGCCTGTTCCCACTGCTGACCGTCGAGTGGATGATTCGGCCGGTGATGCATGGCTGCTCTCATCCAATACCCGGCGTGTCTGGCGCCTGATCTGCTCTGCTGAGACCCCCATTTTCCGCAGAACGTCTAATGCAACGCCCTCTCCCAGCTGTACCAACCCCAGCAGCAGGTGTTCTGTGCCGATGTAATGATGCCCTAATTTACGGGCTTCTTCCACCGAATTTTCGAGCGCTCGCTGCACCCCGGGTGAGAGATCCAGCTTGGCAGTCGAAGACTGCCCGGTGCCGGTTATACGGATGATCACTTCTTCCATCCGCACCGCATCCAAACCCAGCTCGCGCAGCACCCGGCCAGCTACTCCGCCCTCTTCCTTCATCAAACCCAGCAGCAGATGCTCAGTCCCAATATAATTCTGGTGCATCCGCTCTGCTTCCTGGTGTGCCAGGCTCAAAACCCGTCTGGCTCGCTGTGTAAAACGTTCCATTCCAGCCATCACTATTGCCTCACTAGCTACTATAACAGGATATAATTTGTCCGATTGCTTTTTATTTTACCATCTTTATTTCCCCCTGAATGTATATTTTGTGTTAGAGTCCTTTAAGCATGTGATAAAAGTGAGCGGAGCCAGGAAGACTCCGCTCAACTATTTATTCATTATCATCGCACCGAACTCTACCCGCAGGTATTGTGGATCAGTCAGATCTTTCTTCATCCGCAGGTTCACTGGTGGGCTTTTCCTCCGGTTGAGGAGTAGTCTCATCTGTGTGTTCAATCTCCGGTTGAGGCATTGACTCACCAGATAGCTCTGCCTGCGGTTGGGGGGTTGACACTTCGATAGGCTCCGCCTCAGGCTGTGGGTTTGACTCTTCGATAGGCTCCGCCTCAGATTGCGGGGCCGACTCTTCGACGGGTTGTGTTTCTGGCGGGGCCGACTCTTCGACGGGTTCTGCATCTGGTGGGGACGACTCTTCGACGGGTTCTGCTTCTGGCGGGGCCGACTCTTCGACGGGTTGTGTTTCTGGCGGGGCCGACTCTTCGACGGGTTGTGTTTCTGGCGGGGCCGACTCTTCGACGGGTTCTGCTTCTGGTGGGGACGACTCTTCGACGGGTTCTGCTTCTGGCGGGGCCGACTTAGCTGTCTCCTGCCCAGAGAGCATCATCTCATAATCCATGTTGGCATAGGCCATCGAATCGACCTTGCGCAGGGATAGTCCGATGCGCCGTCGTTCAGTGTCCAGCTTGATCACCCGCAAGGTGACCACATCACCCTCTTTCACAACTTCCTTGGGGTGGTTAATACGCTGATCGCTCAGCTCAGAGATATGGATCAGACCTTCTAGATCTTCATCCAGACGGGCAAACGCACCAAATTTAGTCAGGTGGGTGATCGTGCCTTCCACAAGCTGACCTTCCTTGAGATTTGAAACTTTCACCACCCATGGATCAGGTAAAAGCTGGCGGATGGACAAACCAATGCGCTTGCGTTCCTGGTCAACTGCGATCACTTTGACCTTGACTTCCTGCCCAACCTTCAATACCTCACTCGGATGGTCGATACGCTCCCAGCTGATCTCAGATAGATGGACCAGACCATCTGCGCCGTCAACATTGACAAATGCACCAAAATCCGCCAGGCTGGTTACACGCCCGGTCTTGATTGTTCCTTCCTGGAGCTCATCCAACAGGCGATCCTTAATCGTCTCACGGGTTTCCTGTAATGCAGTCCGTTCGGAAAGGATCAGGCGATGCCGGGCACGGTCCACTTCAATGACCACAACCTTGATCGGCTCACCCACCATCTTGCTCCAGCGTGCATCAGGGCTTTCATCGCCTTCCACCCGGCGCATTACGCTCACCTGCGATGCCGGGACGAACCCGCGCAGCATGCCAATGGGTACAATCAGCCCACCCTTGTTGTAGCCGATTACTTTGGCTTCGTAAGGTGTGCCTGAAGCTTTCATCGCTTCGGCGTCGAGCCAATCAGTTTCCTCACGGGCGCGATTGTATGAGAGGACTAGATTCCCGCTTGGATCCTCTGGGTTTAGCACATATACGGGGATTTCCTGGCCAATTTGCATTGTTGCAAAAATCTCTGCGGGGATTGATTCTTTCTCCTTCCCCGATATTACCCCCTCTGATTTGGTACCTACGCTTACCAGGATTTCGTTATCTCCGATGCTGGCGATGACACCGGTGCGTATCTCACCCTGCTTCGGAAAATCCAGGTTCAAGCCTTCTTCTTGAAGTAAAGTTTCCATTGAACCCGTGGAAGTTGTTGGGCGTTCGTCTGTGTCTTTTGCGTCTATTTGTCCTTCTGGTGCTTCCTCCTGCCCAGTTGGGGCATTCGTCTGATCCATATGTTTACTCCGGTTAGATTTTATGTGAAATATCATTATACACTAGTTTTATCTAAAATGATTATACTAACTGTTAATGAAGGTTCTCCTCTTGACGCACGAGGCGCTGTGGGTGGAAAATATAAGCGTATGGAAATCCCCTCCACATCTCAGGAATATTCCCTGCGCCAGGCGAATGCCGCTGATGCAGGGACGATCCGGCAGATCATCTCTCAGGTGCATATCAACCCCACCGGTCTTAACTGGCTGCGATTTATTCTAGCGGTCGATCGCAAGGATAATTTGATTGGGTGTGGCCAGTTAAAACCTCATGCCGATGGCTCGCTAGAGCTGGCTTCGATTGCCGTGCTCCCCGAGTGGCGCGGTATGGGCGTGGCGCGCTCGATCATCGAGCACCTGTTGGAGCAGCACCCCGGCAGGCTCTACCTGACCTGCCGTGCCCAGCTTGGTCCGCTGTACCAAAAATTCGGATTCCAGGTAATAAATACAGCTGAGATGCCCCCGTATTTCAAGCGCCTGAGCCGGCTGGTCAACCTGCTTTCCAGGCTAAGGCACCAACCCGATCGCCTGTTGGTGATGAGGAGAAATTAGATAATTTCCTGATCAGAGATCCAATTTATCCACCCTTGGGAGGGATTTTGCTCATCGCATATTCCGCCAGGGCGGTGATCGTCAGGGAGGGGTTGACCCCCGGGTTCCCGGGCATGATGGATCCATCCACAACGAATAACCCGGGATAGTTATGGACTTGAAAATCCACATCCACCACACCCTTTTTATCATCTACGCCTAATGGAACGCCTCCCATAAAGTGTGCTGTGATGGGGAAGTTGAATAAACTATCCATAAAAGTAGCTGCGGGAATCCCATTCATTTTCCTGGCGAAATTGCGGGTGATGGCGTTACTTATGGCGGGTGGTTTGGGCAGCTGTAAACCTCCTTCGGTTTGAAACATAACACCCTTACGGAAGAGAGTAAATATATTGCGGCCGAACCGCACGCTCAGTAGCTCCTCCACCGGTTGCATCATTAATAGGATGGTCGTATATCGCGCCCAGCGGGAGAAGAAACGGGCGTAGAGAAAATCAATGGGGTGGCGGATGATTTCCCATAAGGTTCTTATCACCCTAATCGGGATTTTCTCACCATCCACGAGCGGCGCGGTGATATTCCGGAGCAAGGATGATCCATCTGAAAATCGAACTGGCTCTACATTGGTCACCCCATCGACGCTAAAAATAGAGGTGATGGAAATGCCCTTGGAATAATCGATCTCCCGCTCCCGACTGACCGCTCCCTGCAGATTTTCGCTGTTAGTGCGCACATTGTAACCTAGCCTCTGGGATAAGCGTGCCAAAGAACGGGTGTGCTCACGACAGCGAAAGAGCAATTCCAGTGTACCCAGCGCTCCCGCTGCGACGATGACATTTTTTGCCCGCACAGTCTGGCGGGGATGCGAAACCCATGCCGTGGTCTTGCGATATTCCACCTCATACTGCGCGCTATCAGACGATTGCGCGGTCAAAGGACGAATATCCCTGACCGTGACTTCTGGCAGGATGCGCACCCCCAGCTTTTCAGCAAAGAACAGGTAGTTCTTTGGAAGCGTATTTTTTGCGTTATATCGGCAGCCAACCATGCAGCCACCACAGAATATACATCCTGCCCGTGAAGGACCCTTACCATCGAAATATGGGTCAGGGACAGTCTTATTTTCTTCTCCGAAGAAGACACCCACTTCCGTTGAGTGGAATGTATCAGCCACACCGCGCTCAGAGGCAATTTCTCTTAAAATTTCGTCGGCTTTCCCTAAACGTGGGTTGGTTGTAACTCCCAGCATGCGCTTGGCAGTCTCATAATGCGGGTGGAGAATTGTCTTCCAATCTGCCAGGTTATGCCAGCTGGGTGCTTCGAAGAGCCGTTCATCCGTTTCCATCAAGACGTTGGCATACATCAAGCTACCGCCACCCACGCCACTGCTGCGCAGGGCGATGGCTCCATTCAGAAAGGATAACTCCCAGGTACCGAAGCAGCGCAGGAACGGTAGCCATATTGACTTCCGGATATTCCAATTGGTTTTCGGGAAATCTATGTCGTCATAGCGCTTCCCCCGCTCCAACACCAGGACTGAATATCCCTTCTCAGCCAGGCGCATGGCGGAGACGCTCCCCCCAAAACCCGAGCCAATAATCACAAAATCATAGACAGAGACATCCATGAGCTTCGATCTCCCAAATCTCTTATACCCCAACCTTGTATCTCCACCTGCTATTGCAGAGAGTTAATATTGGTAGAAACCCTTTCCCGATTTCCTGCCCAGATAACCGGCATCCACCATCTTGCGCAGCAGTGGGCAAGGACGGTATTTATCATCGCCGAGTTCGCGCTGCAACACATCCATCACGAAAAGCACCACATCCAACCCGATCAGGTCGGCCAGTGCCAGCGGTCCCATGGGATGGTTCATCCCCAGTTTCATCACGTTGTCAATCGCCTCGGGAGTGCCTACCCCTTCCTGCAAGGCGAAAATAGCTTCGTTGATCATCGGGCATAGGATGCGGTTGGAGATAAAACCGGGTGAATCGTTGGCTTCCACAGGTTCCTTGCCCATGGTACGGCACACCCCCACCGTGGCTGAAGTTGTCTCAGCTGAAGTCGCTAGCCCGCGGATGACCTCAACCAGCTTCATTAATGGGACCGGGTTCATGAAGTGCATCCCAATCACCTGGTCGGGGCGCTTGGTTACCGCGGCGATCTTCGTGATGCTGATCGAGGAAGTGTTGCTCGCCAGGATGGCGCCGGGTTTGGCTAGCTGGTCCAGCTCGCGGAACAGCTTCAGCTTCAAGTCAGGGTTTTCGGTTGCGGCTTCA
Organism: Anaerolineae bacterium; assembly: GCA_041481345.1. Lineage (GTDB taxonomy): Bacteria > Chloroflexota > Anaerolineae > Anaerolineales > UBA4823 > FEB-25. The sequence goes on from JBGPBQ010000013.1 coordinate 5,250, forward strand.
ATCACCAAGTCGGCGTCCGCCGCCCCGTCCAGTGTCATGCTGGTCTTGATCGCCAAGGCAGCCTGCTTCTGCTGCTCGGTGATCGCTCCCTTCCCCAGCAGCTTCTCAACGGATTTTGCAATCGTCGCTTGTGCCCGCTCCACCTGCCCCGGGACTACGTCCATCATCGCTACCTGGTAACCCGAAGTGGCAGCTACCTGGGCGATGCCGTTCCCCATCGTCCCCGCCCCAACCACGAATATCGATCGAATGTCCATGCGTTGCTCCTCACCTGTTGTCATTGCGGAATCCCCCCTCTTCTAGGGGGGAGAATCCCCCTGATTTTTGGGGGAAGGAGGGCGATCCAGCGATCTTTGCTGGCTGGCTTGGCAATCTCCTAAAAACAATGAATAGTATCAATCATTCCCGAGATCATTCGCACTTTGAGGCTATTGCCTTCTAGTTCTGTTGTAGGGGCACGGTATACCGTGCCCCTACATATCATTTGCACGCATTCACACATATATGCGGTTCTTACTCCACCTCAATTGCCATCGCCACCGCCTCAGAACCACCCAGGCACAGCGAAGCAACCCCCTTGGTACACCCACGGTCCTTCAGGGCATAAATGAGCGTGGACAACAGGCGTGCCCCGCTGGCACCAATCGGGTGTCCCAAGGCAATCCCACCGCCATTCACATTGACTTTCGCCCAATCCCAACCCTGGTCCGCTAGCTCGTACCCATTTGCCAGCACCTGGGCGGCAAAAGCCTCATTGAGCTCCACCAGGTCCACCTCGGTCAGCTTCCAGCCCACTTGCTTCAGCACCACCGGGATGGTTTTCGCCGGGGCGGCGAACAGGTATTTCGGCTCGAGGGCCACACTCCCATACCCCAAGATGCGTGCCAGGGGTTTTACGCCCATTTGCTCGGCCTTCGCACGGCTGGCGATGACCACTGCCGCAGCGCCATCGTTCAAGCCGGGGGCATTCCCTGCAGTCACCTTGCCCTCCTTTTGGAACGCCGGGCGCAGCTTAGCTAAGCCCTCCAGGGTGGTATCGCGGCGGGGAGTCTCGTCCGTGTCCACCACGGTCACCTGCCCTTTGCGACCTTTCACCTCAACGGGCACGATCTCCTGCTTGAACTTCCCACTGTCGATGGCGGCGATGGCTTTCTTATGGCTATAGTACGAATACTCGTCCATGGCTTCACGTGTGACGTTGTATTCGTTGGCGATGAACTCGGCTGCATCTCCCATAGACCAATTTTCGAGAGCGCACCATAATCCATCTTTGAGCAGGGCATCGGTCAGCTGACCATGCCCGAAGCGCAGACTGCCCGTGCGTCCATCGACCAGAAAGGGTGCCCGGCTCATGCTCTCCATGCCGCCAGCCACGAACAGATCCCCATCTCCTGCCCGGATGGCCTGGGCGGCTAACATCGCGGCTTTTAATGCCGACCCGCATACCTTGTTGATCGTGAATGCCCCCACCGATGCCGGCAGCCCGGCATGGATGGCAGCCTGTCGCGCTGGGTTTTGCCCTAAGCCTGCCGACACCACGTTCCCCATGATGACTTCGTTGATGTCCGCAGGATTTGGGATTGAGGCGCGTTCCACTGCTGCCTTCACCACCCAAGCCCCCAGGTCCACCGCCGATAAACTGCAGAATCCACCTTGAAAACTGCCTGAAGGAGTGCGCACTGCACTCAAAATTACGGCCTCAGTGTCCTTGTCGCTCATCACTTTCTCTCCTGGATTCGACGAATTATTTTTTGGTATGGTCTCTAAAAAATATTGTTTTGAATCTATCTGAGCCTTTAGACTTTTTCGAACAGCCTTGATCAATTCTACAGATCAGGTTTCCCAGGCTTCCCTCACTCGCCGGTAGGTTTCTTCCAATAATTCAGGCAGCACACGCGTCTGCGACACACTAGACATAAAGTTGGTGTCCCCCACCCAGCGTGGTACCACGTGCAGATGCACGTGTTCTGATATCCCTGCTCCAGCTGCGTTTCCGATATTCATCCCTAAATTGTAACCCTGAGGAGAGTATATGCGATTCAAAACCTGGATTGCCGTGGCAGACAGGTCCATGATGTCGGCGCGTGAATTCGCATTCAGCAGCTCCAGCGAGGGCTGGTGCTCGTTGGGTACGATCATCAGGTGACCGCTGGTATAGGGGAAGCGGTTGAGCATCACAAAAGCATAGGTTCCGCGATAAACAATCAGGTTCTCCGGACCATCAGTCTGTTTCAACCCCTCGCAAAAAATACAGCCATCACCAGATTTGGGAGATAATATATATTCCATACGCCACGGAGACCAGAGATAATTCATAAACCCTCATTATTGTAGCAAAGAATCAGTCTTTACGGAATAGGGACAACCCAGAAGTGTTGACATCACACCTTAAAACGTGTATCCTAATACGCATGTCACAGCTCCCGCTTTTCACCCCGCGTATGCCCGCTTCATGGTCGGTCACCGACCTGACGCGCTACCTGCGCGAGCTGCTCGAATCAGATGAGCTGCTTCAGGATGTGTGGGTGAAGGGCGAAGTGTCCAATTTTTCACGCCCGGCTTCCGGTCATCTGTATTTCACACTGAAGGACAGCACCGCTTCACTGCGCTGTGTGATGTGGCGCAACGCCGTCCTGCGCCAGAGTTTCACCCCGCGCGATGGTGATGCCATTGAAGTTCACGGTGGCATCAGCGTATATGAGCCTGGTGGGCAGTACCAGCTTTACGCTGACGTGTTTCGTCCGGCAGGCGAAGGTGCCCTGTACCAGGAATTTCTGCGCCTGAAAGCCATGCTGGAAGCCGAGGGGCTGTTCGCTCCGGAACGTAAGCGCCCCATCCCGCTGAGGCCGAAGCGGATCGGGGTCGTCACTTCCCCAACCGGGGCGGCTTTGCAGGATATCCTCAACACCCTGCGCAGGCGCTATCCGCTGGTGGAGGTGGTTGTGGCACCCACTCCCGTACAGGGGGATGAAGCCCCAGCCGGGATCATCGCTGCCCTCAGTGACGTGGTACGGGTTGCCAGCCCGGATGTGATCATCCTGGCGCGTGGAGGCGGATCGATCGAGGATCTGTGGGCGTTCAATGATGAGCGTGTGGCGCGTGCCATCGCCGCCTCTCCCGTGCCGGTCATCACAGGCGTGGGTCACGAGACTGACTTCACGATCGCTGATTTTGTCTCCGACGTGCGCGCCCCCACACCCACTGCCGCGGCTGAGCTCGCCACCCCTAACCAGGCTGACCTGCGGCTTGACCTATCCGAGCTCAATGAACGCCTCAACCGCCTGATCCAGGCCTACACCGCCGAGCTGCGCTGGACATTTAAAGACCTTCAAAACCAGCTGGAAAAGAATTCACCCATCATCCAGATCCTATCTGCCAGCCAGCGAGTTGACGAGCTTGACCACCGCCTGGGTGGCTCAACAAGTCATATCCTACAGCTGGCACGCCTCCACCTGACGGGATTTGTACAGCGTATGGCATCCCTTAACCCCAAGGCGGTGCTCGAACGCGGATATGCCATCGTCACCGACCAGTCAGGGACCGGCATTGCCCGTGTGAGTCAGGTGAGCGCAGGCGAGCCACTGAATGTGCAGGTCAGCGATGGGGATTTTGATGTCCACGTGGATAGATGACATGAAACAATTAGAGCAGATGCTTCGTCGCATAATTCGCTCCTTCCCCCTTCAATCGGGGGATACCGCAATGACATCAAAATCATTGTCATTGCGGAATCTCCCATGGTTTTTGGGGGAAGCCAGTGGTGTTCTGGCGAAGCAATCTGCTCTTGACACATAAACATTTGATGTAAACCTGGTAGCATATCGAAAGCATTATCATGGAAGAGAAACAGTATTTTGTCTATATAATGACGACCATGACAAATACAGTACTTTATACCGGGGTAACAAATGATCTTCAACGAAGAGTTCTTGAACATAGATCAGATAAAGGCAGCGGCTTCACAAAGAAATATAAACTATATAAGCTTGTATATTATGAAAGCGGAGATGACGTAAACTCAGCTCTAGCTCGCGAAAAGACAATTAATGGAGGCTCAAGACATTAAAAGATTGAATTGATAAATAGTATCAATCCACATTGGGATGACTTATTTGAAGAATTTTTCGGATGATTTATACTATACGAAAATTAATAGCGGCTGATCAGTGATACGAGGAGATTGCTTCGACCGGCTTAGAACGCCGGTCTTCCCCCAAAAACCATGGGGAATTCTCCCCCCTAGAACAGGGGGGATTCTGCAATGACACTATGATAAAGGAGTAAAGAATGCCTCCTGCAAAACCAAAAGCAAAAACAGCACTACCCCCCATAAAGGACCTTACCTACGAACAGGCCCTGGCAGAATTGGAGGCTATCGTCGCCTCCCTCGAGTCGGGCAAGCTCCAGCTGGATGAAACCATGCTGCTTTATGAGCGCGCTCAGGCACTGACCAGGCACTGCGTGGAATTATTGGACAAAGCTGAGCTGCGGGTCAAACAGCTGTCGGGTGATACCCTGGTGGATATAGATACGGCAGAAGAATAAGGAATCAGGATGGCTATCTTCCACAACTACGTATTATTCGCCGCTTTAATTGCCTGGGCGATAGCCCAGATCATCAAGGTGCCAATAGAATATTTGCAGACCCACAAGTGGAATTGGGCTTTATTCGTCCAGGCAGGCGGCATGCCCAGCTCACACACCGCCCTGGTAGTGGGTGTTGCGCATGGGATTGGGCTCTCATTAGGTTTCGATTCAGCATTGTTTGCCCTGGCATTTGCCATGTGTATGGTCATCATCTACGATGCCACCGGCATCCGCCGTGAGGCTGGCAAACACGCTGAATTGATCAATGCGATGATCAATGACCTGGCAGCCGGAAACCCTCTAAAGCAGGAGCAATTGGGAGAAGTCTTGGGTCACACCCCGCTGGAAGCGCTGGGCGGCTTTCTGTTGGGTTTGATCGTAGCGCAAGTTACCTGGCTACTCTGGGCAAAGTAGGCTCTTTACTTTGCTTGAGCAGCTGTTCGCGCTCGTATACGATCACCCGCCGTATCGTATCTTCCAGGGAGTAGCGCGGCGCGTAACCGATCAGCTGGTGGATCTTGCTCAGGTCTGGCACACGGCGGCGCATATCCTCGAACCCTGGTGCGTAAGCTTCCTCGTATGGCACATACACAATCTTTGATTGGCTCCCCGTGGCTGCAATCACTTTTTCTGCCAGCTCACAGATGGTCACTTCTTCAGTCGACCCGATGTTGAACACCTGACCGATAGCCCCCGGATGAAATGCCAGCTTGATTGTCGCATCGATGACATCGGCCACGTCCCCGAAACAGCGGGATTGCTCCCCATCCCCATAGATGGTGATCGGCTCGCCTGCCAGCGCCTGACGCACAAAACGGGGCAGCACCATCCCATAACGACCGGTCTGGCGTGGACCCACTGTGTTGAAGAAGCGCATTACCACCACCGGCAGACCGAACTGGTGGTAATATGCCAGTCCTAAGAACTCGTCGATCGCCTTTGATGTGGCGTAAGACCAGCGACTGTGGCTGGTGGGGCCAATCAGGCAATCATCTTCCTCATTAAAGGGAACTTTAAACCCCTTGCCATAGACTTCGGAGGTGGACGCCAGCATCACCTTGCACTGGTAGCGGTTGGCGGTCGTCAGCACCGCTTCGGTGCCCATGATGTTGGTGGCGATCGTATTCACCGGATCCTCGACGATCAGCTTAACCCCCACCACTGCTGCCAGGTGGATCAGGATATCCGCTTCGCTGGTCAATCGGTCGAGCACCTGGCTGTTGGTGATAGTCTCACGCACGAACTGGAAACTGGGAATCGGCATCAGGTGCTGGATGTTATCCAGCCTACCGGTTGAAAGATCATCGATTGCCACCACTTGATGCCCGTTATGCACCAGCAGCTCACACAGGTGACTGCCGATAAAGCCCGCTCCGCCGGTTACCAGGATCTTTTCTTTCATATGTCATTTCCTCCCACATCAATTATTCTGGCGGATAATATACTACAAAATGATTGTTTGATCGATATGTAAATCCATGTTTAGGAAACAAGTCCAGACAAGTTGCAGACGCAGATAAAACCCGCTTATCTAGACATTCCAAGTAATAAGGCCTCATCAAATGCGCACAATCGTATGATCAGTATATCGATATTTCTCAGTTTGTGTTATATTTATTCGATAATAATTCTCCATTGATAATAATTATTTATACAATAAACCAATGATGCCTGACCCACACCTCCGATATGAACAACTGATCGCCAGACTCAAAGAACAGGATTACCGCCTCACCCCTCAGCGCATGGAGCTAATTCGGTTGATTGTAAACAACCAAGATCACCCCAGTGCGGCGAGACTTTTTGAGCAGGTCAACGTTCAATTTCCGACGATGAGTTTTGCAACCGTTTATAAGACACTCGACTTGTTGAAGCAATTGGGCGAAGTGCTCGAGATTAGTTTACACGACGGTAACCATTTCGATGCCTTCCGACCTTGTCCACACCCCCATCTGATCTGCACAAATTGTCAAATAATTATGGATGGAGAACTAGAAGCATCGATACAATCTTTGGTGAACGAAATGGAACATGTTTCCGGGTTTGAAATCCTTTGTCACCAGTTAAACTTTTATGGATTATGCCCCGATTGTCAAAAAAATACACTTTAGGATTTTATTTCGATTTGAAAAAACCAAGCAAGAGAATCATATTTAACCAACCAATACACCCAACGAAAGGAAAACTAAATGAGCAAGAAAAAACAATTAACTACCACACACGGGCAACCCATTGCAGATAACCAAAACTCACTCACCGCTGGTCCACGCGGCCCCCTGTTGATGCAGGATTATCAGCTGATGGAGAAACTGGCCACGTTCAACCGTGAACGTGTTCCAGAGCGCATCGTACATGCAAAAGGATCCGGTGCTTTCGGAACCCTAACTATAACCAATGATATTACGCGTTATTCTAAAGCCAAAGTATTTTCAAAGGTTGGAAAGCAAACGCCATGTTTGCTACGCTTCTCGACTGTAGCAGGTGAGCGCGGTGCCGCGGATGCCGAGCGGGATGTACGCGGTTTTGCTATCAAATTCTACACGGAAGAAGGCAATTGGGACATGGTAGGGAATAATACACCCGTGTTCTTCATCCGTGATCCCTATAAATTCCCCGACTTCATCCATACCCAGAAGCGCGATCCCGGAACCAACTTACGCTCTCCCACAGCTATGTGGGATTTCTGGTCACTCTCCCCCGAAAGCTTGCACCAAGTCACCATCCTGTTCAGTGATCGCGGCCTACCCCAAGGCTATCGTTTCGTCAATGGCTTTGGAAGCCACACGTATAGCTTCATTAATTCTGAGAACGAGCGCTTCTGGGTAAAATTCCATTTTAAAGTCTTGCAAGGCATCAAGACATGGACCAACGCTGAGGCAGCCGAGATTATTGGTAAGGATCGGGAAAGTTCGCAGAGGGACTTGTTTGAAGCGATTGAACGCTGCGACTTTCCAAAATGGAATTTCCAGGTGCAAATAATGCCCGAAGTTGAAGCTGAGACTTATTACCTCAATCCCTTTGACCTGACCAAGGTTTGGCCTCACGCTGATTATCCATTGATCGATGTTGGCATCCTGGAGCTCAACCGCAATGCTAAAAACTATTTTGCTGAGATTGAACAGGCTGCTTTTGAGCCTTCAAACATCGTCCCCGGGATTGGATTCTCGCCAGATAAAATGCTCCAGGGGCGCATCATGTCCTATGCCGACGCTCATCGCTATCGCATCGGCGTGAACTATGCTGCTCTGCCAGTCAACCACCCCCGCAATGAAGTCCAGACTTATCACCGTGATGGGAACATGCGCTTTGATGATAATTATGGTGGCGCGGTTAATTATGAGCCAAATAGCCAGGATGGTCCGGTGCAAGACCCACAATATCTCGAACCCCCACTTAAGATTTCAGGCGACGCTGATCGATATGATCATCGCCAAGGCAACGATGATTACACTCAACCTGGCAATTTGTTCCGCCTGATGAATGCCAGCCAAAAAGAACAACTTTTTAGCAACATTGTGGAAGCCATGCAAGGTGTACCAGAACGCATCATCGCCCGTCAACTAGTCCATTTTTATAAAGCTGACCCTGACTATGGACGTGGTGTCGCTGCCAAACTCGGCCTTGATATGGAACCCTTTATCCCATGGACAAAACTTTCGTTGACAAAATTGGCTGAAAAGACAGCCGCGTAAGATTGTGCTTCTAAAAAATCCGGCCAGTATTCGAATCAACGATAAGTTTATCTTCATGCCGCTTGCAGTCAGATCAACGGCAAGATAAGGTTGTAGGTAATAGAATCCGGATGCTTTGGGCAATAATAACTACCAAAGCATCCGGATTTTTTAATAAGTGCAATTGAATTGGGTGATTACACGGTTGCGACAACGGGTAAGACCACTTCAAACGTGGAACCCTTGCCAGCTACACTCGCAACGCGAATCTCTCCATGGTGCGCATGCGCGATCCACTGCGCAATCGCTAGCCCCAGGCCAGTCCCTGACGATTCCGGTTCATCAGGCTCACCTTCTGCGGTCGTATCCCGTGCGCGGGAGGAATCCGCCTGGTAGAAGCGGTCGAAGAGATGCGGGATATGTTCAGCAGCAATACCGATTCCATTATCACGCACCCTCACCCACGCCAGCATACGTCCTGCTTCTTCGCGCCTGCCTGCCGAGACCTCCACTTGAGGGTCAGGGACGCCGGCTGAATATTTGATCGCGTTCTCCACCAGGTTGGTGAACATCTGGGCGAGTGTGGAACGATCACCGCTGATATTTATATCAGGTAATTCCCCAATCATTAAATTCACTCCTTGGTCCTTCGCCAGCGGTTCCATGCGTTCGATTACTTCCGAAACCAATCCTCCCAGGTCAACATTTTCAGATCTAAGGCTCATCTGCCCGGCATCCATGCGTGCCAATGACAGCAGGTTGGTCACAAGGCGGATCATGAACTTGTTTTCAGACTGGATGGTGCTCAACACACGCTCGTACTCGTCCACCGAGCGCCGGTTGGAAAGCATCCGGCTGGTTTCCAGGTCGATGATCGTCAGCGGAGTGCGCAGCTCATGGCTGGCATCGGCGGTGAATTGTTTTTGACGGGTAAATGCTGCCTGCAGGCGATCGAGCATGTCATCGAAAGTATTGCCGAGCTCGGATAGCTCATCCCTGCCGGGTAAATGCAATCGGCGGTTAAGATCGGTCTCACCGATCTGCCTGGCGGTCTGCGTGATCGTTTGGACCGGTCGCAAAGCCTGGTCTGCCAACCAAAACCCACCGGTTAATGCGATCGCCAGCGTCAGCAGATTCCCGATTACAAGCGTGACCAGCAGACGTCCCAGCTGGTTATTGGCGTCCAATGGCACTCCTACCAATAGGTAGCCGGTGATGGTCCCATTCTGGAGTATCGCCGGGTTGATGAACAGGAACTGGTTGGACTGGATCGCCGCGGTTTTTGGAATCCTGGCTTGCTCCACGCCTTTCCAACCGGGGAGCGGAAGATTTAATTGTCCAATTTGCTCAGATGACAAGATCCCGGTGCTCTGGATGATTTTTCCATCCGTCGCTTGAAAGGCTATAATGCTGTCTTCGAGAAAATTGGTGCTCAGGTCGGGGGCGCTTACAGGTAGTATCGAAAAGACATTCTGGGATGCTTCATAGCTATGGTCATTTTCGGATTGGCCGAAGGTGCGTTCAATGGTGAGGTTTAACCGCCCCAAAGCAATCGACCGAACCTCCTGCGCCTGGCGCCAGAAAATGAACGCGCTGAATATCACCATGACCACCCCCAGGATCAGTACAAACCAGATCACCAGCCGGAAGCGGATGCTTTGGACAAAAAGGACGATCGATTGTTTAGTTAGCTTTTCCTGGCTTTTCATCCGTTTTTATAAATCTCCTTCCCCACCGGTGTGTCGGGTTGGGTCAGGGTTTGCTCCGTCAGGCTTCCGGCTTATTCAAGCGATAGCCGTACCCACGCACGGTCTCAATCAGCTTAACCTCGAAGGGGTCATCCACTTTTCGCCTTAAGCGGCGGATATAGACATCCACCAGGTTCGATCCGCTGGCTCCACCGTAATCCCACACGTGTCTTTCGGCCATTTCGCGGGTGATCAGCCAGTTTGGGTTGCGGATCATATACTCAAGCAGGGCAAATTCTTTGCCGGTCAGCTCGATGGGCACACCCGCCCGCCGGGTGGTGTGCGTCGCCGGGTCGAGCTCCAGGTCAGCCACCGTCAAAACACCCGTCTTATCGGGGGCATCCCGCCGTAGCAGGGCTCTTAGCCTGGCGCGCAGCTCATCCAATGAGAATGGCTTGATCAGGTAATCATCCGCGCCGCTATCCAGGCCTTTTACGCGGTCATCAACGGCGTCTCGGGCGGTCAGCAGGATGATGGGGGTGCGCAGGTGCTGCTGCCGCAGGTTGCGGCACACCTCCAACCCATCGCGTTTCGGCAGCATAATATCGAGGATAATGGCATCGTATGCGGTCAGTTCCGCTAGCTCCTGACCTTCCACACCATCTGCTGCAGTATCCAATATGTACCCAGATTCTTCAAGGCTCAGCTTGATGGAGTTACGCAGGTGTTGGTTATCCTCGACGACCAGCAATCGCATAACAAAATTATACAACCTTCCTGGTCTATCGTCTGACTGGCCTGGTCTGCCTGGCGGGTACGGCGCGCAGCTCTTTTTCCTGTTTCATCTGGCGGGCATTGATCAGCCAATAAGATGTGAGAAAAACGACCACCATGAACGTGCTCAGGTAGATCAGCTGCACTGCCCCAAGTGAAGAATCACTCCCTGCGAAGAATGCGTGCAGCACCACACCGAGATACCCCACCAGGCTCACCGTGTGGATCGCCTTGAACCTCTTTTGCCCGATCCTCTTGCGTAGATAAAAAGTAATCGTCACCAACAAGCTCAGGTAAGCCCCAATCACACCCAGGCTGATCCATACTGGACGGTATGTGGATAGGAAGGGGATTAAGATTTGAGCGAGGGTAAATGGCAGATATTGATCAAATAGCAAGACGGTGACGTGTAAAATGATGAATCCGATGGCGAGCAAAGATAAATACTCATGAAAATCGACCGCGAATGTAGGGCTGATGATGCGTTCAAAGAATTTAGTGGGTATCGCCAGACCCCAAACCATGGAAAACCAGAGCAGGAAGTATCCCACCCAGCCGGCAGCACGCGTGATGTACCAGGTGGTATGCACGCTATTGGTCGCAAACAACCAGGTGAGCAGGTTGGTGATCGCCTGACCCAGAGGGGGGTACACGATAACCAGGAAACCGAAGGCTCCAAACAACAGCGCCGCCATTACGATTAAGCCACCGATGATCATGGCGGTTAGACGTTTCTGAGTTGATTCTGTGGATCCTGCTTTGATATTAGACATGAAACACCTCGTGATAATTATTTGAACCGTGCACCCAGCCATTTCTATCTACGGCCAGGTAAGCTTTGGAAGTTTGATGTTCGAATAATGTGTCCGCATTGTGCGGTCCGGCGATGAGCAGCACTTTGGCGTATACTTCGGCCTCTGCAGCCTGTTCAGCCCATACGGTTGTGCTGAGCCATTCAGTCTGTGCCGGCTCACCACTACGTGGGTCAATTAGATGGTGCTGGAAGCGGCCATTGTGCTTCCACTGACGCTTGACAATAGAGGAGGTGGCAACCGCTCCTGGCAAGACGTGTAAAACTGCCAGGTTCTCTTCAGGCACCAGCGGGTTTTCCAGACCTATTTCCCAATCGGGCTCACCATCAGGCAGGTTGACCAGGAACATATCCCCACCTGCGCTGACCGCACAGGCGGTGGAAACATTAGCTAACCTGCGCGCCGCCTGCTCGGTAATCCAGCCCTTGGCGATCCCTCCCAGGTCAATCTGCATTCCTTTAGGCAGGAGGATCGACTTCGTCGCCGCATCTAGCTGGATGTTGCGGAAATCCTGGTCTGGTGTGGTCCCTTTTTCGACTTGCTTAACACTCTCATCCCGAAGCGCCTGGTTTCTGATTTCATCCATGCTGCGGTCATAGCCTGACCGCTTCAAGGCTGGCAGGATGGCAGGGTCGAACAACCCTCCGGTTTCGACCGCCAGGTGATACGCCAGCTCGATCACATCGAACATCTCAGCAGAAGCCTGGAACCAGGTACCGGACGAGCGGTTGAGCTCAGCCAGCTCGCTGGTTTCGGTGAACCTGGTGAAGCGCGTTTCGCACTGGTTGATGAACTGGCGCGACTCAGTGAATCCATTATTAATGGCGGTCTGGTCTTTTCCACTTGCAGCCAGGACAATATCCGAATTCATGGCGCGAAATTCATCGTACAGCATTTTACGATCCACCCGTCCTCAGCCGTGGACTAAATGAGCGTGATTGCAGCTGGCTCGAAAACGGGAAGCCGCTTGATTGCGTGTTGCGGCTGAATTGTTGCAAAGAGGAGTTGGAGGATGGGGCGCTGATCACCGGCTGAGCAATCTGCAACGGGGCGGGTTTGTTGGAGTGGGATAAAATAATCCAACCTCCCAGGAAGCTGAAGACAGATGCAATGGTGATCCACACACGCAAACTTTTCTTGACGATTTTCATAGTAATTGCCTTTCCTTGATGTACATTCAGGTGAATAGACGGTTGATAGGTACCCTTCAGCTGTGAGCTTATTGGCTGTGCTTAGTGAGATGAACCTGAGTCACCTTGGGGAAGGTAAATATTTCCATTCGAATCAATGGAAATTACCCCTCTTTGCTGCAATACCTGTAAAAGGTTCTGGTATTGTGCGATGACCTGACTCGCCTGGCTCAGCTGGGATTGCAGGTCATTCACCTGCTGCTGCAGCTGCTGGACCTGAGACGAAGCAGAACTAGACGATTGATCAGTATTTACGCTGGAATTGGCAGTACTGGCATTCGGGGAATTTTGGAGTGGGACGATATTCTTATTGGTAAAGGCACTCACTCCGATCACCATAATCCCTAAACCGATTATGGCGGTGATGATCAATGCGGTTGTTATTGCTGAGGCATGTTTCATAATGTTTACCCTTCTGCGAAACAAGATATTGTCTATCTATTAGGCATAATATATCAAGTTAAGATGACAATCAGATGAACAATAAAAAAACGCCCCGGAGCAATGGGGCGTCGTGAGGATTGCCTATGATCCTGTCAGGATCAGGGAATTGGAATCAATTGAGCGCTACCGCATGGTTATGGCTGTAAAAGATTGGCTCGTGTTCCCATCCAGGTCCGCTACCATAAATCCCACCAGGTAATCTCCTGCCGGAGCATACACTGCAGACCAGGTAAAGCTACTGTTATTGCTGAAGGTCAGTGTGTCACCCGGTTCTTCAACCACCTGGGTAACGTTCCCGTTGGTGTCCAGGTCCATCCATTTTCGCAGGATGGTGAATGTATCCCCATCCGATGGTGTGATCTCTGCCGGTGCACCCGTGTCATTCGACCCCTGGTAACCCAATACCTTGGTTAACTTGCCATTCATAAATAACAGCTGGGCGAATTTTTGCTCGCCTGAATCTACAAATGTATACGTGCCGTTTAAGGTATAAACAGCTTCCTCTGCTGAGGCACCATAGGCAGTCGGGGCCAGCAATGCCAGCGTGGATGTCTTCCCATCCGAAACAGAAAATAGCGATCCGTCCCAAGTGTAATTTAGCTTGAACGAATTGCTCTGTGGCCATACTGGATAGTACACGCCGGAGAGTTCGCGTGTATCCGGGCTTTCCAAATAGTCTGTATCCGCGACGAAAATCGATTTGGAGTTAGCATCATACAACCCGATAAATAGGTATACATACCCGATATTCTGCCCGGCGATGCTGCTGCTCAGTTTTACTGTCTCGCCCGGTGCCAGTGCGTCACTCGATGCCGTGATCGCAGATAAAGTAATCGTCCCGGCGCCCGGTGCGCGGCTGGGCATGCCGGCACTCGGGGCCACCGCCTCAACCGCATCCGATTGGAAGGAGCGGTCATTATAGTGAAACGCCAGAAAATCATCCCACAGGGAGGATTTCACAAACCGCTCAGCGAGTAGATTGTAGGACTGCGGACCTGTATAGGGCGATCGGTACATGGTGGAGTTGGGGAAGTAGATCGCGATCCCAGTCGACCCTGGCTTGCCTGACCCATGTTTTTCTGCCACGATGGTGTTGTTTATCGCCGTGATCACTGCATTCGCTGCCTGGGTTAGCTTACTGCTGTTCGCTTCTCTTGATACCAGCTGCACAAAGTGACCCAAATCGATGTAAGAAGGACCCGATTGCTTGCCAAATACACTGGTGTAGGATTGGGTATAGTCTCGTGCGGTAGCGACCACCGACTGGTCTTCATTCTGCAGGATGTAGGCAAAATTATTGAATTGGGTCATTAATGCTGGCAGCGTATCAAGATCGACTGCGGTAAGGGTTCCATCACGACCTATCTGGCGCGCCAGCTGATCTGCTGTCACACTGCTCACACCAAAAAAACCACTCATCGGGGAACCCTGGCGTAGGAAATCCTGCCTCGCCTGATCATCCACGATACGCAGGTCTTGGCTCACATATGATTTCACGATATCCGTCGCCACCTGCTGGATGCTTATATCCGGGTTATCCACCAGCTTCTGTAAGAAGCCTGCGTAAGCCCATCCCAGCGATGGCTCAACCTCTTCAGACGCCAGGGCAATATGTGCGTGAGGTTGAAGCGCCGCAAAGACTTCCAGCTGGCTCATCAGGCAGGCATCCAAACCGATGATATCCAATTTATCAACCCCGGTCTGGCGGCTGATATCGGTTAAAGCCTTGTCTATCTCGGAGAGAAACAAGAAATCCCCATCCAGCGCCGAGACGAGTGGGGCTCGACCGCTGTCTTTGCTGGCTGGTGCTGCATCGCTCCATCCACCTGGCCAACCCATGCCGTGATCCGATAACACCAGCATATAGCGGTCTGCAGGATAAGACTGCATCGCCCAGGTGACGAAGTCCACCAGGTTGGCACCATCCGCCATATTCACCTCGCCCAGGTCGGCCACCATATTTGAGCTGATTCTGTTCAGGTTATCATCCTGTGTGACCAGGTAGCGCCGGGCTGAGGTCCAATCACCGTCACCCTGGAACGCGCCTTTGTAACGGTCCAGCTGCGTTACAATGGTCACCCGATCGGTCGATCCAACCCGCTCAGCCTCGTTCAGGTCGACGAAAATGTCCTGCTCCAACACCTGATCATCTGCGTCCTGGTACAACATGACCAGCCATTTCTGACCAGTCTGCCCTACCACTGGCGCCCGCGTCGGTCGGGCTGTGTTGGTGGGTAGTTTTTCTACAACTGGATTGCTTTCAGTGGGCTGGTCATATGTGGGAGCCTCGCTTTGCAGGCCTGTTCCCCCACCGCTTGTTAGCAAATAATACGCGATGATCAAAATAATGACCAGAATCCCACCGCAACCACCCAGCTTGCCTTTGGTGGGGATGCTAAATCCACCACCGCTGGGTTGGTAAGAGCCTCCACCTCCTGCACCGCTTCCACCTGATCCACCTGTTTGGCGTCGGATAGGGGCTTCAGCCCGCTCGGTTGGTTTATCCGCTTTCCGGCGCCGCTCAACATCAATTTCAGGTTGGTTGCTCATCACGTATCTCCTCGTGGGTATATCGTTGATTGTTGGATTGTAATACAAAAATATCCGTATATTTGTGGTATTTGAGGAAAGTGAATTTTAGCAAAATGATAACCTGGGAAGAAATTATCAATCGATTAATTATCCAGCCTGATTAAACATTAAGATGTATAATTAAAATTAGATTAATAAAAGGAGACCACCCCAAAAACTCATAACTATTTTTGGTAATTATTCAGTCAATTGACTTCAGATATGTAGGAAATGGCGGGGCGGCGGGGTAAATTTGTTAATTCCAGCTATCGTATACAAAATACCATATTATGGGAGGTTTTTGATGAAAAGTAAAACACTGTTCATTGTGCTTGTTTTGGGGATTGGTTTAACTTTGAGCATCCTATGGGTATTGGGTGCCCGGATAACGACGGTTGCAGCTTTTCCAATGGGTGAGTTACACGTCTGCCCATCTGGATGTACGTACGACAATGTGCAGGCGGCTGTGGACGCGGCTAGTGAGGGCGATATCATCAAGGTGGCTGAAGGTACCTACACCGGCGTGAACTCTCGAGAAGAGGTCACCCAAACGGTGTACTTGAGCAAATCCCTCACCATCCAAGGTGGCTACACTATCAGCAATTGGAGCACATCTGATCCTGAAGCCCACATCGCCACGCTGGACGCCCAGGGGCAGGGACGCGTGTTTTATATCACCCAAAGTGACAATATTGTGATCGATGGCCTGTACATCACTGGTGGGGATGCAAACGGGCAGCTAGGGGGCATGGGCGATGCCGGCGGAGGTTTAGAATGCTGGAGTGCTAGCGGGTTGACACTGACGGACAACCACATCTTCGGAAATACTGCTTCCGGAACGGGTGGTGGGATATACACAGGCTTTTGCAGTGGGGACATTATTGGTAACAATTTCAATGATAATAGCACGTCGGGGGGTGGAGGCGGAGTAGCCTTGCATGCCAGTGGGGGTGGGCTTGTCAATGTCACTGATAATACCTTTGAATTCAACAGCGCCAACCAGGGAGGGGGATTGTGGGTGGATAATAGCAGCGCTCGGCTCACCAAGAACACCTTCATTCATAACACTGCTGTTCTTGGTGGTGGTCTGTTCCTATATCTGGGTGGGCCGATTGGAACTGTGTCTCTCCTCAATGAGAACATGATCGTTTCAAATACAGCTGATCGAGGCGGTGCGCTTTTAATCACCAATGATGAGGGTGGTGGAGGAGTCACTTTAACAAACACTATCATTGCTAACAATCAGGCGATTATTGAAGGGGCAGGAGTGTATATTACTACGGCACCCTCCGTTCATTTACTTCACACCACCCTGGCATATAACATAGGCGGGGATGGATGTGGGGTGTGTATAGGTGAACTCTCATTATTTCCATGGCAGGTGCCGGGACCTTCGACCGTGGTTATGACTAACACCATACTGGCAAACCAAAGTATTGGCCTGGGCGTTACGGGCAGTAGCACGGTCACTATCGACAGCATTCTATGGCATTCTGATCCCATTACCGTTTCTCAATCCCTGACCGCTACAGTTGTGGTGCAGAACCAGCATACCGGCGACCCAACCTTTCTCCACCCCGACAATGGGGATTATCATATAGGCGAAACCTCTGCCGCGCGGGATGCAGGGGTACAGAGTGGTGTAACCATAGATATTGACGGGGAGCCTCGACCAATGGGTCCTGCTTGGGACCTAGGTGCAGACGAGTTCAACAATCTGCTGAAAACTTTCCTACCATTGGGATTGAAATACTGATAACATCTTATTTACCTTCTCTCGTAGGGGCAGAGCACTGCTCCGCTCCTATATACATGGAAAATTAATTCCCGGATCAAACCAGACTTTGCTCGTAGGGCGGCTTTTCAAGCCGCCCTCTTTTCCCTCACCCATTCATGATTTCGGGCTGATACCTGTTTGTTGAATGCTGGAGGTCGGACCTCCATGCATTTGGTTGGGGAGGAAGGGGGATTTATCTATCAGCCTGTATCGAGTGCCTAACTTGATCTAGTATCCAATTCACTAAGAGTGAATTTCTCATGTTAACCTATTTTAGTTCTTGACACTTGACACTACCTGCTAAAAGCTAATCGCTTCCTGCTAACTCCACCCTTTTATTAGAAATCTTAAAATATTGCGGATTTTGAGTAAATCTCTTGTATACTAGAACGTTTGTGCTATAATAAGGTCATGATTCGATCACAGACTCACCAACCTCCTTCTCCTACACTTAATTATTAATTGTTGCATATTGAATTATTGGAAACAACTCAGGTAATCTCTTAATGACCCACTCCCTACTGCCTCCCCGTGGGATTTTTGTCCCCACTCAAATGATTTTCAACACCCAGATACCCTCCGCAGTCCTGGTCACTTGGATCCAGTTGCGCAGCCTGGCGTGGAGTGGATGGGTCACACCTCCATTGAGCGTACCCGAGCTTGCCTCTATCATCGGCATCCACCCGGCCAGGCTTCAGCGCCACCTGGCCCAGCTTCAAGACATATCCGCTCTTGTTTCTCGCAGCACGG
This sequence comes from Anaerolineae bacterium, assembly GCA_041481345.1. Taxonomy (GTDB): domain Bacteria; phylum Chloroflexota; class Anaerolineae; order Anaerolineales; family UBA4823; genus FEB-25. Next base: position 23,514 of record JBGPBQ010000013.1, read on the forward strand.
GGAATGGGAAACTCATCCTGTCCTTCCCTGAAGAGCAAATTATGAATCGAGAAAATCAGGCTACAACTCCTGATCTACAAGTATCAGATATTGCGATCCTTAATTCCCGGGATCGAGAATCATCGGCTATTCCCTCATACTTCCCCGCTCGCATTCTGGGGTATCTATCCTATCAGGAAGATCTGGATGGATTTGAGATCACGAACGATCTCGAGGAACTAAATATTGGGCTGGAGAAGGTAGAAAAGTGTTATTAATAGATAAACACAGAAAACTCAATCAGTATTCAAAACTGAAGCTATAACCCTCCCTCAAAAACCAGCACGGCAGTCAAGGATTAGCTCGACTGCCGTGAAGAAAATCCTGGGCTTATTTGCCCATCCTTTCTAACCAGTCGTCCGGCTCCTCGTTTCGAGCATCTGGATCAGCGCACTCAATAGCATCGAGTTGACTTGCGTGGTACCAGCATTTGTCGGTGATTGCGTTGCTGCTGGCGTGCTTTGGGTGGTCATTCCACCGTTGATTGCACTCATCACGCTATCGCCACCTCCCCCAGGCATTCCGCTCGGACCACCCCCTGGGCCAGCCTGGCTGAGGGTCGAGCTGCCTGGTGTGCTCACGGGTGCACTTGCAATGGCGCTGCTCCCCATAGCTTGCATCTCCTCGCTGATCGACTGGTCGGTGAGATTCATGGTCTCAATCGCCTGAAGCTGGTCTGAGGTCATCACTCCCTGGATTTGCTTGCCCAATGCGTCCAGCTCCACCTGCGAGCTGGTGTCACTCTTACTTAAGGATTGATAACCCTCCCACAGAGTGAGCAATTGCGCCGCCTGTGTTGAATTCACTGCCTGGCTGGTACCTTCCAGCTTTAGGGTTCCGACGGCTAATTGGGTTGCAGTCGATAAGCCACTGCTGGCAGAAACCGTCGCAGCAGCTGCATCACTGCACCCTGCCAACAGGATGGCAGCGATTGTGACCAAGGTAGATAGAATGATAAATTTACTTTTCATTTATAGTCCTTTCTATTCGGCAGGCTTGAAATAGCCCCCGCTGTTGTGGATGCGACCGAGGCACAGGCGGTGAGTGCCAACGCCGATATTACAATTAAGTTCGAAATTAGGTTGAGTATTTTCCTGTTCATGACAAAGCCCCTGTTTAGTTACAGGTTTTTATCTTAAGAGGCAAACATCCGTACTCTATTTGTGAAAATGATAGCAAAGAGATATATCAGGAATATTTAGATGTTATTTAGACAATGTAAAGATGCGCGTTGAGTCTTCCACAATGGCTACTTTCCTCAGGTGCATTTTGAAATCCTGGATATAATTCTCCTCACCAGGGTAGCATTTTTGCCATGCTATAATGAAATTGAGGACCACTAGGGCAAGGATAATGAGAAAAGCAATCTATATCACCCTCTTCATCGCACTGTTGATGACTGGTTGCCTCCCCACTCCTCAGACAGGGCAGGACGGGAAAAAGACGATTGTCGTCACCTATTCAATCCTAGGCGCGTTGGTCAAGGACCTGGTTGGTGACCAGGCCAACGTGGTCGTGCTGATCCCCAACGGGCAGGACCCCCATGAGTGGGAGCCGTCCGCCAAAGATATCGAGACGTTGATGAAAGCCGACCTGATCGTACAAAACGGGTTGGGTTTGGAAGGTGGATTAGAGAAGACTTTGTCACAGGCTGCCACGGCCGGGGTTAAGTCGTTTGTCGCTACAGACCACATCACCGTCCGCAAGTTGGGCCAGGGTGAAGGAATTCCCAACGGCGGTGCAGACCAAACAGTAGGCACCCCAGACCCTCACATCTGGACGGATCCACTGACCATGAAACAGGTCTCGTCAGCACTGGCAGACCAGATCAAAACAGACCTCAGTTTAGATGTATCAGCGCAGGCAACAGACCAGCAAGCCAGGCTCGATAGCCTTAATACGGAAGTCACCACAATTGTTAACGCTCTGCCCGTAACCAACCGTAAACTTATTACCGGGCACGAGTCGCTGGGATATTTTGCCGAGCGCTATGGCTTCAAGCTGATCGGAGCCATTATCCCCAGCCTGAATTCCCAGGCGGAAGTTTCTGCGGCCGACCTGGCTGCATTGAAAACCGCCATCCAGGAAAACCGAGCCAAGGCAATTTTCACTGAGATCGGCACACCCACAGCCATCTCGGATACCATCGGTAAGGAGACTGGGGTGAAAGTGGTTGATCTATCCACTCACTTCTTGCCTTCGGATGGCTCGTACTATACTTTCATGCGTGACCTGGCTCAAACCATCGTCCAGAATCTGCGCTGAACATGGACATATTCATCACTCCATTTACGTCCAATACTTTCATGGTCAACGCCCTGGTGGCAGGGGTGCTGGTGTCAATCGCCTGCGGGGTGATTGGCACATTCATCGTCTTGCGTGGTTTGGCATTTATCGGTGACGCACTCGCCCACGGAGTGCTGCCGGGCATCGCGTTGGCGCTGCTGTTGGGCTTCCCGGGCATCCTTGGGGCAACCGTCGGCGCTGTGGTCATGATTGGCGGGATCAGCCTGATCACCCGCCGGACGCGTCTGAGCTCCGATACTGCCATCGGGCTGCTCTTTGTGGGCATGCTGGCATTGGGAGTAGTGATCGTCTCACGCTCGAGCTCATTTAGTGGAGACCTGGTGAGAGTGCTCTTTGGTGAGATTCTCGGCATCAACCCGAGCGCATTGATGGTCCAGCTGGCCGCAACGGTGATCATCCTGATCACGGTTGCCATCTGTTCGCGCCCCTTCCTCCTGCTGTGCTTCAGCCCCGAGCAGGCACAAGTGGCTGGTTTTTCAGCCAGCTTGTATCACAACATCATGCTGGCGCTTATTGCCCTGACCGTGATCACCTCCTTTCAAACGGTTGGCACCCTGCTGGTGTTCGGGATGCTGCTTGCTCCCGCCGGCGCAGGTGCACTGATCGCCCGACGTGTCCAAACCATGATGATCTGGGCAGCTGTATTTGGCTCAATTTCAGTATATTTAGGTTTACTCGCCAGTTACCATTTCAACCTGGCTGCCGGTGCCTCGATCGTTTTAGTTGCTACCCTGATCTTCTTCATTGTTTTCCTGCTCCGCAGTCGTCCGAGGTCAGCTCTCGGATCGCTTCATACAGGTTGAGTCATGCAGACTGAATCCAACATCCAAATTCTTCCTTCAACCTCTTGCGTGATTGCCCAGAACCTGGACATCGGCTACCAGGGTGAGGTCGTTGTGCCGCAGGTGAATTTCCAGCTGACCTGTGGGCAGTCACTCGCTCTGGTGGGAATTAATGGGTCGGGAAAGACTACCCTGCTCAAAACCATCGTCGGCTTGCTGCCACCCATCAAGGGCGAAATCCGCGTGCTTGGTAACCCGCCCGGTAAAAACCCTCAGCAATTGGCCTACTTGAGCCAATTCCATGAATCTGGCTTCATCCTGCCTCTGCGCGTAAAGGATGTGGTGCAGATGGGCCGTTATACCGATAAGGGCTTGTTCGGCCGCATGACCGCGTTGGATGAGGAGATAATCACTACCTCCTTGCAGCGCATGGGCATCGAGGATCTGCGGGATTCCCCCCTGCGCATGTTATCAGGCGGCCAGCAGCAGCGCGCTTATATGGCTCAGGTGCTCGCCCGACAGGCAGATCTGATCGTATTGGATGAGCCCACCTCCAGCCTGGATGCATCCGGGCGGGAGCTGTTCTCGCATATCATGGACGAGGAACGCACACGTGGAGCCATGGTCGTGGTAGCCACGCATGACATCCAGCTGGCGGCCGAGTGCGACCAGGCTATGCTCCTTGCCCACGAAGTTGTCGCAGTGGGTCCGGGTGAAGAAATCTTAACCCCTGAAGCTTTACTAAAGACCTTCGGTATCGTCTTGCTGTATCAGGGTGAGGACAAGGGTGTGACCATCGTAGAACGAGAGCACGGGCACAATTAGTGCACTATTCCATTTTAATGTTTGCTTTATTGGCTGGCAGTGCAGCAAGCTGATGGCTAGCCAGACCCGCCAGATATTTACACTTGTGGAGATGCACACATGACCCAAAAAGAGCTCGGCTACGTTGAATTGGAATGGACCTGCAAGCGCTGCGGTACGGTCAACCCTGGAATGAACCGTGTTTGCTCGAACTGCGGTGGGCCTATCACTGAGGATGACAAGTTCGAGCTGCCCGACCAGCAGGAGATGATCACTGATAAAGCCAAGCTCGACGAAGCCAAATCCGGTCCTGCTATCCAGTGCCCGTACTGCAACGTGCTCAATCCCGCTGGCACCGCCATTTGCATCCAATGTGGCGGGGATATCCAGGCAGGCCTGGCCCGCCAAGCGGGGGAAGTGCTCGGTGCATATAATCCCAATGCCATCCCCGACAAACCCTGCCCATTCTGCAGCCAGCCGGTAAAAGCCAATGCCCAGCGTTGCCCGCACTGCGGCGGTAGTCTTGTTGAAGCTGCCCAACCTGCCGTAAAGCCTACCCAAACAAAGAAAATACCCATCTGGATGATCATCGGTGGGATTGCCCTCGGTGTACTGTGCCTTGCATCCGTGATCGTCTATATCGTCATGAGCAACCGCACCAGCGATGTGACTGCTACAGTCTCAGATATGCGCTGGAAGCTGGCAATCGATGTCCTGGAACAGCAGCCGGTCCAAAGAAGCGCCTGGAGCGAGGATGTACCTTCACAGGCGCAGGACATTGCTTGCCGAGATGAATATAAAGAGACCAGCAGTGTTCCCGCCCCGAAAGCGACGGAAGTGTGCGGGACTCCCTACACGATCGACACAGGCAGTGGCGCGGGTAAGGTGGTCAAGGACTGCGAATACCGCGTTTATGCCAGTTATTGCGATTTCACCGTCCAGGATTGGGTGGTGGTCAACACTGCCTTGGCACAAGGCGGTGATAATAATCCGCAGTGGCCGGTGCTCAGCCTGGCATCTGGTCAGCAGGAGGGTGACCGGCATGAGACCTATCAGGTCACCTTTGATGCGGATGGTCAGTCGTACGCCTATACTCCAGCCGATATGGCCGAATTCAGCCAGTTTGATCTTGCCTCCCAATGGATCTTGGGGCTAAATCCGTTCGGGGCGATCAAAGAAGTCCGCAGCCCATAGTCATTAGGCGCTTTGACATTAAACAAAAAAGCTGCTCAATTGAGCAGCTTTGAGAGGCGTCGACGGGATTTGAACCCGTGATCAGGGTTTTGCAGACCCTTGCCTTGCCACTTGGCCACGACGCCATGCATACTTATATTCAAAATTGCTGACTGGTGATTTCGTACAGGTTCATACCTGATAAATCAACAATCAGCAACCGTCTTGGAGAGCGGGCGGTGGGATTCGAACCCATGACCTTCTCCTTGGCAAGGAGACGTTCTACCAGCTGAACTACGCCCGCAGGACTGACCCATATCAGGTCAGGAGTGCCGAGAGTCAGGATCG
>JBGPBQ010000014.1:0-28882 GCA_041481345.1 Anaerolineae bacterium
GATCTTGTTGTTCATCCTATTGTCCGCTGTAGCCTGCACCCTTCAGCCGGCGAGTACTGTTCCAGCTCACCCTCCAACCACCACGGTAGTCACTGAGCCAACCTCAATCGCGGCCCTTACACTGGTGCCAGGTTCCTTCTTCTGGTTTCTTTATCCATAATTTTGATCATAGAATAAATCTATTGTAAAAAAAATAATTCCCTATGCCTGATTCCCATGCTTCCCTCACTCCATATTTTTCACCCCGTGGCATTGCCGTCGTTGGTGCCTCTGCAGACCCGAATAAGCTTGGGTATGGTTTGGCACGCAATCTGGTGCAATGCAATTATCAAGGTGTTATTTATTTTGTCAATCCAAAAGGTGGCAGCCTCTTTGGTCGCCCCTTCTATTCATCGGTTGTAGGTCTACCGGACCCTGTCGACCTAGCGCTGATCTTGATTCCGGCTGAAGGCGTAGCTAAAGTCTTGGGTGAATGTGCCGAGCGGGGTATCCACGCAGTGATTGTCGCTTCTGGGGGCTTCCGGGAGACCGGTGAGCATGGCGCTGCATTGGAGCACGAGCTTTTGAATATTGCCCGGCGATCTGGCATCCGCATAATCGGGCCAAATTGTATCGGGCTGCTCGACACTCATTTACCACTGGATGCCACATTTCTTCCTCCCCCTGGCCCACCTCCCGGTGATGTTGCCTTCATCTCGCATTCAGGTGCGATATGTGCTGCAGTAATCGATTGGGCCCGCGGCCAGGGGTTTGGGCTTTCGCGCCTGGTCAGCCTGGGGAACCAGGCCGATGTAACCGAAACGGATGTATTGGCTCCCATCGCCGAAGACAAATTCACTCGGGTTCTAACGCTGTATTTGGAAGGTGTCAGTGATGGTCAAAAATTTGTCCGGGAAGCTCGTAAAATTACCCCTAAAAAACCTATCGTTGCCCTAAAAGTCGGTCGATATCCTAGTGGACAGCGCGCCGCAGCTTCTCATACCGGTGCCATGGCTGGACAGGAAAATGCCTTCAATGCTGCATTTCGGCGGGCAGGTGTGATCCGCGCTGATACCAGTGAAGAGCTATTCGATTGGGCTCGCGCACTAGCCTGGTGCCCACTTCCGAAAGGTCGAGCCATCGCCGTTTTAACCAGCGCCGGTGGTCCTGGGGTTACCGCCGCTGACGCCCTGGAAATGAATGGCATGTCTCTGGCCACCTTGGCATCCGACACACATGCTAAATTAGCCGGGCTACTGCCCCCCGCTGCCAGTTTGAATAATCCTGTCGATATGCTCGCCTCAGCGACACCAGAACAATTCGCGGCCTGTCTTCAAGTCTTGCTGGCTGATCCCGGTGTGAACGGTGTCCTGGTAGTCACGCCTCCTCCACCAATGCACACCACCGGCGCCATAGCCAAGTCGATGATCCCGGTGATCCAGAATTCAGACAAACCAGTCACGATTGCTCTGATGGGAGAGCGCCTGATCCAGGAAGCGGTTGAGCATTTTCGTGCGGCGCGCGTGCCTGAATATCGCTTCCCTGAGCGCGCAGCGTCTGCTCTGGCTGTCCTGGCGCAACAGGCAGAGTTCGTTGAAAATGAACGCGGTTCGAAATTGGTCCATGCCAAGGTCGATCACGATGCTGTCCAAAGAGTCTTAAATCTCCGCAAGAATACCCCCGGATTTCTAAATGCTTCCGATACCTCAGCTGTGCTGAAAGCGTATAAGCTCCCGGGTGTGCCGATGCATCTGGCAGTCACTCCACAAGAAGCGATGAGCTTTGCTCATGAACTGGGCTACCCGGTGGTGCTGAAAGTTGCCTCTACAGACATCACCCATAAATCGGATATCGGCGGAGTAATGCTTAACCTCACCGACCCCGAATCAGTTTCCGACGGGTTTTCCAAGATTATCGCCAATACGAAAGCCAATTTCCCCACAGCCGATATACAGGGGGTTTATGTTCAGCGCATGCTGCCCGCCGGGCAGGAAGTGATCCTGGGCGCGGTTCAAGACGCACAGTTTGGACCTCTGGTCATGTTTGGCTCAGGTGGTGTAGAGGTTGAGGGATTGAAGGATGTTACATTTTCCCTCGCACCGCTCACCCTACAGGATGCCGAATGGATGTTGGAAAATACTTGGGCTGGGCGCAAGCTGCATGGTTTTCGCAGCCTGCCTCCCGCAGACCGAAAATCTGTTTTAGATTCCCTCATTTTGCTCGGACAGCTCGCTGCCGATTTCCCCCACCTCGCTGAGATAGAGATTAATCCGCTGCGGGTATTCCCTCGCTCGCAAGGCTCAGCCGCGCTGGACGTACGTATGCGCCTGGTATAAATTTTGAACGGTCAAACGCGTTCTTTTCCCTATCGATAAATCGCTTGGATCAGGTCGACCAAAATCCCCAATCCCATCGATACCGGTTTAGTGTCGATGTACTCTTCCGTGCTGTGTGCCCCTCCACCTGTGGTCAAGCCAACACAGATCGAAGGTAGTCCTCTGCTCAGTGGTTCGTTGGCGTCGGTGGAGCCAATGTTCAATTTCGCAGTGATCCCATTCGCTGCATAGCTATCTGCGGCTAATTTTACCAATGGATGGTTTTCTGGGATCTCACCCGCTGGACGTTCTCCAATCACCTCTGCCGAAACTTTTAACGCCTGTTTTGAATTCTGGTTTACCTCCTCAACCAGCTTTAAAAACCGGTCACTTAGGAGGTTTAATTCTTGCGAACTTTCTGAGCGCAAATCCACTTCGCAGCTCGCCTCTGCAGCAATCGTATTCACCGATGTGCCACCACTGATCATGCCTACATTCAGCGTCGTTCGTGGTTCTACTGGCATGGAAATCGCGTTGAATTTGACCACCAGGTCTGCCAAAGCATGGATCGCTGAGGGGTTGCCATAATCTACCCACGAATGACCCCCCTTGGTGTGCACGCTGATTCGATATCTCCTTACCCCCAGCCCACGATGGTAGATCTGTCCGAGTGCCATCCCTTCGAGGACGATGTATGCCAGCGGCTTGCTCCCAAATCGGTCTACCACGGCTTTCATGCCATTCAGGTTTCCCAACCCTTCTTCACCCACATTGGCTACCAACCAGATATCGCCTTCAAGACCAGGCTTTTTGCTAAGATTGCCATCGTTCTGATCGAAGACCCAATATACCCCGCATAAGCCTGCCAGACCCAACGAATTATCGCCGATTCCCGCTCCATAAATCTTCTCTGGAGTACGCCTGAGAGTTAAATCCGTCGCTGGTGGAAAGACTGTATCCAGGTGGGCGGAGATCACAAGTGGTGATCTCTTCGCTTGCCCCTTGATCTGCAAATAAACGTTTCCGCGATCATCCATGTGGGCATCTTTCGCACCTAGGTCAAGGAAATTATTTAATATAAATCTGGCCCGTCGGTCCTCATGGAATGTGGTGGCTGGGATCTGTTGGATCTGCACCGCCTGATTAAGCACGCGCTCAATAATGTTGGAATTTATGATCAAGCTTAGACCTTTCTAGTGCCTTCTTTAAGTGCCTCTAGCCTCCCCTTGGCTAACCCAGGCAGGGCGTCCAAAGCATAGAACACACCGCTACCTTCGATTGTCAAAGAAGCCGATATACTTCCATACAATGCTGCTTGCATTGGGTCGTATGTCTGCCTATATCCGGCTAAAAATCCACCGCAGTATGAATCACCCGCTCCGGTGGGGTCAACCACACGTGCTGGGTATGCCGGGATTTCCCACTTCGCTTTGGTAGCTCGATCATACAGGTATTGGCCGCGTTCTCCCCGTTTCACTACCACAATCTCACAGCCGTAATCCGCGATGGTTTCCATCATTTGCCACACATCCGTGCTCCTGCCGTGAAAGAGCGTCCGTAATTCCTCTTCATTCGGGATGAACGCTGTCAGGCCGGTCACCAGGGCAGGGATATCATCCCAAAACGTGGGCGTCATCGTCCCCGCTGACGGATCGAGCGTAACCGTCGTGAATCCGTTTTGCCTCAGCACTGCTGGGAGCAGCATATGGGTCAAGTAATCGATGGGGCAAAGGTGCGCTGAGGTTGCATCCTGGTAGTCCGCAGGGATATCCGTCTGGCGCAGCGATATTGGTGTCAGGCGTGAACGACTGTCGTAGCTCAAGCCTGGTCGCAGGTAATTGAGCAGCGCCTTTGGGAATGGCTGTTGTAAGCGTGTGAAATGGGCTGCCGGGTCTTCATTCAACCGCGTATACATATCGGTATACACATAGAATGAGCGTAAATCGATCGCTTCGGGCAGGATCCGAATGCCCTGAATATCGTACCCTCGCTTTTTTATCTCATTCAGCCATTCGCGTGGGTAGTCCTCTCCCACCCTCGCCACCAACCCAATAATATTGGTCGGCTCCCACACCCCAAAACCAGTCGCAGCATAGACCAGGTTACCCCCAGGCACATCGAGCAGCGCTTTTCCGCTGGGAATGAGTGCAAAATCCCTTTTTAACTGCCCAGCTATTACATATCGTATGGATGAAGGTGGCATTACTGTGAGATCGTAAACACGAATATCATGATTCTGCTGGATAAACCCTGAATAAAACCAGGCTTCCGCGTAGGTGGGTTACTTGACAGCATTGATTTGGCTCGCGGCATCCGCGCATGTACAGGCTATGATTGTCCGCCCCCCCTTGGTGAGAGTGCCTTCATACTCCACCGCCCCTTTGTGGGCAACCCAGCCATCTAAATTAAACGGGATGATACTGTCCGCGGGCATCCACTCGCCGTTATATTTCCGCGCAATGTGCACGTGGGTGCCGGTCGTCCGCCCACCCTCACAGGATGGGTGCCCGATCGGGTTACCTGTTTTCAGCACCTTTCCCACTGGCACTCGATCTTTGGTTTCAATGTGGAAGTAGAACACAATCCAACCTGTTCGTTCATCCCCATCTCCATCCAAATCCAACACGACTGCTGCAGCATCAGATCGCACCGCTATGCCTGGCGCGACTGCCGTCGCGAATTCATTTGTTGTGACGCAACCGCTGGTCATCGCACCCGGGGCAAAATCGATCGCGGCTAATGGGTCTCCCAGACCAAAGCCAGTGTGCGGTCCACCAGTATAAGCCCAGGTGAGTCCTGGCAGGAATGGTAATGAAAAAGTGGGTTGTGACAGGCTTCCAGGGATGTGTGGTGTGACTGACTGCCACGGATCACCAAATAAGTTCCGGTATGAAAGCGCAAATCCATCCTGTGCTACTGCGCGCGCATACTGATCCCCATCCACCAGCCGCGAATAGTAATACTGTAAAGCTACGCTGGCCGCGTTCTGCCAAGGGTCTGGGCGTTCCTGTGTCCCATTTAAATGATCAAACTCGGTTAGTTCGCCACTTCTCCAGCTGTAGTAGCCATTATTGAGTAAATTTGCCGCCCATACCAGCTGCATGTACAAACCCTTGTGCTGCCAATCGCGATATCCAAGCGGATATTGGGCTATCCCTTCTGGCATGCTGGGCAGCGATAATGCCCCATCTTGATATTCCAGCAGGGTAAGCAGCAATCTCGGGCTGATGCTGAAATTAAGTGCCACGTAGTCTACGATCTCTGCCCCACTCCGGTTTCCATCAAACGCATACTCGGTGTATCCCTTAAACCATCCAGGTTGCGTCTCGACGAACGCACTGGTATCGAATCCCACCTGCGCCGGACCGTTGATGAACAGACTATCTGGAATGATTTGATATTGCGAGCCCCAGAATGGCTGGTAATAAATAGGAATTTTCATCGGCATCCCGGGAGGCATCGTCGTCGCATTCTTCGGGATGAAACTGTTAGCTGCCAGGATTTCATCTATAGTAGTATTAAAATGGCTCGCTAGGGCAGGAAGGGAATCGCCAGTTTGGGCTGTATAATCCACGAGCTCACCCGGAGAGTACGGCGGCCGGGTGGGTAAGGGCGTAGTGGTGACGTTCGCCTGACTGATGATCAAATTCTGCGTCGGGCTTTGTATCGGCGTTCCGCTCAATTGAGTTATTGGGTTTTGTGTGTTCGCCGCACTGCATCCACTCAGGATAACCGAGATGATGATTAATAATGCAAATAGTTTGTTCATTCTAGGATGCGATATCCAGCTGTTCTTTTACTTGGTGGAGGTCCTTTACCTATCCCTAAGGGGTATCCTTTGTCCTTATGATGAGCGATTCGTGTGATCCATAAACGCTTGCAGAGATGGTCTCGCTGCCTTTGGTCATCATGCCTTCATAGGGCACACTTCCGGCATGTACCGTCCACCCACTTAATACGAAGGGTAGAGGTCCATCAGCTGAAATCCAATCTCCATTATATTTTCGGGCAATGTGCACGTGTGTCCCCGTGGCAATCCCTCCTTCACAGGATGGATGGCCTAATAAATCACTCGTCTCGACCCAATCACCAACTCCAACTTTTAAGTCATTGACATGCAAATACAGGATATCCCAACCTGTTTGTTCCTTGCCATCACCGTCCAAGTCTACAACCACCGCTCCATGACCTGCCCTAACGACTAACCCAGGGGCGGCTGCCACCACCCAAGCATTGGATGCTACACAACCCGACTCTGTGCTCCCCGGTGCGAAGTCGACGGCTGCGCGCGCTCCATCCCGCTCCCATGCCCCGTGTGGACCCCCCGTATAACTCCATAATTGGTCGATCAAGAATGGCAGGATCAGTTCAGGTTGGCGTAGATTGGGAGGATATAAAGGTTCAACTTCCATCGCCCTGATCCACGGGTTTCCGAACATACGCTCATAAAGCGCCGGGATTCCGTTGTTGGTATCGAGTGCTCCCAGCCATCCAGGTGTATCAGTAATCTGAGCAAGATAATACTGTAAGGCCACGGTACCACTATTTAAATCTGGTGCCAATCGCACAGAAGCTCCGTCTGAAAATTGGATATCAGTTACCCACCCCTCTCTCCAGCCGTAGTAACCTATCGATAGCTTGTTGACCGCCCACGCCAGCTGCGAATATAAGCCTTTTGAAGATAAGTCCACCTTCCCTAATGGATAATCTTCCTGTTTCGGGTTGGATGGTTGTCCGTTTACCCATCCACTCTGATACTCGATCAGCGCTAGTAGTAATCTGGGGTTGATTGAGTTTTCGGTAGCAATTCGGCTTACAATCTCTGCTCCCGTAGTCCACTCGGTGCTGCCCAGCCACGCCTTGTACTTGCTCAAGTATCCACCTGCTTTATTAACATAGGCTTCAACATCGAAATCGACTGCCGACGGTGAATAGACCAGCTCACTATCTGGGATGATTTTGGTCGCGCTGGTGGTATTGACTAACATGTGTGGGATGACCAGTAAAGTATTCGGGGTTAATAACCCTGTCGTTGGCAGGGCTCCTTCCGGAGAATTGATATCCTCAGTGTTGACTCCAAAACGGATCGCGACTACCGGCAGTGTATCCCCTGCCTGCGTGTAATAGAGCAGCGGTGCAGAGTCGACCGGCACCGCGGGAGGTGTTGGCACTTCTGTGGATGATTGCAGGATTGTTTGCGTAAGTGGATCGCTGGTTTCTAATACTGTTACCCGATCAGTCGGAAAGATTAAGGAAGGTGTCGGTGATCCAATAACCACACTGTTAGGCGCGTTGAACAGAGGATCATTCTGATCCAATACTCCTATAGCACATGCAAGGCTCACAAATGCCACCATCAACCCGCAAATCACCACCTTGTGCAATCTCGAGAGGCGGCTGTGTTTATTTATGGATTGTGTTTTCAGGGAAAAAACCTTCCCACGCTTCGATCGATTCTCCATCACGTGTCAAATGCCCATCATATTCTATACCATCACCGCTGGAGACCCAGCCTTCCAAATTGAAGGGCAATCCGGTGCCTGATTGCGCTTGATCGGCTGGAATCCACTCACCATTATACCGCCTCGCCAGATGGAAATGAGTGCCTGTAGAAACCCCTCCCGTACAAGATGGATGCCCAATCCGTTCACCTGCCTTCAGATACGTGCCCGCATCAACCCTGTCTCGACCTTCAATGTGCATGTAAAGGATAGTCCAACCTGTCCCCTCATTTCCATCGCCATCCAGGTCCTGAATCACCCTGCCTGCATCAGCACGTACGATCAATCCATCCGCAACCGCCACCACCCAATTATCGCTTTGCACGCAGCCGAGACCCTTATTCCCAGGGGCAAAGTCAAGCGCTGCCCATGCCGATCCGTCTCCCCAGCCTCCGTGCGGTCCACCGGTGAAAGCCCAATCCACTCCCGGCTCGAACGGTAGCTGCAAGGCAGGTTGTTGGAGGTTGTCCGGGATCACTGGCTCGAACGCATAATCGAACGGGTGCCCGAAAAAGCCGCTGAACATGGCGAACAATCCATCGGATGAAACAGCTTTGTCCCATCCAGTCCGATCATACAGCTGGGCGAATAATTGCTGCACGCCGGCTGTGCCTGCATTAATCGATGGATCAATTGGAATGATCTCACCGTCAGTTAAAAGCCATCCACCAATCCCATCCACCCTCCACAGGTAATACCCTCGGTTTAGGTTATTGGCTGCCCACGCCAGCTGCAGGTACAACCCCTTACGCCAGCTGTCCTTATTCCCAATGGGGTAGTCCCTCGTTTCTTCAGCTGGACCGGCCTTGGTGACCCAGCCGCTTTGATATTCCAAAACCGCCAATAGCAATCTAGGATTTACCGAGTAATCTTGAGCCACCAACTGCACAATTTGAGCACCTGTGATCGTTTGCCCTTCCACTTCCTCCGTATAACGGCTCAAATAGCTGTCGTACTGGCTCACAAAACCGCTTATATCGAAACTTGGCGCATACGGACCATATATAAGCTCAGAATCTGGGATGATCTTAAATCCTGATCCCATTTCTCCAGGTATGGGAGCCGGGATGGTCAATCCCTGTCCCACCTCCAGCAGGTCAGGGTTGGGTATCTGGTTCGCCGCCAGCAGCATTTGTGCCGTAATTTTGTATCGCGCAGCAATAATCCCCACTGTATCTCCCGCCTGGACGGTATATTGTTTCTCATTAGTCCGGATCTCCGGCAGGTTGAGAGGCACATTCGGAGTCGGTGAAACGATCGTCACATCACTCGGGTTCCTCACCGAGGGTAGGAACTGAGCGCTGGTAGTTTCCGGCACTACGGTCGTTGTTATAGTTGGAGTAGTATTGGGGTAAAAAATAGTCGGGAGTGAAACCGGCTCAATGGATTTCTGGCATGACAAGGTGATAAGCAACACCAATAAAATTAGCAGAAATAATATCAACCGTGTACGAGGCATTTGGGGTTCCCTGTGCATTCTACCGTTAACGACATTTCAAGTCAACAACCCACTCTACGCCCACTGGATGGAACACTCCCGTTCCCCTTGCCCCAAACACGAAGGGTATAATTACGCTATTCCACTTACCGAGGAGAGCTATGCCACAATCCATTCTGGAATGTATTCCTAATTTTTCTGAGGCACGCCGCCCTGACGTAGTCGAAGCGATTATGAGCTCTATCACATCCGTGGAAGGTGTCACCTTGTTGGACCGCCATTCAGATCTTGACCATAATCGGACCGTTTTAACCTTTGTTGGTTCGCCTGATGGTGTGGAAGAAGCTGCTTTTCGGTCCATTGCTAAGGCTGCTGAGCTGATCAATCTGGACCAGCACACAGGTGAACACCCACGCATCGGGGCCACCGACGTAGTGCCTTTTGTGCCAATTTCTGGACTGACGATGCAAGATTGTGTCCAAATTGCCCGTCATCTGGGGCAGCGGGTTGGGCAAGAGCTGAATATTCCCGTGTACCTCTACGAAGAAGCTGCTACCCGACCTGAACGCACAAATCTTGAAAATCTTCGCCGTGGTCAATATGAAGCCTTGAAGCGTGAAATGGGTGTAAAACCTGAGCGAGACCCTGATTTTGGACCAAAATTGGTTGGCCCTGCTGGGGCAACCGTGATCGGCGCACGTCAGCCGCTGATAGCCTATAACGTCTACCTGGCTACCGATGACGATTCCATCGCTCAGAAAATCGCTAAAACCATCCGCTACTCTTCTGGCGGCTTGCGCTATGTCAAAGCTTTGGGTTTGCAGTGTGAAGGTCTGGCGCAGGTCTCGATGAACCTGACGAATTTCCATAAAACTCCCCTTGCGCTGGTGGTCGAGACCATCCGCCGCGAAGCTGCCCGCTATGGGGTGCTGATTCACCATGCTGAGCTGGTCGGCTTGATCCCTCAGGCAGCCCTGGTTGACGCGGCTGTCTGGTATTTGCAGCTGGATCAGTTTTCACCCGAACAGATCCTGGAACAAAAATTATTGTCTTTGATAAAGGCCCCACCATCCCTTGAAGCTCCTCCGCCCGGATCGGAGTTCTTGGATGCCTTAGCTTCGGGGCAATCCACTCCCGGAGGTGGTTCAGCTTCAGCCTACTCTGGTGCTGCCGCGGCAGGTTTGATATCCATGGTTGCCCGCCTGACCATTGGGAAGAAGAAATATGCTGAATCTGAAGCCAAGATGCAGGCGGTCCTCACTCAGTCTGAGGCATTGCGGAACGACCTTACCCGTTATATCCAGCTGGATGCTTCCGCCTTTGATAGTGTAATGGCAGCTTACCGCCTCCCCAAAGACACTTCAGATCAGCAAGAGGTTCGCCGGAAAGCCGTCGAGCAGGCCACTTTATTGGCCACCCAGGTGCCCATCGGTGTGGCGAACAAATCCTTGCGTGTGCTTGAGCTGGCTGAGCAGGTCATTCACTTCGGAAATGAATCCGCCTTGAGCGATGGCGCCACGGGCGCTTCTCTGGCAAAGGCCGCGATTACAGGTGCTGGCTTTAACATTCGCATCAATGCGAGGGATCTACCCCCCAACCTCGCCGCCCCCTGTCTGACCGGGATCGTTGGGATTGAGCGGCAAGCTGAAGAGATCGAATCTCGCATACATGCTGCACTCCATGAGCGTGGTTTATAGTTTATGACCCAACGGCTCTCAGAGCACACCCGCACCTCTTCCGGAGCTCCGGCAAGAGTAATTAAAAGTATTCTTATTACCTTTATGATTAGCTTTCTATTTATCGGCTGCAATCAACGCAGCCTTACTTCTACGCCCATATCAACTTCCCCAATAGTCTCGGGTCAAGCCTCTGCCTCTCCTCCTTCTTCTTCAGCTTCGCCTGCACCCACATCTTCGCCCATCCCATCACCCTCTCCGACGCAAGTGCCCCTCAAAATTTGGCTGGCACCCTACCTGCCGAAAAATATTCGTCCTTCTTTAGTGCTTCCTGATGGTTATGCCTTCGCTGAAAATCGTGATGAAGCTGATATTGTTTTAACGGTGGACAATCAAAAACTGCCTCCCTCCAGCCAGTGGTCTTATGCTCTAGTTGCGCCATTTCCAACGGTGCCCGATGGGATCACCTCTCAGGAGCTTAAAGCTATCTGGCATGGCGATTCGGTGGTTAAATCAATCGATGCCCCGCTCCTGGTGGACGCTAGCACTTTGGACGTCCTCACCGCTTTCTGGGGTGCTCCCAATGCCAATGCGGTCCAGGTCTTACCTGCTGATCAGCTGCTCGATTACGCCTGGTCGCACCGGCCCTCTTGGGCGATCATCCCATTCGAATCGCTTGAACCGCGTTGGAAGGTGCTCACCCTCGACGGACAATCTCCTGTGCGGAAGGATTTTGATCCAGCTGGATATCCCCTCACCATTCCATTTATCTTATCCGGAAATGTGAGCTTGCAGCCAGGTCAGTTAGGCATACCCCAGTCCAACCGTGATGCTTCCAAGCTCACCACCGTTGCCTTGACGGGGGTGACCGCCATGGTGCGTGCCACTGCCTACACCATGGAGTACAAGGGTATCACCTACCCTGCCGAGGATATCGGCTCAATCCTTTCACAAGCCGATATCGCCCACATCAGCAATGAGATTCCCTTCTCACCCGATTGCCCCTTCCCTACTCTTACCCAGGAAAATCTTGTCTTCTGTTCGAACCCATCCTACATCGACTTGCTAAAGGCTGTTGGCACCGATATCATCGAGCTAACTGGGGATCACTTCATGGATTATGGTGCTGATGCCACATTGTACACGTTGCAAATGTACAAAGACCTTGGTTGGCCTTACTATGGTGGCGGCGCCAATGCTGAGGAAGCCCGACAGCCGGTTAAGTTTGAAAATAATGGCAATAAAATCGCCTTTATGGGTTGTAATGTCGGCTGTGTGGTGAAGAACGAGATCCCCTGTGACGCAATTGCCACCGATACACACCCAGGCGCAGCCCAATGTGATTTTAATTACATCAGCACCGAAATTCCAGCCTTGCGTGATGAAGGGTATCAGGTGATATTCACCTTTCAACACCGGGAATATTACACCTACACCGCCCAGCCGCTACTAGTCGATGACTTTGGGCTGGTTGCTTCTGCCGGTGCTGCCATTGTCAGTGGCAGCCAGGCCCATCAACCCCATGGCTTCTCATTTCAAAATGGTTCTTATATCCACTATGGGTTGGGCAACCTGTTTTTTGATCAACTTCACTACTGTGCTGATTACGCCTGTGACGACGCCTTCATCGATCGTCATGTCTTTTACGATAGTCGCTATATCAGCACAGAGCTCATCACGCTTCGCTTCGTGGACTTCGCCAAACCTCGATTAATGACCCCCGAAGAACGGGCGCGTCTCCTCGAGATTGTTTTCAAAGCCAGCGGTTGGTAGGGCGGGTGAATAGGCATATCTCAATCAAGAATTGTCTCCCGCTCGACGATTTTCCATCCTGTGGGAGTGAGACGAATCTTGCAAACGATTATGGAGGTTGGTATGGGTCTTCAGCCTGATCATTGGATTCGCAAGATGGCTCAGCAAAAGGGCATGATAGAACCCTTCGCTGACAGCCAGGTTCGCGAGGGTGTCATCTCTTATGGCGTATCCTCTTATGGCTATGACATCCGGGTCGCGGATGAGTTTAAGATATTCACTAATGTTTATTCCACCCTCGTAGACCCGAAGCATTTTGACCCCCGCTCCATGGTTGATTACAAGGGTGAAGTGTGCCTCATCCCTCCTAACTCTTTCGCCCTAGGGCGTACGGTCGAATACTTTCGCATCCCGCGCGACGTCCTCACCATTTGCCTGGGGAAATCAACCTATGCCCGCTGCGGGATTATTGTTAACGTAACCCCTTTTGAGCCGGAATGGGAGGGTTACGTCACCCTCGAGATTTCCAATACCACCCCATTGCCTGCAAAAATATATGCCAATGAGGGCATCGCCCAGGTATTATTCTTCGTCGCAGATGAGCCTTGTGATATTTCCTATGCCGATAAAAAGGGCAAATATCAAGCCCAACACACCATCGTGCTGCCCAAGCTCTAAAATGCCTCGTGTTCTGTCCGGGTGATAATTTCATCCTGCAAAGTCTTACTCAGGTCACAAAAATAATCACTATACCCGGCTACCCTTACAATCAGGCTGCGGTACTGTTCAGGATGCGCCTGGGCTTGGCGTAACGTTGCCGCATCGACTACATTGAACTGGATATGGTGCCCGTCCAATCTGAAATATGTCCGGATGAGCTGCACTAGCTTGTCCAGTCCATCTTCACTGTTTAGCACCTGCGGGGTGAACTTTTGGTTAAGCAGCGTGCCGCCCGTCCGAACATGGTCCATCTTGGCTGCCGATCGGATGACCGCCGTGGGTCCCTTGTGGTCCGCCCCCTGTACCGGCGATATGCCTTCTGAAAGCGGGGTTTGTGCCATCCGACCGTCGGGGGTTGCTCCGGTGACCGAGCCGAAATAGATGTGCACCGTTGTGGGCAGGAGGTTGATGTGATATTCACCTCCCTTTGTATTTCGACGCCCATCGACTGCCTTGAAGTAAATCTCAAAAATGCGCTGCATCACCCTGTCTGCCAGGTCATCGTCGTTTCCATATTTCGGCGTCCTATTTAAGAGCATCAGACGCAGCACTTCTTTTCCTTCATAATTTGCATCCAGGCTGTCGATGAGTTCTCCCATCGAAAATGTCTTCTGATCATATACATGATAGCTCACGCTGGTCAATGCATCGGTCATCGTCCCCAATCCCACCCCTTGGATATAGGTCGTGTTGTACCGCGCCCCTCCATCATGGTAATCTTTGCCCTTCGCGATGCAGTCATCCACTAATATTGAAAGGAACGGGCACGGCATATAGCGTGCAAATAAACGTTCTATGACATTATTCCCCCGTGCTTTCACCTCCACGAAGTAATTCACTTGTTTTTCGAAAGCCGTATAGAGCTCTTCTATGCTCGTAAATGCGCGGGGATCACCTGTCGCAGGTCCGAGCTGCTCGCCACTACGGGGATCGATTCCATTGTGTAGCGTGATCTCCAGCACCTTGGGCAGGTTGAAGTAGCCGGTCAGGTTATAGTTTTCCTTGCCAAACGCCCCCACCTCAACACATCCGCTTGACCCTCCCCCGCGGGCATCGGTTACGCTTTTCCCCATGCGCATCAGTTCCTGTCCAATCAGGTCGGCATTGAAAACCGACGGCTGTCCAAAACCTGTCCGGATGATCTCAGTCGCCCGCTTGATGAATCGGTCGGGATTCTTTTTGCTCACCTGGATCGATGTCGATGGTTGCAGCAAGCGCATCTGCTCGATCACATCCAGCAGCAGATAAGTCACCTCGTTCACCCCGTCCGATCCATCCTCACGCACCCCACCCAGGTTGATTTGAGCAAAATCAGTGTAGGTCCCGCTTTCTTCTGCAGTTACACCCACTTTCGGAGGTGCCGGCTGGTTGTTAAATTTGATCCAGAAACACTCTAATAGCTCTTCCGCCTCTTCCCGGGTTAAGCTCCCATCCTTAAACCCTTCCTGGTAGAAAGGCAGCAGGTGCTGGTCCAGGCGACCCGGTGAAAATGCATCCCAGGTATTAAGTTCAAGCGTCACCCCCAGGTGGACGAACCAGTAGTATTGCAAAGCTTCCCAGAAATTTCGGGGTGCCTGCGCAGGCACACGCCGACAGACTTGGCTGATATGGATGAGCTCCTTTTTACGCTTCTCGTCCTGCTCCTTATCTGCCAGTGCTGTTGCCATCTCCGCGTGTCGCTCGGCATGACGCACAATCGCACCTGCTGCGATTGCCATTGCCCGTAATTCTTCCTGCTTTTCGTAGGCTTGTGGGTCATGCAGATAATCCAATCTGGCTAGGCTCGCCCTGATTTCCGCCTGGAAATCCACCATCCCCTTCTTGTAAATCTTGCCGTCCAGCACTGTGTGACCTGGGCTGCGTTGCTCCATGAACTCGGTGAATATACCCGCCTTGTATGCTGACTTCCACTCCTCGGTCATCTCCTTGAAGATCAGCTCCCGCATCGTTTTCCCCTTCCAGAATGGGATTAGCTTCTCTTCATAATATTGCCTTGTCTCCTCGCTAACCTTGAACGACGTTTTCTCGCGCTGATTAAGCACATCCAGGTCGTCCAGCGTATGGCAGCACAATTCAGGGAAGGTGGGCGCCATTTTCGGTGCAACACCTTTTTCACCCACGATCAGCTCTCCATCACTGATGCAAACTGCCTTATTTTCCATCACATACTTGAATGCCAGCGCTCTGTGCACTGGGGTCGACACCAATTCCATATCCTGGGACGAGAACTCCGTCAGCAGCTGAGCCCGCTCCGGAGAAAGCGTCTCAACCGCCTCCAGACTTTGCTTCCGCAGTTCCTTCACCCGCTCGCGCATGCTCATAATGCCCTTCCTTGATGCTTGATAACCGCTATTCCTTGGCTGGATAATATCTCCTCCACTCTAAACACCTGCTCTTCAGTCGGAGGCTGAACGTTTTCCAATTTGTACTTCATGCCGAGTGATTGATACTTTGCTTTGCCAATCTCATGGTAGGGCATCACCTCAATACCCTCAAGTGTGGGAAGTCTTGCCAGCGTTGTTGCACACAATTTGATATTCTCATCATCATCGTTGATTCCGGGGATGAGCGGGATTCGGACGATAATTTGCGCTCCCGCTTCGACAAGTTTTCGCAGGTTCTTCAAGATTAGCTTGTTGGAGACCGAAGTGTACTTAATATGCCGGCTTTCATCCATGAGTTTCAAGTCATACAGGAACAGGTTAACCAGCGGCACTATAGAGTGTAAATTTTCCCAGGAAGTTTGTCCGGATGTATCCACAGCTGTATGGATATGCTGTTCTTTGCATAAGAGCAGGGTCTCCTTCAGGAATTCCGTCTGTAGCATTGGCTCCCCGCCGGTGAAAGTCACCCCTCCCCCCGACTGGTCATAGAATGGCACATCCCGCACGACTTCTGCCATCACTTGGTCAGCTGTCACATCACGACCGACCATTTCACGTCCTCCCGCGTAGCACACCTCTGCACACTTCCCGCACTGGTCACATTTTTCCCAGTCTGTGATGGGTCTATCGTCCCAGACAATAGCTCCTTGTGGGCACACCTCCACACAGGCTTGCGATAATTTACACCGGTTCTCGCGCAGTATCAGCTGCGGCTGGCTCACCTGACCTTCTGGGTTATGACACCACCAGCATTCCAAAGGGCATCCCTTAAAAAAAACCGCTGTCCGGATCCCCGGACCATCATTGATCGCGTAGCGTTTAATATCGAAGATCGTTCCTGAGCTCATGGTTGGTACTCGCAAATATAATCTGAACAGTATCGGGTGTCAATGGCAATATCCAAATTGTATACAAAGGATATATTCCTTATCTGCTATTCTATTTTTATGGTTTAATTGATCGTAGCGAGGTATCCCATGGACAATCTAGCGATTTCTCCTGCACGGGAAAGTGACCGTGTTGAACAGGAGCTGCGCCATCTGATCCTGACCCTGCAGATCGACCCAGGGCTGTCAGTTACTGAAGCCAGCCTGATCAACCGCTACGGCTGGGGTCGCACCCCATTGCGCGAAGCTTTTCAGCGCCTGGCTGAACAGTCATTACTGCAGGTTATCCCCCATCATGGAGTGGTGGTAACGCCATTAAGCGTTTTTGAATTTGTCGAGGTCATGGATGCTATGGCAATGGTAATCGGTCCTGCGGCTTCCCTCGCCTGCAAACGTCTCACAGCAGAAGAGCTCCAACAATTGGAACAGAATGTGGAGCAGAGCAAAATTGCGGCTTCCAGGTCAGATTTCATTGCCGTCGCCACCCAGGATTATGAATTTCACCGTTTCCTGGCAGCGGCTACCGGTAATCGCTATCTTTGCCAATATCTGGTTCATCTCCATCAGGTGGCGACGCGCTTTAACCTCGCCGCCTGGAAGCGAAATTCCAGCGCTGAGTATTCATTATCGGAGCATATCAGGATTCTTGAAGCCTTGCATCATCACGACGAAGAACAAGCTCGCTCATTTATGCTCGAACACATTGAGAACGCACGCAAGCGCGTTATGGGGAAGTTCCAACAGTGATCAGGTCCTTCATCGCATCAAATTTACCTTGCCCAATCCCAGGCACATTCATGATATCTTCAATTTTTCCGAAAGGACCATTGGCACTGCGGTAATCGAGGATTTCCTGGGCAGTTTTTGGGCCGATGTTAGGCAGG
The DNA here is from genome assembly GCA_041481345.1 of Anaerolineae bacterium. Lineage (GTDB taxonomy): Bacteria > Chloroflexota > Anaerolineae > Anaerolineales > UBA4823 > FEB-25. Next base: position 17,537 of record JBGPBQ010000014.1, read on the forward strand.
GTATCTAGCAACTCGAGGCTTGCCGTATTGATATCTACCAGAACACCCGATGAGACTGCAAGCCTATTGCCGCTCCCTGGGGCAGCCGGAGAAACTAATCCCGGCACGCTGATCTGCTCCCCATCTATGAGGATCTTGGCTAAATTTAGCCCACTGCTGTTTGCATCATTGGAGAACCCGCCTGCTGCTTGAATGGCGTCATTCATCCGGCTGCCAACCGGCAACGAATATAATCCTTCCTGGTTTACTTTTCCACTCACATACACGGTTATCGGTGCTGCGGTTGGAGCCGGGAGTAATGTGATTGGGCTGCCTCTGGGCGGTCGTGTGACCAAAATTAATACACCTGCGCCAAGCAGGATACCTATGACGATAAATGCTGCCAACCAGTACCAGTGCTTATCCATCCAAAATAGCTTCAATAATTCAAATTGTCGTGATCTATTGTCTGCTTATTTACATTCAAACTAAGTCCAAGCCGTTGGCGTGTTGCGTTAACATTCAAAACCTTAACTTGCACCACTTGGCCTTCACACAAGCCTTCATCAGACTCACCCACCGCACCTTCCTCGGCAAACTCTGAGGAGTGGATCAAGCCATCCAGTCCCTCCTCGATGCGTGCAAATGCCCCAAACGGGACAATGCTGGTGATCACTGCACTCACTACCTGCCCCGGATAGTAGCGTTCCTCTGCGGTTTCCCACGGATTGGGGATCAATCTTTTCAAGGATAACGCGATTCTCGAGCGGTCTTGGTCCACCTGGATCACGTATGCCTGCACCGTTTCTCCCACTTTAGCCATGTCGCTCGGATGGCGCACCCTGCCCCAGGATAGTTCCGACACATGGATTAATCCTTCCACGCCGCCCAAATCCACAAACACTCCGAACTCTGTGATGTTGGTTACAGTCCCACATACGCGTTTCCCTGGGTAAATTTCACCAAACACCAGGTTCCTTTTCCCCGATTCAGCCAGGGCAGCTCTCTCTGAAAAAACCACACGCCCTCGTTCAGGATCACATTCAATCACCTTAAAAGCTGCAGAGCGCCCCACATAGATTGCTAGGATCGTCTCTCTTTCTTTTTCATCTGTCAGACAGTTAATTTCCAACAGATGGGAGACAGGCACAAATCCATGTAGCCCGCTCCCTGCCACCAACAATCCCCCGCGATTAAAACCGGTTACCTCAAGTCTGATCACCTGGTCGGAGCTGAATAATTTACGCACCAGCTCCCAATCGATTTCGCTGGTTTTTTGCCCCTTTTTGGCAGCACGCTCCTCTTGCTCGTTTACTTCATCTGGCGGCGAAGGTTCCTTTATCCCATTGTATTTATACTTTTCCTCGTCGGCTAATAATGCTGTCCACCAGGCCTCGTCCATTTCAGGGGCTTTCGAAATATTAGGTTGTTTTATTACCATTAAACCCTCCTCACATTTGAGCCATTTGATGGTTTATCTGATCACTCTACTTTTGTTTCTGCTCTGGCTTTTTGTTCCATTTCGAGGATTGCATCCGCAACTGCCTCAACTGCCACCCGCTGCTTTCGATATAAATCTGCTTCCGACATGGATAATCGTGTCGCAATTTCTCTAACCTTTTTCCCCTCCATAAATTTCATCTCTAAAATATTATACAGTATCCATTCTCCCGTAAATCGTCTCTCGCCTTCCGGTCTCACCTGTTCAACCGCCTGGCGCAAGATTGCCCGCAGTGCGTTGGCCGGGTTATCCTGGTGATCTTCGAGCGTATCCTGAACCACTTTTAGTCCAATCAGCGGGCTGTCCGTAAGCCTCGGTCCCCCCCAATAATGGGTTAATGCATCTTTGACCCAACGTGCCAGATCAGGCGATTCTAATGGGATTTCCACTGCAGTCAGCACATCGGTTGCGCCATACCTTGATGCTGCCCGTAACCGCTGGATCATATCAATTTGGGGGCTCAAATTTTCAATCGAGTTAAATATTTCCTGCTGTTGGACGTGATCCTCCAGTGCTGCCGCTGCCCGATCAGCCAGGAAAAAGACTGCTTCTTTCTGGTCCTCTCCAACCACCACGTCGGGTTTCCGCGCAATCCCCAACATTCCGAGCAGCATTCCCTGGTTGATCCTTTGGCTGTGCAAAGGCACTAACCAGTAGTTATTCCACGTATAGAATCCCTTCCCATTTCCATTTTGTTGCACCACGTGGTTCAAACCATCTGACATTTCATCAATGGGAGGTACATCGCCAATGTTTACCATAAGCTCGAGGTCACCGGCATCCATTGCCATGATAAACGCCCGCGATGCTTGGATGCGGTCACATATCGCTGCCAGCACAGCTTCAAGGAATTGTCGCATATCCCCTGTGGTCAGCAGCCGTTCATTCAAGGTTTGTACCAGCAGTAAATTCGACTTATCTCCCCCTGTGAACAACCAGCGTTCCCATAATGGGGCTGCCAAGGTGATAACGTATTCCAATAACAGCAGGCTGCCAACCATGACAATCGGGACAGCTGCCGAATACGCAAAACCAAAATACTCACCCGCTCGCCTGACGATCGTGGTTATCGCCAACACAGTTGAGGCTGTCACCGGGCCTCGCATCAGCCACTTAAACAGCCGGCGTTTTACCACCCGGTCTGGCCACGATACGCCATAAAAAGCGACTGAGTACGCCATAATGACCAGCAGTCCCAGGACAAAAAAGTTGGTCATCACAGCCACTAACCAGAACAAAAGAGGGTGGTGGGTGGCAATACTCGAACCGAAGAGCAGGAAGGGGTATGCCCCAAGCACAGGAGCCAGCGCTCCTATGATTAAGTACCTCATCCTACGCCGGCTGGTTGGTGTTACGGTTCTCTTATACGATTGCCTGAAGTTGATCCATGACCACACCACTGCTGCCAAAAAATATATCGCAAATATCCACGTCAGCCAGGTGCGCTGCAGGTGTGGTGCAGGGTTGGCATTCGGGACGAGCGGTCCTACCAGCAACATGAATGGCAGGGTTGCCAGGAACCCCAGGCTGCCTAGGTACATGCCCCGGATGAACCACTTCTGGCTCCCATCTACCTTGCTCCCCGTTGTTGCCAGGACGGCGCATGAAAAATGAAAGTAGCACGCCGGCAGTAATGTGATCCCCAGCCATTCGAGTTGCAGCCATTGCTCTAGGATTTTTTCTGAGTTGACAACGCTGCTGATTGCATCCCCCACAAATACGATCACGATACAGATCAAAATCAGCGCGAATGTCCGCGCGACACGGTCGCGCAGGTTGAAAGTCAAAGCATATAGCAATAAAGAGAATGCGGTAATGGCAATCCCAGCTGTGAGCAGCTGGTTGATAAATTTCAATCCTGTAATAAATGCACCAATCATATTAAACCATCAAATACTTCTCGTTCACACACCATTCACATCTACCGGTTATCAATAATTAGATAATATCCGTCTATCCTGCATCACCTCAAGCTTTTCGAAAAGAAAAGAGCAATGTCATTGTTTGGAAAATAATGGTCATTATATCCGCACAAATCATACCCCAGTTTTTGAGCCAGGCATATTGCTGGGTAATTCTTAGGTTGCATTTCCATCACCATCCGTGCACATCTTTTGTGCCGTGCCCAATCCTGTCCGGCTAAAACCAGCGCGCTGCCGATACCCTGGCGTCGCATCCTGCGCATGATTACCAGGTCTGTCATCCAGCTGGTATGGGGTGCAATTGTCAACATCATGCTGGTATATCCGACCACTTCACCTTTCAGTAGTGCCACCAGCAGGCACGACCGTTCCTTCCAATCATTTGTCAGCTCGCTCGGCACCCGAGGATATTCCACTTTCACTGATCTGGGTAGTTTTAATTGCCGGAATATAATTTCTACCATTAAATCTGAGGGCTTTTGCCCGCTTTCGTGTTGTATCTCCATCTGCCATACATGATCGCTCACATAGTCATGATCGATATCCAGAAGTTTTGGGATTTCTGCAGATGTGGGCGGCCGAATTTCGATTTCTGGCATAGCTTCTCCGATTTACCTCTATGGTACTGCTTCTACCGTTACCTGGACGGCGCACGGGGTCATTGCCTTCCCCACATTATCCGTTACCACCAGTTCAAGCATATACGCCCCTGGGGCCAGTCTGGACGTATCCCATGTACCCAAATCAGCATTCTTTACCGCTTGCTGTCCCACTTGGATCGGTAGCCACACCGTATCACCAGGATGAGCAATCTGGAGCGTGTAAAACCCAAAATTAGGGATGTCCGCACTTCCCCGTATCTTTGTGCTACCGCTGATCCTGTCACCATTGGATGGTAATGTCAGGTTCACCTGACCTGGCGCACATCCCTCTGCGGCAGCCACCTCTCCCGGTGTGGGTGTACTCCCGGGGGTTGCATTGGGATTCTGTGTTGGAGCAGGCAACGTGGTAGTCGGAGTTGCCAACAAATCCAACGTTGTCGTCGGTAGCGGGTTTGCGCCTGGGACGGTTGGAGCCACGAACGTGACGATTGTAAACTCAGTGACTGCCATAATAATAAAGATGACTACCATGGTTGCAGCCGAATTGACCCTCGATTGGGCTGCTTCCCTTTCCATACCGAAGAAAGCTCCTCGCAGTTCTTCCCACGCGAGTGCGAATTTTCGAATCTGCCATAAACCCAGCACCCCCAAAATAATATAGATCCATAACTCATAAGTTCGGAAAAATTGTAATACTTGTTCCATGCGGCGTCTGTTGTCTCCGTGGTTAACACATCGGCTTCGTGTTACACAATTATGAGATTACAGGCGGCGCAGCACCCCCCTAATGAGCGTCGTTAGTAAGGGAGCTATTTTCTCACCCGCTGCCAAAACCTCCTCATGTGTGGTGATCGTCTCACCATCCAGGTTCGACTTATTGCTGATGCCTGAAATCCCCAGGACCCGTGTGCCTCCATGCCGAGCCGTGATCACTTCGGGGACGGTTGACATGCCTACCGCATCAGCGCCGATGATACGCAGGAACCGTAAATCCGCTGGAGTCTCAAAAGAAGGGCCAGCCAGGCTGATATATACACCTTCCTGTAATTTAATATTATCTTCCATTGCCACCTCGCGACCCAATTCCATTAGCGCAGGGTCGTATGCCCGGCTCATATCCGGAAACCGCGTGCCAATCTCATTGATATTGGGTCCGCGCAACGGGTTCAAGCCAGCCATTCCAATCAGATTGATATGGTCAGTAATCAGCATCAGGTCACCCGGTGAAAAATTGGGGTTCACTGCCCCTGCCGCGTTGGTCACGATCAGGATCTCTATCCCCATTCGTTGCAATACCCGTACCGGAAGTACCACCTGGCTCATGCTGTAGCCTTCATAGTAGTGCACCCGCCCTTGCATCACAATGACTTCTTTACCTTCGAATTTACCGATCACCAGATGCCCTTGATGACCAATCACTGTCGAAACTGGCCATTCGGGTATTTCATTATATGGGACGATGGTAGCAAATTCGACACTGGCAGCTAGTGCACCTAATCCTGATCCGAGAATGATTCCCACCTGTGGATGATAAGTTGTCTTGGAACGGACGAGATCCGCAATCCGGTCGATTTGTTCCAATGGATAAAATTCACTCATGTTAAGACTGCCTCTCCTTAAGAGTAACGTTAAACCCGTACCGTTCCACCCCACCCACATAACAAAAATATTATAACATGCGGGCTAATTTCCTTAGATGAATACCGCCCTTCATGTGGGATTTAATCGTATGCCCACTTCCTGGAATGCCACGAGCGACTTTTCCACTGCTCGATTGTCAATCCAATAGTGTGTGACCAGCCTGAAGCGCCTCTTCCCCACCACCCCCACTTTCACGCCCAGCTTTTCCAACTCACCGGAAATTTGCTTCGCTTCAACAGGGTACCTTTCATTGATCGACATGAAGATCATATTCGTCTGCGGTGTTCCAGCATCCATCACCAACCACGGCAAAAATGATAACCCCTGTGCCAATAAATGAGCGCGTTTCTGGTCTTCAGCTAACCGCTCCACCATCGTGTCTAAAGCCACGATCCCCGCCGCAGCTAAAATGCCTGCCTGCCGCATGCCGCCCCCCAGCTGCTTGCGAACCCGGTGTGCCTTGGCGATAAATTCCTCGCTCCCGCACAGCACCGAGCCCACCGGTGCGCATAACCCTTTGCTGAGGCAGAATGTGACCGAGTCCGCTGGTTTAGCCAGCTCGCTCGCCATCACCCCTTGCTTAACTGCGGCATTGAAGATGCGCGCTCCATCCAGATGTAGGAGCAAACCATTCGCGTGTGCCAGCTCACCTATCGCACGCGTATAGTCAAGGGTTAATGCCACACCCCCACAGCGGTTGTGGGTATTTTCCAGGCACACCAGGCGTGAGATTGGTTGGTGAGCATCCTTCGACCGAATTGCCGCCTGAATATCCTCCAGGACGAGTGTCCCATCTGACTGGTTGGGTAACTGGCATGAATGTACTCCTCCCAGGGCGGAAATCCCGCCTGCCTCATATAAAAACGTATGCGCTTTATTCCCTAAAATGACCTCATCACCCCTGCCACAGTGTGCCAGAATGGCTGCCAGGTTGCCCATCGTGCCCGAAGGAACGTATAATCCGGCTTCCTTGCCCATTTTCTCTGCTGCCATGCTCTGCAGCTTATTGACGGTGGGGTCTTCTCCAAACACGTCATCCCCCACCTCTGCATTCGCCATCGCTTTGCGCATGGCTTTGGTCGGTTGGGTCACCGTATCTGAGCGTAGATCTATCCAGTCCATAGTTCCTCCTTGTATTACGCTTTCGTTAATGTGTCATTGTGAGGAGTGGTCTTGGCGACGAAGCAATTCTCTCCGTTCACTCCGAATACTATTATGATTTGGGGAAAAAATGTGTAAACTTCTTTTATGCATGTAATAACAACCAAAAAATGAACACACAGACATAGAAGTAATCACCTTTCTTCCCTCAGCTTCTCCAGCACCCGCTCCAGTTCACCAGGTAGGGGCGCCTCGAATGTCCTTGGTGTCGTCTCACCCGGCAGGAGGATGGTCAGTTTGACTGCATGCAGAAACTGCCTCTTCAAGGGTACCGTTGCATTTCTGTGACCATAAACCGTGTCACCCGTTACCGGGCAGCCGATAAACTTCATGTGCACTCTAATCTGGTGCGTGCGTCCTGTCAGCGGGTGCACTTCCAGCAGGGTATGCTCCCTGAAAGTCTCCCGGGTGCGGTATTCGCTGACCGCCTCCCGTCCTTTTTTGATCCCGGTCACCGACATCAGCTTCCGATGCACACTATCTCGCCCAACCGGCGCCTCGATCCGTCCCACCGGGGTAGGCGGCTTGCCATCCACAAGCGCCAGGTAGGTTTTTGTTGTCTTCCGTAGTTTGAATTGGTCTTGCAGGAAGCGCTGAGTCTGGTCATTTTTGGCCAGCAGGATCAAGCCTGAGGTATCTTTATCCAGTCGGTGCACCACCCCAGGGCGTTTCTCACCCCCAATAGAAATTAAATCAGGGGCATGTGCCAGGGCAGCATGCACCAGCGTACCGCTCGAGTGCCCTGCTGCCGGGTGCACCACCATCCCAGCCGGTTTGTTCACAACCATCACATCATCGTTCTCGAAAATGATATCCAGGGGGATGGCTTCCGGGACGAGTTCGCTCGGCTCCGTTGGGGGTATATGCACCTGGATAAAATTCCCCCGGCTGATCATTTGCCCGCTTTTATGCGCTGCAACCCCGTCAACCAGGATGGAACCATTCACAATTAATCTCTGCAACCGTGAGCGAGAGAATTCGGGCAGGCAGGTTACCAGGAACTTATCCAGGCGTGCTGACTCTTCCCCTTTAAATTGAAAAACTATAAATTGCTCACTCAAGCGGGTGGTTTTCCGAATCAGGTGTCTGTTCCGCCTGCTTCGGAAGGTCAGGCGGTTCAGTTGAAGCAGACGCTTGTTCAGGGTTGGTCAGTGCTAATTTCTTTTGTTTCCGCTCGCTGTTCCAGACAGCAAGTACTAAGATCACTGTGCCTACTGAGATACATGCATCTGCTACATTAAATACAGCAAATTTACCTACAGAGACAAAATCGGTTACCGTCCCAACCGTGATCCGGTCGATCAAGTTACCAACAGCGCCTCCAAGCTGCATCGCCATCGCGAGCCGCATCGCCCACTCATTGCTCGGCACTCGTGGAAAATAATACAGAATCGCAATCGACACTACAACCGCCAGGATCGCGAAAATCAATCCAAACCCCTGCAGCATGCCAAACGCAGCCCCAGTGTTCTGCCAGTGCACGATTCTGATGTAGGGTTCCAACCATACGAATGGTGACCAGCTGCCCGCGAACGGTATTTGTGTCCGCACCAGATATTTCGTCCACTGGTCGACCACCACAATAACCCCGGCGATCCCTAATAAGAAAGCATAATCCCAGAAATACTTTTTCAACCTACCACTCCGTTGGTGTAACTTAAATTAATCTCACCAGTGTTCATCCACACCGCCTCCATTTTACCTCACTCTGTTCCGTCTAGTTTTATTACACCTTCTTTCCATCGCCGGTTGTTGTAATCCAATCATCCCCTATTCTTGACTAATCAGCTGAAGACTGATGGCTGAAAGCTGACCGAGGGGAGGCGGGAGGGGGTATTCGTGATGCATAGCCCGTTCTTCGCGTACCCATTCGTGGATAGTATCTACTCCCCAAAACCGCTTTATGTTTGGGGGAGATTGGGAGGGAGTATTCGTGTTGCATGGCCCGTTCTTCGTGCACCCATTCGTGGAGTGCTCTTCTCCTCCCCTAATCATCGTTTTTTTGATGATTGGGGGAGGCCTATACCCCTGGTTTTTGGGGAAGCCACACGTGCACTTCTTGAGGGATACAAGTGCTCTTCTTGTACGCCTGCCCCGAGTGAAATGAGGGGTGGCAATCTCCAGCTTGACGATATTTTAATGTTAGGACATTTCAAAATTACTGCTAATTATTCAATGTCCATTTTTTCTCCGTACCTTAGATATCCTCTCAAACAGCGCAAGATTCGGGTGGATTTAACCCTTCATTTGCTTATAATCATGGCATGATTACTTATACACAACTCTCCGATGATTATGCTCGTATCGAGCAAGTCATTTATTATCTAGAAAAGAACGCCTACCGCCAGCCCAGTCTGAGCGAGATCGCCGCCAGCATCCATCTGAGTGAATATCATTTTCAGCGCTTATTCACCCGTTGGGTGGGCATCAGTCCCAAGCGCTTCCTTCAGTTCATCACTAAGGAACACGCCAAACAGCTCTTGTCGAAATCTGCCAGCATCCTTGATGCCGCTTATCAGGTAGGTTTATCCAGTCCGGGTAGGCTGCACGATCTGTTTGTCACCTGGGAAGCGGTCACGCCCGGTGAGTACAAGCTGCGCGGTGAAGGTTTGCATATTAGCTACGGTTTTCACCCCACACCTTTTGGTGAAGTTTTGTTAGGCACCACCGATCGGGGCATCTGCAATCTTTGCTTTGTTATGTCCGCAGGGCGTAACGCTGCTTTGGAAAGATTACGAAAAGACTGGCTTAAAGCCAGCTTGGTTGAGGACCCTTCTAAAACCCAACCTCTGGTTGCTGAAGTCTTTCGCTCCCTCGGTCATGACCTTGGTCACCCATTGCATCTATACCTGAGCGGCTCGAACTTTCAGCTCAAGGTGTGGGAGGCCCTCCTGGGTATCCCGTCGGGCACTGTGGTATCATACCGGGATATTGCCAGCTACCTTGGGGATCCCAAAGCAGCGCGAGCCGTTGGCAATGCTCTGGCACATAATCCTGTGGCAGTGTTGATCCCCTGCCACCGCGTGATTAACTCGTTGGGTGAATTTGGTAATTACCATTATGGTGGGGCGCGAAAAGTCGCCTTGCTGGGTTGGGAAATGTCCAAGGTCGCCTACCCAGGCAGCTGAACCGGAGTTTTTATCGTATGAAACCTAGAGCTTGGGCTGCTCTCATCGCAGTCTATATTGTCTGGGGGTCCACCTACCTGGCCATTCGTTTCACCATTGAAACCATTCCCCCCTTTATCTCCGCTGGCATCCGCTTCCTCATCTCTGGTGCCATCCTCTTCGCCTGGCGCCGTTTAAGCGGTGATCCCGCTCCACGGAAAGTGGAATGGCGTGCTGCTTCAATCATAGGTCTTCTCCTATTATTGGGTGGAAATGGCGCCTTGGTCTGGGCCGAGCAGCGCGTCCCTTCTGGTATTGCCTCTTTGTTCATCGCAACGGTGCCCCTGTGGATGGTAATGATCGATTCATTGCGTCCAGGGGGTACACGCGCCAATTGGATCACCTGGTTGGGAGTATTGATCGGTTTCTTTGGGATCGCTTTACTCGCCAACCCATGGCAGGTTCATACTGCAGGTAGCCCTCCCATTGATCCCGTCGGAATCATCGTGCTGCTCATCGGAGCACTTTCCTGGTCCATTGGTTCCCTTTACAGCCGTAAAGCTTCCCTCCCGAGCTCTCCGCTGCTGGGCACCGGGATGGAGATGTTGGTCGGTTCTCTGGGCTTATTTGCTTTCGCTACCCTGATTGGAGAATGGCGCCAATTCGACATTTCTGCAGTGTCTTTGCGCTCCATTAGCGGTCTGACCTACTTGATCATTTTTGGCTCTGGGATTGGGTTTGTCGCATATACCTGGCTCCTGCGTAATGCGCCCACGACCATCGTATCCACCTATGCGTATGTCAACCCGATGGTTGCCATTCTGCTTGGCAGTATCATCGCCAACGAGACCTTGGGAAAGATAGAGATCATTTCTGCGTTCATCATTATTGCCGGGGTGGTCTTGATCACTTCCGCTAAATCATTCAGTACAAGGAAAGCCGCAGCTATACCCCTCACCCCTGGCGAAGATTGACCGCCTTCTTGGATTCCGGGGATATAGCTAGTCGTCACAGGGGCGGGTCTTCAGGCAAACTTGCGGCATAACTACCCACTTCGATCCTTGTAGAAGAAATCCTGCTCGCTCTTCCTCCGTCGCACCCCCCCTCTTTATAACTGCCTCAATTTCATCCTTTATCGCGTGGGGGAGAGATGTGTGGTTTTTATTCGTGTCCCACGCGTGGATGGTGCTTTTCTCTTCCCCTAATCACCGCTTTCATTGATTGGGGGAGGTAGGAGGAGGTGATCGTTGATATTTAATTAATCCGAGCTACGTTAAAAATAATTGAATGCTTTTCTAGCCACCTTACAGTTTGGTGTTTCATCGGTAAACACATAGTTTGATCGAACAAGGAATTGAATTTATCAATAGACGTTCTATGAAACGCAAGCCAATTTGAAAAATGCTAAGGTCTCGTCTATCTTTACGATCAAC
>JBGPBQ010000015.1:0-28854 GCA_041481345.1 Anaerolineae bacterium
AGTCAGAGGGGATCACAGAAAACGTCACCACCTGGCGCACGGATGTGGTCGCCAAGATCATCAATGCCATTGGGCTGGAAATGCCGATGTTCGAAGCCGCCGACCCGGAGGTCTTCGCCTGGTACATCAAGAATTATGGCGCGGAAGTCAACTTGTTCGTGGATCATAGCCAAATAGTGCAGCTGGAAACCCTGCGGGCTGGGATCTGGGGAACGAAAAGCCTGTGGGGCAGGGTCTTAACTTATAAGGGTTGAACCCGTTATAATTAGCATAATCATTGATAGCCGCTGGATTTTTGTCAACATCGTCCACAGGTTGACATTGATTAATATAATTGCGCGGTAATCAAGCAATGAACAGGAGATTATGATGATGTTCCATGATGATATGGAAGACTTTGATATTCAAAATACCTTAAAATTACAAACACGCCAAATTTCCAATGAAGCATTCGATAAATATGAAACTTATATGGCAGAAATTTTCACTGCCTTTGGGATGGATTGTGATACACCTTCCACCAAAGACACTCCCCGTAGGTTTGTGAAAGCCCTCTACGATGCTACACAGGGCTACGATGGTGACCCTAAATTACTGCGGGTTTTCAGCACGGAGTGCCGAGGTGAGCCTGACTGCAACCTGAGCCAGGTGATTGAGGGTCCGATCCACTTTTTTTCACTGTGTGAACACCATGTCTTCCCATTCTATGGGCAGGCATATGTCGGTTATATCGCCTACGAGAACATCATTGGCCTTTCCAAGCTTACTCGCATGGTCAGGCTCTTTTCAAGGCGCTTTTCGGTCCAGGAGCGTATCGGTCATGAAATCGCCGATGCGTTGGAAACCATGCTGCATCCTAGCGGGGTGGCAGTCTATCTTGAGGCTCACCATTTATGCATGGAAATGCGGGGCGTGCGTGAAATTGCTCCCATCACACGTACCACGGTGTGGCGCGGTAATTATGCTAGTGAGCCCTCTCTGCGGGAGGAGTTCATGGCGACATGGAAGAAATAACTGACTGAGAATCATAGAGGAGCAGTAAATCTATTTGAATCATGAAATTTGGTTCCTTTTTTTTAAGCATGACATGCTAGATGGAAGGCCAATTGACACTAAATAACAAACTGGTGCTCATCACCGGCGCAGCCCTGCGGGTTGGGCGAGAGCTTGCCCTTACCGTCGCCCGAGCAGACGGAAACGTAGTGATCCATTTCGGTCATTCGCAGGCCGAAGCCGAGAGCCTGAGGGATGAAATCCAGGCGATGGGGAGAAGTGCCCACCTGCTCCAGGCTGACCTGAACGACCCTGCCCAGGTGGAAAGTCTGATCCCGCGCGCTTTCGAATATGGGCCGTTATTTGCCTTGGTCAACAATGCTGCCATTTTCGAAAGCCTCACCTGGCAGAATGCAACTCTCGACGAATGGAATCACCACCTGATGGTCAACTTGACCGCACCCTTCCTGCTCAGCCAGGCTTTTGCCAGGCTGCTGCCAGCCGGTGGGAAGGGACGTATCGTGAATCTCGTAGATTGGCGCGCTTTGCGACCAGCTGCCGACCACCTGCCGTACACCATCAGCAAATCGGCCCTGGTGGCCCTCACACGCTCCTTGGCGGTTGCCCTGGCGCCGCGCATTAGTGTGAACGGCCTGGCGCTGGGTGCCATCCTCCCACCCAGCAAGGGTGAAATACCGGCGAATATACTCAAAAACGTCCCAGCAGGTCGATGGGCAGATCTGGATGAAGTGGGGCAGACGCTGGTATTCCTGCTGGAGGGCCCGGAGTACATCACCGGAGAGATCATCCACATCGATGGTGGAAGGCACCTGATATAGAAGGTTTGAGATGAATGCTAAGCTCCATCAGGCGTGTCTGCTGCTTGGCTCAAATATCGAGCCTGAAGTAAACATTCCCAGGGCGGTAGACCTGCTTCAGGAGAAGGTGACCATCCTCAAGGTCTCCTCGATTTGGGAATCAGCCTCTGTGAACTGTTGCTACCCTGATTTTCTCAACATGGCGGCGTCGGTATCAACCAGCCTGGGCGCAGCCGAGCTAAAAGGACAGATCCTGCGCCCGTTGGAAGCACACATGGGGAGAATGCGCACCCAGGATAAGAATGCTTCCCGACCGATTGACATTGACATCATCCTGTTTGATGGGAAACTAATGGACCCTGACCTATGGCAGCATGTTCATCAGGCGGCTCCGGTGGCTGAGCTGTTCCCAGAGATCACCTCTGAGAGCGGGGAGCGTTTGAAAGATGCCGTCAAGCGGCTGGCGCAGTCCACTCCAATTCAGATTAGATGGGATATCTCGATCTCGCTGACCTAGCTCGCTGGCACTCCCCCAACATGCGCATCAGCTGATACCCTGAACCTGGCGAGGATGATAATTCCTTTCCAGCAGGAAGATCACTGCCATACCTAAAAGCACGACTATTCCCATCAGGAAGAACATTGCCTGCCCACCGAGACTACCCCGCAGCAATCCACCCACCACTCCGCCAACCGCGGCTCCGAAACCAAATACTATGGCTCCCAACAAGCCCTGCCCGGTGGCTTTCATCCCCTCTGGAGCGATATCGTTGGCATAAGACACGGCTGCCACCCAAACGAGGGGGAAGGTGAGGCCGCTGAGAAGCTGAAAGATGAGGATGCCGGAGAGAGAATTTACCGCAGCGTAAAGGATCAATCGGACGCCGGTAATAAACACACCTATAAAAAGCAAACCCCGTGCCTTGAACCTGTCGATAAGGTAGTTGGAGAAAAAGAGAACCGGCAGCTCAGATATTGTGGCGATGGTTAATGCGATCCCTCGGGTTAACCCATTTATACCAAGGGCTACCATGTACGGGAACAAGTAGCTGTTGACGGTGGTGAAGGCCACGCCACTCAGGAGCATCAGGCTGAGGAAAAGCATCCATCTTCGGTCTGACAGCATTTTGAAGATATTCCCCTGCATGGGTTCACGCACAACCTTCTGCTCGAAGGTGAACCATTGGCAGATTAGCAGCGTGAAGACCAGGATGGCTGAATAACCCCAAAATGCCCACTTGATCCCATGTCTATCGATGATCAGACCCGCGAGAGGGGCAAACAACCCCCATCCAATTGTGCCTCCCAACCTGATGCGACCGTACATATCTTTTTTGGCGGCCAGCATATAGATGGTAGCGCTATCGGCAAAGGATGTGACCGGTGCGGAAAACAGGGCAAAGATAAATACTACCGGGATGATCAGCGCAAAGGAGTTTATGAGCGGAAACATGACCGCCGTGAGCACACTGATCAGGATGGTCAGGCTCATGATCAGCTTATGGCGCAATTTTGCATCCGCCAGACCTGTCCATAAGGTAGCCCCAACCATGATGATTAAAGGTGTAATGCCCACCAGAAGACTGATTTGAGCAGCACTGAGACCCAATGTGTCAAAATAAACGATGATATACGGCTGTAGAAAAGCTGCCGCAGCGAAGTAGGTAAAATAAAATGTAAAAGGAAGAGCCCTCTTTATAGCAGAGTCATTCGTTATGGATATAAAGGCCTCCGGTCTGTTCGATCCAGTCAGCGATGCGTTCCACGGCTGCAGGTACATTGTCATCTGAGACGTCCACCTGCAGGGTTTTGAGGGCAGAGGCCTGGATAAACCCCTGCATCACCTGCTGCTCATGAATAAAAACCTGCAGGTCATCATACTGCGATGGCTTTCCGGATACCTTGACCCGCTCCGCTCTGGCTTGTGCAAACGAGGCAGCAGAGCGTGTACAGAAGACGAGCCGGAAGCCCAATTCGTTCAAGCGCTGCTCCAGCCAGGTAAAGTTGTAGGTTTTTCCATACTGGATAAACTGATAAGTTTGGGTGGAGATATGAAATCGGTCGACGATCCAAGAATAATAGCGCAGCTGTTGGAACAACTTTGACCAGGTGAGGTACGTGTCCAACGCCAGGGCTTCTTCCTGCGGTTCAAAGTTGATCAGGCCGCGCCCCCAAGGGAAGTTGGTGAAGCCACACCATTCAGCAGAGATTAGCGGTGAATGATAGCGATACTTTCGCGGACCAACAATGCGCGGGTGCTCATTGAGGGCGAATGCAATGTCGGTCTTGTGGGTCAGGCGCGTGCCTTCCAGGATGATCTTTGGGCAGAGTTTCATGGTCTTTATCCAGCCCGCATCGTCAGCGTATACGGATCAAAGCGGGTGGAAGCCTGGATCAATCCGCGCAGATACTCCCATGGAGCCTCCTCATAGTGGTAGATGCGTATATGTTTTTTATATTTGGGCTCACCGACCAACAAACCCTCCGGGTCGGGCAGAAAGGCGCCATGGATAAAACCCAGGCGGACGTGGTCACGGAAGATGCCGATTTGGCAGATGCCCGCGCTCACCGGTCCACCGCGCTCCTTGTAATAATAGCTGAACCCCCGGCTATGCTCGCTTTCGGTGGCCTCGGGAGCAACGCTGGCGACGATGTTCCTGATCTCAAGCACGATGTCGCGCAGCTCAGGCGGCATTTGCTGGAGATATGTTTCGATATAGCGTTCGGGAAGCATTTTTGTTGTCATTGCGAGACCTGCGGATTATGCAAGTCGAAGCAATCTCCTCCTTCCATCCTGTATGTTACAAAGGTAAATTGTGATTATATTAATCTCATCCTTCAGTATATATTTAAAATCCATCGTGTTTGGAGGGCGCTTTTTTTATGAGCCTTTTTGGATGTCTCCCCTACGTCCCTACTAACCCTTCACTGCCATCTTATACAATGCGTTCACCGTGTTCCAATTGCGCGTGGTCACCAGTATGCCCAACTTTCTCTCGAAGAAGCTGTTCGACAGTTTGGTTTTTCCATACCCGTTCGGGCAAAAAAGATAGACCGCCATCTCAGCTAAGGCGAACTCGTCGGTAATACCAACCGGGGCGGTCAATTTGGCCAGTGAAGTTTCGGATGGCGATTGATAATAGAACGTTATGTGCAGTTTGCCTGGGTCCTCATTTCTGTAAGTCAGGAATGGATTGCCTTCCAAAATGCGCTGAATCTCATTTGCCTGCCGGACGAAGACCTCCACGTGATATCCACAAGTTTGTTCGATCTTTACCTCAATTTTTTCGACCAATGCTGATCGGTCTATAGCGCTGCTTTCGAAGACCACATTGCCACTTTGCACATAGGTGCGGATATTGGAAAAACCCAGGTCTGAATAAATCTGCCGCAAGGTCTCCATGCGCAGTCTTTTCTGCCCCCCAACATTGATGCCTCTCAACAAAGAGATAGAGGTGGTCATTTGGATTTGAACCGCCTGGAACTCCCTTCAAGGTAAACGAACCACGCACCAGGCTGACCCGGCGGGGTCATCTCAAACCTGGCGTCGAGGGTATCGTCCCCGGTTTTGATATAAGTAAACCTGAACTGAGGGGCTGAAGGGACGGGGTCGCTCTCGAGGATGATACTTTTCTGATCAGGAGAGATGCTGACCTCATAATGGATCGTGTGTTCTTCGTTGTCAAAATAAATCGCCCGTTTACCCCCAGAAAATTCGGTGTAGATGATCAACAGGTCGTCATGGGCATATCCCTGGCGCTCTGGCGTGGTCGAGAAGATCGTGCGGTTCCTTCGCACCAGAATGTTTTTGTCCAACTCGAGGTTGAATGAGAACCTGCCGTACCCCTGGCCAAGGTCGCCCTCATGCCCACCTTCCCATTCTCCCAACAAGAACTCCCAAGCCTCCCAATCAACGGCCATAATTTACTCCTTTGTAATGAATATTACGTACACGCCAGCTGGTAATGCTTTAATTTCCAGCCTCAGGCGTGATTATAATCCTTGCGATACAACCGGACCTTGCGGTCTGACTGGAATCCGACGCTTTGGGAGAGGCGCAAGGCGGGATTGATTAGCTATCGGTTTCAACGAAAATACGCTTAACGGCTGAAGCTTTCCAAAGCATGATATTCAGGAACTGGCTTTCTTTATCATCTGGATGGTCAGCTCAAGCGGTCGAACGATTCAGCGTGCCTGACCATGCGATGGGCTAAACCATTGAAGATAAGCTGGTGGAATGGATACAAGGCGTACCAATAGATCAAACCTGCCAGACCGTGGGGCTCGAAGAACGCGGTTTGAACGTACAGCGTTTTCCCACTGGCATCCGGCACAGTTTCGAACTGCATCCAGGCTGGGCCGGGCGCTTTCATCTCGTTACGTAATCGCAGCATGACACCCGGCTCCAGCTTTTCCACGCTATAGCCACCCACCACATCCCCCGGCTGGAGATCAAGTCGGTAGCCTCGCCCGCGCCGCATTCCAGGACCACCGACCAGCTTGTCCAACAGACCGCGCACCTGCCAGAGCCAGTTCGCATAATACCAGCCCTGTTTCCCCCCGATGGAGCTGATTATTCGATAAACCGATTCTGAGCTGGCAGCAGTCTCCACGCGCAGCTGTTCGATGAACATGCCCTCGGTGGTTTTATGTGTACGCCCGGCGGTTAATCCAGCTTTTGCCCCAGACCAAAATAATTCAACCTCGCCTGACCCATCCCGCATAAGCGCTTGCTTCACAGCATGTGTAAAAGGGATAAGGTTTACATCGAATACTTCCTGGGCGCGTGGATCACGAACGAGCACTTAGCTCTTCAAGCCTTCAATCAGGATATGGAGATATGGCGATGGGAGTGGGGTGACCACATCTGCGCCGAAAGCTAATACGCCCGTGGTCAGGAGGGGCAGCTGGACCAACCTGCGATTGAGCCGACGGATTGAAGCGTAGACACGCATGATATTTTCATAAGTCATCACATCCGGACCCCCAATTTCGAATATGGAACCTACCGAACGCGGCTCATCCAGACTATCGATGAGGTAATCCAGGACATTTTCGATGGCAATCGGCTGGCACAGGGTGGAGATCCATTTAGGAGTGAACAGGATGGGCAATCGCTCGGTAAGGTAGCGGATCATCTCAAAGGACATGCTGCCTGAGCCGATGACGATGGCAGCCCGAAACTCGGTGACCGGCACACCAGACTGGCGCAGCACATCCCCCACGTGCTGGCGAGCTTCCAAATGCGGAGATATTGATTTATCACGCTCGCCTAAACCCCCCAGATAGATGATACGTTTCACACCAGCTTGCCGCGCGGCTGCAGCGAAATTGCCAGCGGCGGTATAGTCGCGCTCGATAAAACCGTGCACACCATCTGCCATGGAGTGCACCAGGTAATAAGCGACCTCCGCGCCTTGCATCACCGTCTGGAGGCTGGTCAGATCGAGCAAATCACCCCGACGGATTTCCACATCCTCCCAGGTGTGACCATTCAGCCGTTCAGGATTGCGCACCAGGCAGATGACATGGTGCCCCAGCGCCTGCAGCCGTGGAACGAGCCTGCCACCGATATATCCGCTCGCGCCTGCTACTAGAATGTTCATGAGAAACAACCCATTTACAAATTTACCCCGCCTGACCCTGCAGCTCCACCTGATCACTGAGGTGGAAATAGACAATACTTATCAAATATGCCTAATTATCTCATAAGAAATCGTAGCTCACCAAACTTTAAGCTTACCACTTTACCCTCACCTTCTCATCTCACCGAACTCCCTGTCTGCAATTTCTATCTGAGCTTGGTTTATTTAAATGCGAACAACGCCCCTTGGGTTATGGGGGTCATATAAGCGCACTGCTCAAGTGTGAGGTAGATGCCATTCACCTGCTTCACATTCGTCCGGTATTCCCTGGCGTGTTCTTCTGACCAGAAGAAATTTGAATTAAGTCAATAAGCATCGATGATGGTCCGCTGGGTGAAATTATCCCAGTCTACATCCGGCATGAACACGAGCGGAGCTGCTTCCTGTTCACGAACAGACACTTTCATGTTGCTGTCGACCGTGATGTGTAGGCTCTGATCGCAATGCTTGCACCTCATTTCTATTTCAACTGAAATCACCTTGTTTTGGAGTTTCCCTTGCACGAAGGGTGCAGCGATGGCATCTTCAGCTCAGGCCGCGTACAGTTGTTCTCCGCTTCTGAAGGTAAGCCGGTGAGGTGTAGTCTCTACAGTGACTGGATATGCCCAGGTGACTGCACCTTGTGCGTTGCGCACCAGAAAGAAAAGATTTTTTTCCAGCTCATCCAGGAGATTTTTCACTTGGTCCAGCGGCAGCTTCAACCTCTCAGAGATAGATATTGGCTCAATCGGTTGTTGCCTGAGTGCCAGCTCCTTTACCACGAAGTTACGCACCAAATGATGTGCATCCGTCATGAAGCTCAACCTTGCTGGTCCGTGTTCCGGAATTTGAGCCAGATGCTGCTTCCACATACTTTGCGGGGCTTTTTGCAGCTGTCCTTCCCGCCCAAGAATAATTGTTTGTTCCATAATATGAGATTCCCTGGTTAAAAGCTTTTTGACACCTCTGTATATATAGCTGGTGCCATTATAATCTCCATCCGGTATAGTGAAATCCTTTGTGTCTGAGGGCACTGAATTTGCGCACCTTTTCGTGCTTTGTGTTTTTACTTTACATAAATATCCGTCATTATCCACGTGCATCAGTTGTTAAATTCTTGATATTTTAATTTTCTCTGCTTTTACTTTCAATTAAATCCTTCGTGTCCTTTGTGTACTTTGTGGTGTTCTTTTCTTTTTAATTGAACTTACCCCCACTTATTTGCGGTTATAATTTCCCTGATTTTATCCTGACCAATCTTAAAGAGCCTTTATGACCCCTCCCCTTGATTTCCAATCCATCATCATGACCCTTCAGCATTTCTGGGCTGAACGGGGCTGCCTGATCTGGCAGCCCTACTACCAGCAGGTGGGCGCGGGCACGCTCAACCCTGCCACGGCGCTGCGCGTGCTGGGACCTGAACCGTGGAATGTGGCTTACGTCGAACCGTCCATCCGCCCTGATGATGGGCGTTATGGAGAAAACCCCAACCGCATGCAGATGCACTACCAGTTCCAGGTGATCCTCAAACCCGACCCTGGCAACGCCCAGGAGCTGTACATTGCCTCGCTGGCAGCCATCGGCATCGATCCACTGAAGCATGACCTGCGCTTTGTGGAGGATAACTGGGAATCTCCCGCCTTGGGTGCCTGGGGACTGGGCTGGGAAGTGTGGCTGGATGGGCAGGAGATCACCCAGTTCACCTATTTTCAGCAGGCGGGAGGCACCCTGTGCGACCCCGTATCGGTGGAGATCACATACGGGCTCGACCGCATCGCCATCTCGTTGCAGCGGGTGGAGGGTTTCACCAACATCCGCTGGAATGACCGCCTCACCAGCGGCGACGTCAATCTGCAGGCTGAGCAGGAGCAAAGTAAATACTATTTCGAAGTGGCAGACGTCGAACGCTTGAAGGCGATGTATGACCTCTACGAGCAGGAAGCCAATGCTTGCCTGGAAAAGAATCTGGTGCTGCCGGCGCATGACTACGTGCTCAAGTGCTCGCATACCTTCAACGTACTCGATTCGCGCGGCGCGATTGGCATCACCGAGCGGCAGGCATACTTTGGGCGCATGCGCGACCTATCACGCCGGGTGGCTGAAGAATATTTGGCGCAGCGCCAGCACCTGGAGTACCCGTGGCTGGACGAGAATGAATCTACTGCTGGGAAGACATCCGGTTCAACGGCAAATTCCACAGCTGCAGCTCCCACTGCTCCGGCCGACCTGTTAGTCGAAATCGGGACGGAGGAGCTGCCTGCCGGAGACTTGGATTCAGCCATCCTGCAGCTAAAGAAAGGTCTGCCTTCGATGCTGGATGAGCTGCGCCTGACCCACGGCGAGATTCAAATCATGGGCACCCCTAGAAGGCTGGTGATGCACGTACGCGAGGTTGCCCCGCGTCAGCCCGACCTGGAACAGGTGGTCAAAGGACCGCCTGCTGAGCGTGCATTCGACTCATTTGGAGTGCCTACACAGGCTAGTGAAGGTTTTGCGCGCAGCAAAGGCGTTTCGGTGAGTGATTTACAGGTGGTAGAGATGGACGGTGGGCGATATGTGGCCGTCAACGTGCGCCAGGTGGGTCAACCAGCAGCGGAAGTGCTGAGCAAAGCGTTGCCCGGGCTGATCGCCTCGCTGCGGTTCGATAAGTCGATGCGCTGGAACCGAACCAACGTGTATTTCTCCCGTCCCATACGCTGGCTAATGGCCTTATTCGGTGAGCAGGTGATCCCGTTTGAGTATGCGGGGGTGTACTCTGGAAGCACGACACGCGGGCTGCGCACCATCGAACCCACCGAATTCGTGGTGAAGGATACCGTGGATTATTTCAAGCGACTGAATGACCAAGGAGTCGTGCTGGAAAAAAGCGAGCGCCTCGCCATTATCCAGTCACAAGTTGATAAACAGACTAATATTGTCAATGGCCGGGATTTACCCGACGAGGGGCTGCTTTCGGAGGTGGCTAACTTGGTCGAAGCCCCCACCTCTTTGGTGGGCTCGTTTGACCCCAGCTACCTGCGCCTGCCACGCGAGGTGCTGATCTCGGTGATGAAGAAGCACCAACGCTACTTCGCAGTATTCCAGAAAGAACCTGCCCAGGTCAGACGCAGCCCCGAGCAAACCCAAGATAAACCGGCTGGGGATGAAGGCGAGCTGCTTCCATACTTTATCACAGTCGCCAACCATCCCTCCCATGATCATGAGCTGATCGCAGGAAGCGAGCTGATCAAGGAAGGCAACCAGCACGTTATCCGGGCACGCTTCGCGGATGCGGATTTCTTCGTGCGAGAAGACCGCAAGCACAAATTAGCCGATTTCCTGCCGCGGTTAGGTACGCTCACCTTCCAAACCAGGCTCGGGTCGATGCTCGACAAGACTCACCGCATCACGTCGCTGGTGGAAGCGCTTTCCCCAATGCTAACGCTTAACCCACAGGAAGCTGCAACCGCCAGGCGGGCGGCAGAGCTGTGCAAAGCTGACCTGGCGACCAAGATGGTGATCGAGATGACGTCCTTGCAGGGGATTTTAGGACGTTACTATGCCCTGGCTTCAGGGGAAAGCGAGGCGGTGGCTGAAGCCATCTTCGAGCACTACCTGCCGCGTTTCGCGGGAGACCTGCTCCCTAAAACGTGCTCGGGCTTGATCGTCGGGCTGGCAGACCGGCTGGACACCCTGGCGGGCTTGTTCGCGGCCGGGATGGCGCCCACCGGGGCTCGCGACCCATTTGCCCAGCGCAGGGCCGCGCTGGGTCTGGTGCAGGCGCTGATCGCTCAAAACCAGAGCTTTGACCTTCGGGCCGGCCTTGAAGCCGCTGGCAGGCTGCTGCCGATTGAGATTAATTCTGAGAGCTTAGCCGCGTGCCAGGGGTTTATCATTGAACGACTGCGCAACCTTCTGCTGGAAAACGGGAACCGTTATGATGTGGTTGATGCGGTCATCGCAGCCCAGGGATCCAACCCGGCGCGTTCTAACCAATCGGTGATACAGCTTTCGGCGTGGGTCACCCGAGCTGACTGGCATACGATCCTGCCGGCTTACGCGCGCTGCGTGCGCATTACACGCGACGTCAAGGAAGCTTTCAAACTTGACCCACAAGCCTTTGCTGAAAAAGCTGAAGAGAGCTTATATGCGGTGCTGCTGCAAGCTGAAAAATCGCTGCATCTGTCCCGGATCCAATCCGTCAATAGTTTTTTGACTGCATTCCTTCCCATGATCCCGGAGGTTAGCCGGTTCTTCGATGAAGTGCTGGTGATGACCGAAGATGCGACCTTGCGACAGAACCGGCTGGCACTGCTGCAGCGGATCGTTGCCCTGGGAAGCAGGGCGGCGGATATGTCGAAATTAGAGGGGTTCTAAGGGGGATGCTATTGAAGCCGTAGTGTTAAAAAAGAACACCACAAAGGACACTAAGGCTTCTTATAAATATTTATTTTGTAGCCGGGATCGTTGATCCCGGACTTTATTATAGGGCGGAGCGAGTCCGGCGGTTGAATACTCATAGTTGTAAACCGCAATGGACACAATAGTTTTTGGGGATGATAAAGACGCCAAGGGGCATTGTGGTTTTTTTTACTCCTCCCCCAAATGTCCTGAACTTGGGTTAGGAATTTTTTCTCCTCCCCCAAATGTCCTGTCTTTGGAGGAGGTTTTTTTACTCCTCCCCCAACTATCCGATCTTTGGAGGAGGTTTTTTTACTCCTCCCCCAACTATCCGATCTTTGGAGGAGGTTTTTTTCTCCTCCCCCAACTATCCAATCTTTGGAGGAGGTTTTTTTCTCCTCCCCCAACTATCCAATCTTTGGAGGAGGTTTTTTTACTCCTCCCCCAAATATCCTGTCTTTGGAGGAGGTTTTTTACTCCTCCCCCAAATGTCCTGTATTTGGGGGAGGTGGGAGGGGGTCGATAGAATATAATTAACCATTTCAAAGAGAGCAGGAACTAATTTTCCCCTTAATTGTGTCTCCAGTATAATCTGCACTCGCTCGTGGTTTTATTTGTGAACCTGTAGCGTCATCATGGTCTCACTATTCGGGTGCTGCTCGTGGATGCTTACTCATGTCCAATCTCATCTCTCCAGCATCATCAGCACACTTTCGACGGCTTGTTGTCCGTGCAGGGGCACGAAATCTAGCATGCGGTAGCATGATCGTGCCCCTACGAATAGCCTTGGCTATCCGCTAAACATTTAAGGTCGATTTGGGAATTGAGAAGAGCGGGCTAACAAATATCATAGAATATTGATTTATTATGGTGCTTTTCCAGCCTTGATCATTCTCCCCACCAGACCCGCCCCCAACAATGCCAGACCATCTGTGGTCATGTAGTGACCGGCAGAGGCATCGAAGAGCACCGACGCGCGGGCGGGGAACTCATCGTCACCAGGGTATAGGATGGAAGCCAGGCGGATGCGCGGCAGGGGCAGGAAGGCAAAGGCAACCCCGGGCAAATCCGGCAACGAGACGCCATCCAAGGAAACTGCTGCCTGGGTATAGGCTTCGAGCTTATCGCCATAAGCACGCGCCAGACGGTCGCCACTGTAGCCTTGAAAGGCCTGGCTGTAGAAATTGCCACCGGGGAGCTCGCGGTAGCCGATCCAGCGGTCCGCCATGGGAGTACCGTCGGCCTGGCGGAGGTAGTACAGGAGCATCCCGGCATCGTAGATGGAGCATTCGGAGCCATCCGACAGTTGCCACGCCTGCAGGTCGGGCCATGAGATGCCAACCGGCTGCCCCCAATAAGTGAAGCGGATCTGCTGGTCCACGAGTGCGGCGCCGCAATCGACTGCCAGTCTGCCCGGCTGCACAGCCAGGATCTCAGCACGGAGCACATCCAGCCGGTGCAGCATACTCTCCTGCCAGGCAAGGTGGGCTTTTTCGATGGCTTCACCACCTGTACCTTTCATCCCCCCCGCTTGATTGGTCAAGCCTCCCATCGCATCTACATCCTTCCCCAGCCTCTTCAACTGGCAGCCTGTATGCCGTCCATATAGGCTTTGATGGTTGGCACTGCAGTTAGTTTATCGTAGAAGAAGTTGTTGACCAGATTGATGACTTCAGCCCTGGCAGCTTCCGCCGGACCACTTAACGTTTGCCTGGCATCCTGCCGGCTTAAAGCATCCCTCAGTCGCAGTAGCAGTCGGACGATCTCGGTCTCCTGGTCGCCTTCTAGAACGCGGATGACCGACATGATTAGCTGGTCGGCCTGGCTGATCGTCTGATCAACCGTAATGCCTGACCCCGGTTTGAAGGCATCATCGACGGTGCGGATCAGCGACCACACCTGGTAGAGCAGTGTGGCCGGCTCATCGAACAAGTCGCGCAGGAAAGCAGCATCTTCATAGCGCCCTGTGAGGCGAAAGATGTTGTACATGCGCTTAGCGACCTTGCCATAATTGACCTCCAGGGTGAGATACTTGCTCACTTCATGCTCGAGCTGGCTGACGTACTCGTCCAAGGCATCGGCAGAGACGTGTTTGGCGAGCTTGGTGAAAATGGGGATGGACTCAGCTTGAAGATACACTTCTTGAAAATAGGGGTCGAGATAACCATCCAATGGGGTGATCGAGCCGTCCGGGGCTTCCCAGGTCACATCGAGCATATTGCTGGCGTTGGAGAGATCCCCACGGACAGGATCAGCAATTACCCAATCCAGCTTGCACCAGCCCGGATCGCTCTCCACTTCCTGCCACTTGACCACGACTGGGGTTCCGTCCGGCTGCTGCGTCTCAATCTGCCCCTTTTGGATCTCATCCGGCAGCCAGGAGATGGGCGATCCACTTCTGATAAGCCGATCGCCTTTTCGGACGTCAAAGGGATAGCTGCCAAACTTCACTTCCAGTAGCTGGTAGGAGGGACCTTTCATGGCGCTGAGGGCTTTGTCGTGCATCAGTCGGGAGATGATCTGGCAGGCAAGCTCACGCGTGGGGGCGATGATATTGACCCGCTCGAAGAAGTCACAATCACCGGGGTAGGTTTGGATCTTCGATTGGGCGGAGGAACCTGAAAGGGCGAGGGCGGTCTCTACCACTCCAGGCTCATCGGAGAATTCGACCAACTTTCCAACCTTCCGGTAGTGTTCCAGCTGTTGCGGGCTGAAGTCAAGCATGACAATTTTATTGCCGAAGACACCCGTATTAGCATCGATCGATATATCCATGGATGATTTGATCGAAGCGATGGCGGTGAGCCACTGCATGGCTTCAGCTTCGTCGAGCTCAATTCCCAGGCGGTGGGCAGACTCGACGATACGGGCAAGGTCAGCTGTCGGGGAGGGGTTAGTTTGTTCAGACATTGATGATCATCTCCGAAGGGAAGGTTTTAGCTGTGGGTACGAGCGAGCAGCTTTTTGAACAACGCAGCCTGGTCGAGGGCATCCTGAAGGGCATGATGGGTCAAAAGAGTAGCCTCGGCAAGTTGTGGGTTGATATAACGCCAGGAAGTCTCTGACCAGGGAACACCGGCCTGACCCATATAGAAGGCTTTAATATCCAGGGCAGCATGACCGAATGGGTTGTGGCCGAGGTAGTGAATAAAGTAGTAGTTGATGAACATCCAATCAAACGCGGCGTTGAAAGCCACGAAGATAGGCTGTTTTGGAGGCGCCGACTGATCGGCCAACCAGGCTTCGAAGCGCTGCATGGCGGCTGCGGGTGGAACCCCCTCAACAGTCAACCGCTCGAACGATAGTTTATGCACCTTGGCAGCCTCTGGGGTAAACTGTGCGTTTACAGGCTGCAGCTCGATATAGAAGGAGGACTGAGCTCCGAAAATGGTACAGGCGCCGATGGATAACAGTGAATAATCCGGGGGGATGGGTCCGGCGCTTTCTACGTCGACACAGATGAAAACTTCGATAGAGTCTGAGGCTGCCATCATGGTCGATTATAGCAGATGAGGTTGGCCTGACCTTCGAACTAAACATCGGACAATTATTAAAATCTTCTGTCATCAAGGAGCGTTCTTTGCGACGCAGTATCGGGAATGGTCTATATTCCCGATATGCGAAACCCCCTATATTTCAGGGGGGAATCCCCTTGTTTTTGGGGAAGCCGCAAGCGCTCTTCTTGCGGGACACAAGTGCTCATCTTGCGGGACACAAGTGCTCTTCTTGTACGCCTGCCCCGAGTGAAATGAGGGGTGGCAATCTGCTTTTGATTGATTTCATTGTTATTAACCTGCACATGATTTAGCCATTCGGCAATGTCCGAACTATCGTCCGAACCTGAGATTAGCTGGCCGAGGTGCCGGCCACAACAGGCTCGTCGCCGTTGTATTTGCGGATCTGTGGCCAACGGCGGGCGATTAAGATCACCGCGAGGATGCAGCCGATACCACCGCTGATGATGGCAGCGGGAGCTCCAAAGAGCTGGGCGACAACCCCGGCTTCCACTTCACCTAGCTGGGGTCCACCCTGGAAGAAGATTTGGTTGACACTGGTCATGCGTCCGCGGATGTAATCGGGGGTGGCCAGCTGGCGAATGGTGTTGCGAATGATCGTGCTGACCGTGTCGGCGCCGCCCACGACGATCAAAGCCAGCATGGCGATGATAAAGCTGCGCGAGGCTCCGAAGATGATGGTGGCAATGCCAAACACCACCACTGCAAACAGGAAGACTGCTCCCTGGCGCCGGATTTGGTGCAGCTGTGAGATGACCACTGCGGCTATCATCGCGCCGATAGCCTGGGCGGAGGATAGCCATCCATAAGCCACTGCGCCGACGTGCAAAATGTCTACGGCGATGATCGGCATGAGCGTGTTGGCTGAGGCGAAGAAGGTGGCAAAGAAATCCAGGATCATGGTGGATAGGATGAGCGGCTGCTTCAGGATAAATTGTATACCTTCGGCGATGGCTGAAAAGCTGACCGCGCCATTGCGGGCGGTGATCTGCTTTTGCTGTTCGACTGGTCCCATCAAGACCAGCGCCAGGATGACTGCCAGAAATGAGATGGCATTGATCAGGTATATATACGGCAATCCCCCAACTGCAATGATAATCCCACTCAAAGCCGGTCCAAGGATCGAGCCAATCTGGTTGGCGAGGGAAGTCATGCTGAAGGCATTGGGTAGGTCTTTCGCCGGCACCAGGTTAGGAACCAGCGCCTGGCGCGAGGGTCCATCAAAAGCCTGGGCGACCGCTTGAAGAGCGGTGAGCAGGTAGATATGCCACAGGTCGATACTTCCGCTAAGGGTTAGCCACCCCAGGATAAATGCCGTTAATGCCATCCCAGATTGGGTGATGAACAAGATGCGCCGCCGGTTGAGTACATCGGCAACAGCGCCCCCGAGAAGGGAAAATGCAATGACCGGCAGGATACGCGCCAATCCCACTGCCCCAAGGGCAATCGGCTGATCGGTGATTGTACGGATCTGCCAAAACAGGGCAGTGATTTGCATCTGCGAGCCGGCGATGGAGATCAATAATCCCAACCACAACAACCGGAAGCGGCGGTGATGCAGCGAAGGCGGGATGTGGATCACACCTCTGGGTTGGCGGTGAGGCTGCGATGGCGGGATGTGGCTCATGTAGTGGATAGGATATAAATTGAATTTTAAGTCTGGAGAGCGTTAAACCAGTTAACTCCACCAGCTAAGGGATTAGCTTTGATCAAGTCCCCCAGTCGCGAAGGTACAAGAAATCATATCCTACGGTGCGGTTGGTTAATTTGGCGACCGGCGGCATGAGGCGTTTGAACTGATTGCGCCGGACCTTTTCCATCACCAACTTGACGAAGCTCTTGCTGAAGCCGGCTTCGACACAATCCTCCGGACGGTAGCGCTGGTCGACGAGCAAATAGAGCAGCTGGTCGACCTCAGCATAAGTGAAACCAAGCTCGCCTTCGTCGGTCTGCCCGAGCCATAGGTCAGCGGTGGGCGGTTTATCCAGAATGACCTGGGGAATGCCGATACCTTTAGCGAGTTGGCGCACCTGAGTCTTGTACAGGTCGCCTAACGGATTGATGGCACAGGCAGAATCACCATACAAAGTGGTGTAACCGAGCAGGATTTCGGTCTTATTCCCGGTGCCGACCGGCAGGGCGTGAAAAGCCTGGGATTGATCATATGAGACGATCATGCGCATGCGCGCCATGATGTTGCCCCGCCTGACCCGGTCCATATCCGGGTAAAGGTCAATCAGCCCGTCTGACATAGCTGTGATGGGGATGGTAAGGGACTGCACACCCAGGGCGTCGATCACCAATTTGGCGTGCTCAGCTGAATCAGGGGTGGAGGATTTATATGGAAGGCACAATGCGAGCACGTTCTCAGCGCCCAACGCTTCGACGGCTAGGTAGCAGGACAGGGATGAATCCAGCCCTCCGGAGAGATTAATCACTGCACGCGAGAAACCGGCCCGGGTAATCTCAGAATGGAGAAAACCGGTCAGCACCTGGCGGGTGAGTTCTGTATTAATTGTGAGGTCAACTTGTTGGTGTTCCATAACCCTCTATCATTCGAGTAAATGCTCAATTAAATCGTCTTATTATACATCTTCTGATTTGTATGCCAGCTAGCCCTGGTCCTCTCCCAAAATCCGGTGCATCTCGCGCAGGGTCAGGGCGGTGCGTTCATCGCGCAGCAGGGGGAGGCGGGCGCGGGTGCGGCGAAGCTGGTTCAAGTCTATTTCGGAGGCCAGGATCGCTTCGGTGTGATACGGGCACTGAGAGACGAGGGCACCATTCGGGTCATAAATGGTGGAGCCGCCCCAGAAATTCAGACCGTCTTCATACCCAGCCCGGTTGGCATGCACCACGAAAGAGGTGAACAGGCTGGCATAGGCGCGATTGATATCCTCCACCCAACGGGCAGAGTCAAGCACGGGCTGCCTGCCAAGACCGCGACCGGGAGAGGCGGAGGTGAGCAGGAAGATATCAGCCCCATCCAGCCATAGCAGGTAGGGCGGGCTGGCGTGCCAGAAATCCTCGCAGATCAAAATGCCCAACCGCCCAAAGCGGGTATCAAAGGCGCGAATTGAATCTCCCCAGGCGAAGAACCGGCCTTCATCGAACAAGCCGTAGGTGGGTAAATAGGCTTTATGGTGGATATGCACCACCCGCCCACCCGACAGGTAGGCGGCGGCGATGAAAAAGCGGTGGCGCACATCTGAATCGACAAAACCGACCACCATGTCGAGCTTCCGGCTGGCTTCGAGCAGGGGCTTGAAGACCGGGTCGTCTGCCGACGCTACATGGGCCACCGTGGGAACCAGATCTTGCAAGCAATATCCAGTGAGGGATAATTCCGGGAAGACGATCAGGTCGACCCCGGAAGACCCCGCCTGGTTAATCAGCTCGAGGTGTTTTTCCAGATTGGCGTTCACATCACCCAGATGGGTGTTGATTTGCGCCAGTGCGATGTTGACTTTCATAATCATCTCCCCAGCCGACAATGGTTCACCGGGGTAAAACACTCCCTTCGTGAGTTTATTTTTGCTTAAATTTCCAATAGAATAATAATACCACCACTGTTAATGAAGAAAACGCCATCAACCCGACCGCACCCCAGGCGTCCAGGCGCAGGCCATTCCAGATCGGGGTTGGATCGGCACGCAAATAGGACAGTCCAAACAGCATGGCAGACACGCCGAAGAGTCCCAGGGCAGCTCCCGTGCCGCGCACCGGCAGGCGCCGGCCGCCCCAATCCAAGAGCCAGATCACGAGCAGGGTTGCCAGGGCACCCAACAGCTGTACAGGGACCCGATTTACGATCACGCCCCATTCGTCGCCAGATGGCAGCGCCCACCAGGCATCGGATGGGAGCCCATAGCTGCAAGCATCCAACCAGCATCCCACCCAGGCGGCGATGGTCAAGGTGCCGGCGAGCGGCAGCAGCGCATCTGCTAACGTGCCCAATGGCAGCCTCCACAAGAGGGAAAGAATAAAAATCGCCAGCACTCCTCCGACCAGTGCGCCGATCCCGGAAAACCCTCCCTTCCAGACCTGGATGGCCTCCCCTAAATGGGTGGCATAGTAATTTAAATTAACTGCGACGCTGAGTCCCCGACCACCCACCAGGGCGCCAAAGAGAACCATTACGCCCGCATCCACATAGCGAACGCGCTCTTTTTGAGGCGCCCGCCAGCTGAGCAGCAGCAGGCCAGCCAAAACACCCACAGCGAGCAGAATTGATAATAACTGCATGGCTTAATCATACCAAATCCTAAGATTATCTCTGCCTGATCTGTGCGATTGGATGGATAATAGTATGGAAGAGGCGATAAACCAATCTGATGTATAATCAAATCGCTTCCGGAGGGCATGATTATGGAAATATTGATCAATCCTAATGTCGCATATTTGATTTTAGTGGTTGGGGTATTACTGACAATTATGGCACTCTTCGCTCCGGGAACGGGCATCCTGGAGATCAGTGCATTATTTGTCCTATTGCTTACCGGATGGGAGATGACCCAGCTGTCAATCAACCTGTGGGCATTGGTGGTACTGGTCTTAGGCGTCATCCCATTCATTTTTGCAGTACGAAGGTCACATAATATTGCCTACTTGGTGATCGCGTTGATTGCGTTCGTGATCGGATCAGCCTACCTGTTCCAGGGTGGAGCCTGGTGGCAGCCGGGGGTAAATATTATCCTGGCGATCATCGTCTCGGTCATGGCTAGCGGGTTCATATGGTTCGCAGCCACCAAGGTGCTCGAATCAGAAAAATTGAAGCCGAGGCACGACCTGGCTAAGATCATCGGCCAAACAGGTGAAGCCAAGACCGATATCCATGATGAGGGATCTGTGCAAATCGGATCAGAGTTATGGAGCGCGCGCAGCTCAGTCCAAATCTATGAAGGCGGCAAAGTCCGTGTGGTTAAACGAGATGGTTTTATCCTTGAGGTGGAACCTATCCCATCAAAAAATGAGTAGCTTGAAATATTAAAAATTTCGCATTCTCTGAGGAGGTAATTTATGAACAATACTTCGATAGTTATCTTGTGCGTGGTTGGAGGCGTCATTGTCCTGGCCCTCATTCTTCTCGCCAACGCCATCCGGGTAGCGCCGGAGTACGTCCGTCTGGTCGTCTTTCGCCTGGGGCGTTGTATTGGAGCAAAAGGTCCTGGAATTGTCTTTCTGATTCCAATCGTTGATCGTCCCGTCTCAGTGGACCTGCGCGAGCAGGTGCGTGAGGTTCCGCACCAAACTTCAATTACCAAGGATAACGCCCCCATCAGCATCGATTTCTTGTGGTTTTACAAAGTCCTAAACCCCACAGATAGTATTGTGCAGGTAGGTAATTTCGAAGCAGCCGCCTTGGGCATGGCAACAACTACATTGCGCGCAGTCATCGGTGGGATCATGCTGGATGAGGTGCTGTCGGAACGTGAGCACATCAACAATATGCTGCGCACCCGCCTGGACGAAGTGACCGAGCGCTGGGGTGTCAAGGTTACCAACGTGGAAATTCGCGAGATCATCCCGCCACGCGATGTGCAAGATGCCATGAACCGCCAGATGTCGGCTGAGCGTATCCGCCGTGCAGTGGTGACCGAATCCACCGGTACACGCGAGGCAGCCATCAACGTGGCCGATGGCGAGAAGCAAAGTGCCATTCTGAAGGCGGAGGGTGACAGGCAGAGCAACATCTTGCGGGCGGAGGGCGAGCGCCAGGCACAGGTCCTGCGCGCGGAAGGTTTCTCGCTGGCCCTGGATAAGATTTTCTCCATAGCCCAAACGGTGGACCAGAAGACGATGACCTTGCAGTATTTCGAGGCGCTTAAGTCCATCGGTGCGGGAGCTTCCACCAAGTTCATCTTCCCGCTCGAATTCACCAGCATGATTTCGAACTTCATGAAGGGTGACCAAAAGGCCGAGCAGAAGTAGAGATAAGCAATAAAACATCGCAATACGGAGTACGTTTTGGGCGTGCTCCGTATTGCGTATCTTTTAATTACGGATGAGAAGGATTTTATTGCTGTAAGCTTATGAATAACATCCTGCATGCCCAATCCGATATGGGTGTGGCGATCGAACAGGCCTCCCTGCATGACCTGGGCGCTCTGCGCCGCCTGGAACAGGTCTGCTTCCCCAAGGATGCCTGGCCGCTGTTGGATTTGGTGAGCGTGTTGACGTTTCGCGGGGTGATCCGCTTGAAGGCGGTGAGCGAAAAGCAGATGATCGGGTTTATCGCCGGTGATGTAAAAAGGATGGAAGGCGTGGCGTGGATTGCCACCCTGGGGGTGCTGCCCGAGTTCCGCGGCAGGGGGATTGGGGCTGCGCTGCTGCAGGCGTGCGAGGCACAGATCCCAGTGAACAGGATCAGGTTGTGTGTCAGACCATCGAATGACGTGGCGATCCGGCTGTATGAAAGGTACGGTTACACCAAGGCTGGGGAGTGGACCAGGTATTATCAAGACGGTGAGTCGGCGCTGGTGATGGAGAAGACGAAGTAGGGGGTTCTTGTAGCTGGGATCGTTGATCCCGGCCATCCGCCATCGACGATGGCGGCTACAAACATAATTGGGCTATAATAGGCGCATGGACGATTTTGAATTCAGTCAGCCCATCACAAGACCGGGTGGGTTGAAAAAGCTGGCCCAGGTCCTTTCTGCTCAGCCCATCCTCGCAGTCGATACCGAATCCAACAGTCTGTTTGCTTACCGTGAGCAGGTTTGCCTGATCCAGTTTTCCACGCTTGAGGCGGATTACCTGGTGGACCCCATGGTATTGACCGACCTGGCACCGCTCGGACCGATATTTGCCAACCCACACATCCAAAAGACTTTTCACGCCGCTGAATACGACCTCCTATGCTTGAAACGCGATTTCAGCTTCAGCTTTAGCAACATGTTCGATACCATGCTGGCCGCGCGCATCCTGGGACGCAAAGAAGTGGGGTTGGGGTCACTCCTCGAGGTGGAGTTCAATATCCAGGTGGATAAACGTCACCAACGCGCCAATTGGGGGCAAAGACCCTTGCCTGATTACCTGCTGGATTATGCCCGCCAGGATACGCATTACCTGATTGAACTGCGTGAGCGGCTGGAGCGCCAGCTCGAAGAGAAAGGGTTGGCAGCCCTGGCTCAAGAGGATTTCAGACGGTTGTGCCAGGTGGAAGCGAATACAGATAATGGCAAGTCGGCCTGTTGGCGGGTGACTGGGGCGCATTTACTGTCACCACAGCAGACGGCAGTGCTGCAGGAGCTGTGTTTATATCGGGATGAGGTGGCAAGTCAGAGGAACCGACCGCTGTTCAAGGTGATCAGCGACCACACCCTGCACGCCATAGCCAGCGCTTTGCCAGGCAGCCTGGACGAGCTGAAGGTGCTTCCAGGGATGACCAACCACCAGGTGGACCGGCACGGGAAGGCCATCCTGCAAGCTGTCCAGCGTGGATTGCAAGCCAGCCCGATCCACAGGCCGCACAACGTCAGGCCGGACGACCGCTTTTTGGCACGCGTGGAAGCGCTGAAACAGTGGCGCAAACACAAAGCCAGCGAGCTGGAGGTCGAGTCAGACATCATCCTGCCGCGCGACCTGCTACACGCACTGGCAAACAAGAACCCGCTCGAGAAGGACGCCCTGGCGGAGTGTTTACAAGACGTGCCGTGGAGGCGGGAGCAATATGGGGAGGAAATCCTGAAGGTGCTGAGGAAGGTGGAGGGGAAATAAAGAATAACACAAAGGACACAAAGGATTAAATTAAATATCTAGAAATGACTAGCCTTCGGATAAAACCTCTATAACGCGGGTGAGGGTGTGGGTTGCATAGAAATCCGTGGAATAATCCGATGGATGGCAGTTTCTGACAGGTATCGTCTGCCTCGAGTGGGGTCATTGCGCCTGTAACGATAATCATTACTCCGCATCTAATGTGACATGACGGATAAAATAAGTCATATAATAAAATTCAAACCATTAGAGGTGGAAAAAGAATGAGCACTGAAACCAATAAGTCTGTAATCCGTAACTTGTTACTCGCGTTCGAAAAAGGCGATACCCAAAATGTGGATAAATACTTCGCACCGAGTTGGGTCAATCATGACCCTTCGCTGCCCCCCATGCAAGGGCTCGAAGGTGCAAAGCAGCTGATTGATCTATGGAGCGCCTTCTCAGACCGCAAGGTGAACATCGAAGATAGTGTCGCTGAAGGTGACAAAGTTGCCTTGCGTTTCTCGATCACTGGTAAACATACCGGCGTAATGATGGGGATTGCCCCGACTGGCAAAACGATCCATATCACTGCTAGCGGTATTTTTAAAATTGTCGATGGGAAAGCCACCGACAACTGGGTAAATTTTGATGCCCTCGGTCTGCTCCAGCAGCTGGGAGCCGTCCCTAAGATGTAAGATTAACGCACTTTTATCGTAGACCGAATAGCGCCCGGGACCGGTGATTGAAAGAACCTTGCCCGGGCGGTGTTTTAGTTTAAAAAACTGGCCTGGAACAGCGTCGGGGCTGATTGTGGCTGGGTTTTTTGTCTTCTTGATTCGAGGCATGATACCTTCATCTGTGGCTTGTTGGCATTGCACATCTGCCGACCCTTGAAAATACACCGACAAAGCACTAAAATAGTACTGGTCAAGCTAAACTCAGTGCTCAACTAAGGAGGGGCCATGTGCTGTTTTACAACAATCTTTTTAGTACTTATTTCACGGATCGGTATTGTATACTGGTGGTTGGCGAACCCGCATTCCCATGAGCTACCTTTTAAGAGCTGGGTCCTGCCGAACGTCCCGGTGATCCCTGGCTGGCTATGGACGCTGGTGGGTGCCATTTTCCTGCCCTGGACGACCCTGGCCTATCTATTTCTCTACCCGGGAGGCATCACGGGCTACGAATGGATTGTGCTGGGGGTCGCATTCCTGATCGACTTGGGCAGCCACGGCGGAACCTACTTCCACCGCAGCCGGATTCGAATTCGAAGCTAAATTGACCCTACCATCCGGGTTAGTACAATAAGCGGTGAGGCACCAGCTGAACCGGCATGGGAGTATTGCAGCAGCTGGGCGCCGTCCCGATGCCCCAGATGTAAACTTACCGCAATTTTATTGTATACCCAATAATGCCCGGGACAAGGCATTGAAAGATACTTGTTCCGGGCGGTGTTTTGGGTTAAGGAATGACCGGAGGGTGGAGGGAGGCTGGGGAGGTTGTGGCAAAATGTTTGAAGGAGTGATAATAGCAGGTTTGTCTTATAGACAGATACAACTTTTAAAGAGTGGTAAGTGCCACCCATCAAAGGATGTACTCGAAAAATTAGAGCGAGAAGAAATTTTACTCAAGACGCAGGCTTGTGAAGGGCAGCCTAATTAAGGTTTATGGAGCAATATCCACAAACCACCCCACATTGTAGTAACCAATATCCAAACTATACCTGGTATCACGTGTGCTATCCATTCCCTATGCGATTCGTCACGCTTATTCAACTCCTCTTCCAATGTTATGGGCAGTTTGTCTCCATAGAAAATAGATTTCTTGTTGTATTTGATCAACATAACCCCGAAATATATCCTGTAAAAACCAAAGCCCGTCAAGCTGAGCATGAGAAGCGCAAGCATTGACCAAAAATTAATTGGAAAATTTTTTACCTTTGATAACCAATTCAATACGAGGACGAAATAACCCAGAGGTAGAAAATCCAGCAAGAATAATGAGATAAACATCCTAAACCAAGCTCGTCCTTTCAACTTATACATTGATGGTGTATCAAACGGTTGGAATCGCCCAGTAAGAGTTACGATTGCAGCGAAATAAAGTCCATAAAGAATAGTGAAAACCGTTTGTGCATCTGTCATTATATTAATCCCTGGTCTTTGAATTTGATAATTACGAATTGCTTAGCTTTGCGGTAAGCGGCCTACCGGCTTGCATTGCTAAGAGGGCGTCAAAGCCGTCGGCTGTATTCACGCATTTGTTATGCGTGCAAATCATATCTTCCCATATGCCCTCAAGATTCTTGCTGTCTCTGTCCCGTCAAGGACACACATCTGGCATTTTTCACCCTTGGAAACTTTAAGCTGGACTTTTGTCCATAAATCAAATATAACCCGTTGGTCAATTTCTCCTACATGTTGGATAATGTATAAACCAACAGGAGCTTCAAAAAGCCTTACGATTTGATCGCCGTTCTTACCACATTTTGCGATAGTAAGTTTACCCTTTGTTCCGTTCCCTTTGAGCAAGAACGCCGCTCTCATACGCTTTCCACCGACTCTCACGAATGAGGTGATAAAATCATTGAGTTCACCTCCCCAATCATCTTGGTGGAAATTTTCTCCTAATATTTCCTCTAAGAATGTCTGTATCTCATTTTCAGATAGATTAAGTGGGAGTAGAGTTTTTACTTCCTGTGGCTTAACGTTTCGCACTTTGTTAAAAGAATCGATATCATCAACATAGAGTTCGATCCCTTGCAATGAGACACTTTGAAAATCAAATTCGATAGTAAAAGATAAAACGGTAGTTGGATCGGTTATGAGGGAAATATCATAAGGACAATTATCCGGAGAATTCTCTACGCTAAGCAGAAGTTCATTTTCTATTGGAAGCCCCA
The DNA here is from genome assembly GCA_041481345.1 of Anaerolineae bacterium. Taxonomy (GTDB): domain Bacteria; phylum Chloroflexota; class Anaerolineae; order Anaerolineales; family UBA4823; genus FEB-25. The sequence continues at coordinate 25,931 of JBGPBQ010000015.1, forward strand.
GTTTAATCCTTTCGGCTACATATTCCGAACAATACTCGCGCAATACTCTCAAAACATTCATTTCGTCACTATCGTCATCCATTCTCCAGTCTACTCTCAACTCCCATGTCATTGATGCCTTGATATTGTAAAAGGTGGTTTGGCTACGTTCTCTGGGTTGCCCTACAAAGCGAGAATCGACCACTGAAACATTAAACAAGCATTCGAAGTTGTTAGTTATATAATTTAATCTTTTCAGTCTCAGTAATTGAATGGTTACTTTTTTCTGAACTAACATCATCTTTGGTTGTCTGCTGCGATTCAGTTTATATAATGTACTGCTCAAAATAATCGGCAATCTCAAGGAGTTTATACTTACTGTCCAACTACAAGTTTGATCTCCTCTTCCGTCAACCCGTACAGCTCAAACACCAGTGCATCGATCTGGGCATCGGTGGATTCGATCTGACGCTAGAGGAGGTTTTTCTCGGTAGGGGTGAGGGCTAAGAAAAGCTGCTGTTGCAAGGTGAGCATGCGCTCGACATAAGCAACCATCTGATCATAATATTCAACATCAGCGGGGTCAGAGAAGTTGATTGTATGAATCGGGATATTTCGGATAACTTTTGCATCGTATCCATACCAACCACCACGATAATTAGTTGATATTTGTTTATGAAAACAATCGACAGCCTTTGAGTTTAATAAACCAAGTACATACAAATACATATTATCATCAAGAACAATTCCATAACCGCCTGCTGCTCCACCTGGAAAACAAGCTTGTCCGGATTGGTCGTAACAGTAATTCGCAAATGGATTTAAATCTGCGGTTAGTAATTTTGGGTTTGATATAACTTCTAATGCTTGATTTCTACTGTAACAATACCAATATTTACCTATCCAACGACCATCTTCTCGCTTAGCTAATATATCTTTACATTTTTCTAAATATGCTGCCGTTTTTGGAGCTGTAGATACTAATTCATTCCATTCTATTAACGATCCATTGCTATATGGAAAGATTACATATCTCTTATTCTTGTGTAGAAAATAACGTTTCATCTCTCCAGACTTGAATAGCGGCCGTAAATATTTCGATTCAATCGATACATCACAATTTAATGCCAGAGAAAATAATAAATCGTCTGTGCGTTCTTTCAATATAAAAACAGGGTCTGCGCCGGTCTTGAATCCTTGGAATATTCGATGAGCAACATCTTCCAACTTCACTGGCATATGACTGAGCTTATAAAACAGATCCGCGCCTTTGCCCACGGTGAAATTCCATTCTATGGGCGTGACACGGGCAGCCGGAAGATCACCCTCCACACCTTTTGTACCAATGCGCCAGGCTTGCAAATCATCTACTTTTTCTACCTCGAATTTCTCCTGCCCGGTTTTATCCAGGAACATCAAGCAGGTGTAAGTAGTGGCGTTTTCAAATACTTGCTGATCGCCAAAATGTACCACTTTGGCAAGATGTTTACCTTCGGATAGTAAGGTGCGTAACGGTATACCATATTGGGCGTTGAAGAACTTGTGCGGAAGAATAAAACCCAAACGACCATTACTATCCAGCAAGCCCAATCCCTTTTCCACGAAAACTACATAAATATCATAATTACCCTTACTAGCTGAGATATAGCGTTGTTTATAGAATTCAACTTCAACCGGTGCCCACTCTTTGAGCGCCTGAATACGTACATACGGCGGGTTGCCGATGATGACATCAAAGCCACCGGGTGAAGGCTGACAGGCTATTTCTGGGGTGACGCACAGCTCATCCCGTACGTCCATCAACGAGGGGGATGGCGAGGTTGGTGCCGATGGGTATAACAAGGGGCTTAAGCCCCTTGTTGGGCCCCTTGTTGGGGTGGAGAAGATGGGAGTAGCGGGTGCGGTGGATAGTGAGGTGGGGATAGTGGATGGAGGGGGTCCGAAGGAGGAAGATGGCAGATAGGCTGCAAACGAGTCGATGAGCTCTTGCCCCCATTGATCGGCATGTTTGACGTGGTTATCCATCACATAGGTATAGGCGTTTTCGAGCATGCGCTGGTCAGTGATCAGCAGATGGTGATATTTCTGCGCCCAAACATGCCCTCCCGCATCCAAACCGCGAGCACGCTGAAAGGAAAACGAGCTAAACCCTTTGATCTTCCGAACCTGTTCGTCCAATTCACGCTCGTCCTCGGCTGCCAAAATCATATGAACATGATCAGGCAGCACATTCCAAGCAACGACTGGAAGATGATGAGTATGGCAGCAATCAGAGATGTTTTGGGCAATGAGCAGGCGATCAGAGGCATCCAAGATTAACGGGTCGCCAGATTTGACGCCATAGGTCACCATGCGCTCTGAAACGCGTGAGTTATGCGTGACGAATGTGACCAACCACAATGTGCGAGCCGGTTTATCAAATACTTGTGCGAATTCGTGTTGCCAATCGAAGGCGTTGATGCGGTACTGCTCCTCGGGATCGAGGAAAGTGGATTGCTTAAGAGAATAAAAGTCGGGACCAATCAGAGAGTTGCCGCATTTAATATTCTGACCCAGGTCCGGCAGGGCGCGCTGGTGGAACAGGCTGAGCTGTTTGCCAACGGTATCCTGGCTTTCACCCTCCAGCACTTTGAGCAGCAGGGAAAGCTTGGTGACTTCCACGGCTTGCGGGTCTATATCCACCCCGTAGATATGGTCGAGCAGAATGCGCTTACGCTCAGTAGTGGTCAGCCTCCAGTCACCGTGACCGACCTGCACCAATTGGGGGGAGCGACCTGCAGCCAACTTCTCCGGTTCAGAGGCGGTATAGGCGCTCAGGTACCAATCCAGCAGGTATTGATAAGCCCCCAACAGGAATGAGCCACTGCCACACGCCATGTCCAGCACCCGGATGGGGGCACCCCTGCCCAAACCAACCTCGCCAGGCTGGCGGTTTTCCAGCAAAG
>JBGPBQ010000016.1:0-27605 GCA_041481345.1 Anaerolineae bacterium
AATAAATCCATTTGTTCACGTTATGTATTTATTGGTTATTTTTTTTATTTAATATATATATTCGTATCCCTAATGGATTTTTTTCATTGCGTCCCTAATGGAGTTCTTCTATTTTAAAACCTTTATATTTTCCTTTGTGTCCTTACTGTCCTTAGTGGTATTCTTTACCCGCATCGCCTAGTGCACCGAGTACGCTCATCAGCGTACCATAATCATCCCTCAGCAACGTGATCAGCTCCTGCGTAGCTGCATTCTTCCACTCCACCTCCCCCGCCTCCGCATGCGCAGCCGCAGCCTGCTGAATGTGTGCCGCCAGCAGCTCCCCCACCGGCATGTCTACCGCTCGCAACAGGTGCCTGAAATACCCAAACCTCCCGCTGCCGGTGAACTGCCTCACCTCCTCCCCTGAACACAAATAAATCATATCCAGGCTGAGCGGAGGTCGGGGCGGCAACAGGTGCGATATCTTCCCATCCAGTCTGTACCCCACTGTCAGCACGCTCAGCTCCAGCGGTACATTGCGGTTGACCCGGTTATCGGCAATCACCGCCTCATCCACCCCCTCCGCCGTGACCAGCTGCCTCACCAGCCCATCATCATCAATATGGATATCATGGATTAAGCCATACACCTGGTAATCCCCATCCAAGGATACCCGCACCAGCGCTCCAAATGAAGGCGCATCAATTTGAGCCACCCGGCAGCCCACCACAAACCCGGTGGTGCCAGCCCGCAAGAGCCTCCCAATCTCGAATTGTTTCATGCTCCATACCTCGTCCGAATTCCCGATACGTCCTTGTTATACTGCTTGGCAGATACGCCCGCCACGTCCAACCCACGCTTGCGCAGCTCATTCACGATCATCTGCGTCACCTGATCCTTATCTTCCAGGCTGACTACCGCGGTCTCATGCGCTCTGTGCAGCAGATATGGATATGCGCGCGCCCCGATCGTCCGGCACTGGCTCACCAGCGCGGCATGCAGGCTATCCAGCATGGCTCGATCCTCCGCCACCCATGCCGGGATTTCTACCCTCGCCAGGTAGGGGTGTTCCGTCTTCCCCACGTTGAGATAAAAGAAATGCAGCCCAAGCTCCCCCTGGTAGGGTTTGGATGAGCGCGACTGGATGCTGAAAATCGCTGACCGCTCACCCGGCCGCAGGACGTCTCTATAAAGCTCCCTGTCGGTCACCCCTTTGAAGGGGTGAAATTTGCGCATCTCTTTTAAGTCGCTTGCCCCTGCCTTGGCCACTTCCAGCAGACGCACGACCAGGTCTGCTCCAGGTTTATCCACGTACCCCGCGGTCACCACATTTAATTCATACAATTGGCGTAGCACCGCCAGATAGAGATCCAGTGACTTTTTGAACTCTCCCGCCACTCGTCCTTCTTCGAGCGTGGTGGTCCACAGCTCCAATGGCCCATCCGTGAGCGTGATCACCGGTGCAGGCGCTTGCGACGCTAATTCCAGCAGCCTCGTCCGTTCTGCCAGGTCACGCTGTAATGACAGCCGGTCATCCGACATGCCCTCTAGCTCCTCGGCGTAGATCAGCCGGCTCTGGATGCTCGTCACCGGCGCATCCGGCAATCCGCAGCGCATGATGATTGCCCCTGTATTCACCAGGCAGAATTCCACCTCGGCGTGCCGGTCGGCGAAAATCTGCGAGCCATCCGCAGCAATCAACGTCACCAGCTCGGGCATGGGCGGCAGGGGTTGGCTTGTATTCAATGCCTCGTTTACCGGCACCGCACAGCGCAGGGTCTGGTCGTAATTGCGCACGACTTCCTGCACTTTCTGCTGCAGCAGCTCGATATCCCCGGCGCTCTCCTCCAGCATTGCCCGCGTTTCCGCCAACCTGGTTTTTTGGTCTGCCTGGTGCTGGAGGGCAGTCTCGCCCATCTGCTTCACTTGCTGGCTTACCTGAAGGAAATCAAGCGCCATGCGTCATCCTTATTTGGGTAATACTCCACTGAATAAGCCGGATTTACGGCTATAGCCATCTTACCCGGCTTCATCAAACCTCGCCTCGCAGTTATATTATACAAGAGGAAGGTGTGTTTATTATCTATTTACAAAATCGCCTGATCATCACTGGTTACGTATCCGGGATCTATTTTGTAGCCGGGTTCTATTTTAGCCGGGATCGCTGATCCCGGCCCGTATGATTCACATAACGACCATTTCCCCTCGTAGAAACGCACCTGTCCGGTTTAATTTTTGACCGGAGGGGTGGAATCCAAAGATATTCACTCTAAATTCCACCGCTGCGCCTTTACAACAGAACCGCCCCTTTTTTCGGGTTCTTTAAGGTTTTGTAGCCGGGATCGGCGATCCCGGCCCGTACAGTGTTTCATAGATGCGGAATCCCAGACTTCCCAAAGTCTAATTGTTCCTCTTGTCTCCAAAATATAACCTCAACCCGCCTCTATGGTTTCCCGCTCGTAGCCGGTGGATTCTATCCACCGGCGTCCCACCGAGTATACATCGCGGAGTTCCCTGCCTATATTAAGGCTCGACTATGTCCAAAGGTCACCCATAGAATGGATCCCTAGATTCATTTGACTTCCGTTCTCATTCTTGCTATTCTTTAACTGGAGCCACAATGCACAATAGATTCAGTAAATCACTTCTTGCTTCAATCATCCTGGCGCTCCTCCTTTCCGCCTGCACGTTAATTTCCCCATCGGAAACGAAACCGCCGATATCTAATATTCCGAGCACTTCGGTTCCTCCACAGGCGTTTACCGTAACACCTCCTCCCTACCCAACTCGGATGGTGGACATCTCGCACCTTCCACCTACCCAAACCAAACAGCCCACCACTTCCGTACAGACCGTCACAAATAAAGGACCAATCCCGGTATGTTCAGGGAGAGGAATTCCTAAGCAACCGCAAGTCGATTTTGGATTGCCTGGAACAATAATCTATCAGGGAGAGGAGATATTTCATGGGATGTATGTTGGTGGCCCTGGTATGAAGACTGTTGGCGGTTCACCATTAACTTATTCACAGCTTCCAGTTAATCAGACACAGCGCTATGATGTTTTCGGATTCTCTCCTAACGGTAACTGGCTGGCGTTTTCTCCAGTTTCTTATGATTTTGAAGGGAATGTGATTTATGGAAATCCAAAAATTGTATTGCTTTCAGCTTCGGGTGAAAAGGTTGAGAATGTGCTAGATACAAGTAGCATTCAAAGTACTATTCCGGAGGGTTATCTGCTTGGAGATTTCGATTTCGGTTATTGGATCAACAATGATCTCCTTTATGGATATTTCAATATTCGAGTTTGGCCAGAGTTCTTGCTTTCGAGCTATGAGGGTCGCTCAAGTGTCATCGATACTTTTAGTGGTGTTCTAATCCCTGATGTAATTACTAAACTCGATAATACTAATAGTAATCAATCCATGGGATTTTCACCCGATATGAGCCGTGTGCTCTACCAGTCATCCGACGGCTTTACTCTCTTTGACCTGATATACAACCATACAATCTGGTCTGCCAAAGTTCAGATCCCGTACGGAGTCCAAATTGACTGGTCACCGGACAGTTCATATGTTGCATACGCTGTTCTGGGGGATAGTATAAATAGAGGATTGGTTTCCATTCTTTCTCGAGAAGGAGAAATGGAAACGATACTTTCAGATTCTTTCTCCGGTTATCAAGTAGGATCGATAAAGTGGTCACCGGATAGCCGAAATCTTGCACTCACCTTAAAAAGTGAAGCTGGTGAACAATCGGCTTTTATTTACAATTTACAATATAGCCAGAATATTTATCAGTGTCCAATTCTCGGTGAAAATTTTATCGGAGATGTATTTTGGTCTCCGGATGCAGAGTATATAGCCTACGGTTATTTTGGTAAATCAATGGTGGTATTGAATTTACAAACAGGCGATGTGTTCGAACTCGGTAAAATAGGTGTTCCTGTTGGTTGGTCTGATAAATTCCCAACAGTTTGGCCGTAATTCTATATAATATTTTCTCTTTCCTTTATTTTGGGCAAGATTATTGAGTTATGCCAAAACTCTAATCTTAAATCTTCATAAACCTCTTGTGATCTAGAACATATGTGCTATAATACTATCAGAACTCTCCTTTTTTTCAGGCAGTGTTTACCCTCTTTTCACCATTCCTGTAAGCATGTCGTTGGTTATGCCTTTAGTCGCGTTATTCGAGTTTCTTTTCGCGTTTTTCGTGTTCTAGCTTTCGTGCTCTCGTGATCCAAGATTCTTTTATCCGCTAACCTGTGCCGGGTGTCCTTCCCGGTATCCGTTATCCCATCCATTTACAGAGCCCCAGTCGTGTCTCTCTCATTCGTGGACGGTTCTTTACTCCTCCCCTAACCTTGCGAACGACCTATGTGAGCGAGGTTGGGGGATGCGGGAGGGGGTAAATTCGTGTACTTGTAAGCCCGTCCAGCTCTTTCTGCTGGATGTCTTCCTGGTTTCACCATTCCTGCCTCTCTTGTACATGGATTGTTTCTCTTCCATCAATTCCTTCACATAAGTGGCTGTTTGAAACAGGTTTTATCCGATAATCCGCTATGTCATCTGTTGACAAGTTCTTATTCGAGGATGATTTCCCCTCCCCCGCTTTTTGCCCTGCCATCATTCTTCATTCGTTTCGATTCGTTTTTTCGCGCAACGAATCATCCTGTCCTAAATGTAGGGGCACGGCATGCCGTGCCCCTACCAAAGTCCTTTTACAAACCAACCGTCCCAAGTTATTGAATGCAATTGTTTTATTTCAATTCAATTCCCCCTTCTCGCCTCCCTCAACCTCCGGAATGCCTTATAAACCTCCTCTGCCACCGCCGGCACCAGCGAGAACGTCAATATCACCGCCCATTCGCGCGGGCTCGGTAAGTGCGTGTTGAAGATCGGCTGCAGGAACGGCAGGCTGACCACCAGTATCAGCAGCCCGATGGATAGCCCCACCGCGTACTGCATATACTTGTTCGAGAACACGCCCAGCTTGAAAATGGATATCCGCTCCGAGCGACACGTATATGCCCGGAATAGCTCGCACAGGCTGAGCGTTGCAAACGCCATGGTCTCTGCTGTCTGCACATCCACCCCACGCCAGTTATGTTGCAGCACATATACCAGCGGGTTCATCCCCGCCGGCACCAGTGCTCCCGCTTGCAAGTGCCACAGAAGCCCCACTCCGAACGCCCCCAACACTACTCCGGTTTGGGCAATGGTCTGGATCACAATTCCCCATTGCATCGTCTTGTTGATGATCGGCTCAGAGGGGGGTCGTGGGGGTCGCTCCATGATCGCCGGGTCACCCTTTTCCATTGCCAGCGCCAGGGCGGGTGCCCCATCCGTCAGTAGGTTCAGCCACAGCAGCTGGATCACCGTCAGCGGTGAGGGCAGCCCCGCCAGCGTCGCCAGGAAGATCACCATGATCTCTGCCACATTCGACGATAGCAGGAAGTAGACGAACTTGCGGATGTTATCGTAGATGATCCGTCCCTGCTCCACTGCCGACACAATGGAGGCATAATTGTCATCCGTCAGCACCATGTCGGCGCTTTCCTTCGCCACGTCCGTCCCGGTAATGCCCATCGCCACTCCGATATTGGCGCGCTTGATCGAGGGGCTGTCATTCACACCATCCCCCGTCATCGCCACCACTTCGTTGTCCTCCCGCAAGGCTTCCACAATGCGCAGCTTATGTTCCGGTGAGACTCGTGCGAACACGTCCGTATATTCTACCTGCTGCCTGAGCTGCTCATCGCTCAAGGCATCAAGCTCCTCCGCGCTCAGCACCTGGTGATTGGGCTTCAGCAGGCCAATTGCCTCGGCGATTGCCCGCGCCGTATTGGGGAAATCACCCGTGATCATGATCGTGCGTATACCCGCCTTGCTCGCTTTTACCAGCGCCTGCGTCACCTCCGGTCGTGGAGGGTCGATCATCCCCACCAGGCCCACGAAGATCATCCCCTCTTCCAGTTTTTCCAGGTCCTCCATGACAGGCATGCTCTGGCTCACGCGGTATGCCACTCCCAGCACCCGCAGGGCATCCTGGGTCAATCGGTCATTCGCGTTCAGGATGCGCATGCGTTGCTCTTCGGTTAAGGGCGTATGCGTATCATCCATGCGCTGGTAGTGCGTGCACAGATCCAGCACCATGTCTGGTGCACCCTTGATCGCCACCACGTACCCGCTGGTTTCGTGATGGTAAAAAGGAGAGAAATCATCCGGACTGGATTCCCTGATCTGGTGCACCGTGATCATGCGCTTGCGATCCGAATCGAAAGGCACCTCCTGGACACGCGGGTAGGCATGGCTAAGCGGTCTGGGCAGCGCTCCGGCTTTGGCTGCCGCCACCACCAGTGCCCCTTCCGTCGGGTCCCCGGTCATCTGGTAGGTCTGCTCCTCTTCGCTCGAACCGGAGATGGTCAGCTCCGCATCGTTGTTCAAAGCTCCCACCCACAAGGCAGTCTGCACTCCCGGACATCCTTCCAAAGCTACCGGATGACCATCCTCATGGAACTCTCCATGGAGCGTCCGTCCCTTCCCGGTGATCGTAAGATACCTGCCGTCCACCCAGATGCGTGTGAGCGTCATCTCATTCTGGGTCAGTGTGCCGGTTTTGTCAGAACAGATCACCGTGGTCGAGCCCAGCGTCTCCACCGACGATAGCTTGCGGATGAGCGCATGCCGCTGGACCATCTCGGCCATCCCCAGCGCCAAGCTGATTGTCACCACAGCCGGTAGTCCTTCCGGAACGGCTGCAATCGCCAATCCAACTGCCAGCATGAACATGTTGATGATCTCCTGCTTGGCAGACTTTAAATAGACCAGCAGCCCACCATCAGTCGCCGTGATCAGGCTGAGGTCTGTAAAACGCACAACTGCGACCACAAACACTATTCCACAGATGCCAAGGGTTGCCCATCCCAGCATCTTGCCAAGCTGGTCAAGCCGTTTCTGCAGCGGTGTGGGCTCATTTTCGACCGCTTGCAGCATCTCGGCGATCAAGCCGATTTGGGTGCGCATGCCGGTGCTTACCACCACCCCTCGCCCACGCCCGTAAGATACCAACGTGCCCATGAAGGTGGTGTTTTTGCGGTCTCCGAGGGGGATATCTGCCTCCAGGCGGATGTTGGCGTCCTTCTGCACGGGGACGGATTCCCCCGTCAAGGCTGCCTCCTCAATGCGCAGGTTGGCTGCCTCCAACAGCCGGATGTCTGCCGGGACGTAGTTGCCCGCTTCCAGCAACACGATATCACCCGGCACCAGCTGCATAGACGGCACCGACTGCCGCTGACCATCCCGCATTACCTTTGCATCCGGGGCTGCCAGTTTCTTCAATGCCGCCAGTGCTTGTTCAGCCCGCTGCTCTTGGATCACCCCTAGCGTGGCGTTCAAGATTACGATGGTCAGAATTGCCGCAGATTCGATCCAATCACCTAATAACGCCGAGATGACCGCCGCCACGATCAGCATGATGACCACAAAGTTATTGAACTGGTCCAATAGCATCTGCCAGAAGGTTACACCTGGGGCTTCGGTTAGCTGGTTCGGTCCATACGTTTCCAGCCGCCGGGCAGCCTCCTCCGAGCTCAAGCCCGTCTCAGGTGGCGTGGCAAGTTGCCTGATGATCTGGTCAGATGTCAGCGCATGCCAGTTTATTCGGGGCTGGTCTTTGGTCGGAGAATTTGGTTTTTCAATACTCATCTGGTCCTCCAGGATGTGATCGCACGCAGTGGCTTGTCTGAGGGCACACGAATTATAGCAGACGTTGCGAAGGGTGATAAAATTTATAAACCAGGTGCAGGCGGGGAGGCCTCAGATAATCTGAGGTTTTTGAAGCTCGGATTTGTCCAGCCAAAGGAGAACATCCATGACCTATCAATTCATTCGTGTGCCTGAGTCGGGTGATAAGATCAGCATCTCCGGGGGAAAACTCTCTGTGCCAGATCACCCTATCTTGCCATATGTGGAGGGGGATGGCACAGGCCGCGATATCTGGCGAGCTTCGGAGCGGGTTTTTGATGCCGCGGTAAAGCAAGCTTATAGCGGTAAGCGTAAGATCGAATGGATGGAGGTCTTCGCTGGTGAGAAAGCCTATCAAAAAATCGGTTCATGGCTCCCGGATGAAACTGTCCAGGCGTTCAATGAGTTCTTGGTAGGGATTAAGGGTCCCCTGACCACTCCCATCGGTGGAGGGATGCGTTCACTGAACGTAGCCCTACGCAAAGCGCTCGATTTATATGTCTGCCAGCGCCCTGTACGATACTTCAAGGGTGTACCTTCACCCGTCAAGCATCCTGAATACGTGGACATGGTCATTTTCCGCGAGAACACCGAGGATATCTATACCGGGATCGAGTTCGAATATGGCACCGATGGCAATAAACAGTTCATGTTCTTGCTAAAAGAAGCATTTCCTGCTGAATATGAAAAAATGCGTTTTCCTGAAACTGCTGGAATTGGCATCAAGCCTGTTTCGAAACAGGGAACCTTCCGTCTCGTGCGTTCCGCCATCCAATGGTCGCTCGATAATCAGCGCCGCTCTGTCACCCTGGTACATAAAGGCAACATTATGAAATACACCGAGGGCGCCTTTCGAAATTGGGGTTATGAGCTGGCTTTATCAGAATTCGGTGATTGGGTATACACCTGGGCCCAGTGGGAGCGCACCAAGGATGAGAAAGGGGAAGACGCTGCCAATATGGAACAAGATGAAGCACTTCGGGCGGGTAAGCTGCTCATCAAGGACGTGATTGCGGATATTGTCTTTCAACAAACCATCACCCGCCCACGCGAATTTGACGTCCTGGCAACCATGAACTTGAACGGTGACTATCTCTCCGATGCCCTGGCAGCCCAGGTGGGAGGCATTGGCATTGCCCCTGGTGGAAATATCAACTACACAACCGGTCATGCCGTTTTTGAAGCCACCCATGGTACTGCCCCGAAGTATGCCGATAAAGATGTAGTCAACCCGGGTTCGCTCATCCTTTCCGGCGAAATGATGTTTCGCTACATTGGCTGGAATGAGGCCGCTGACTATATTATTAAAGGGATGGAAGGTGCCATCGCTGCCAAGACGGTAACCTATGACTTCCACCGTCAGATGGAAGGTGCCACCCTGCTAAAATGTTCCGAGTTTGGTGATGCGATTATCCGCCATATGATTAGTTAGGTCATATTAAACCGGCATTCCGCAATCGCCAAAAATCACGCCCACTGGTAATTTTTACGGTGTGTACATACTCATACTTTCGAATGACATTCTGCCCAACCACTTGATGACCAAACACACCTGACAAATTGGCAAATCTTTGTGAAAATATACGCAATATTTAACCGGATTAACCTGGGGAGAGAACATCCCTCCCCCGGTTTTCTGCGTCTATTCGGGAAGGAGTGAACGGATTATGACAGCTCAAAAGGAATTGATCAGGGCTCTGGAGGCTATCCCATGGTTCCAGATGATGGCTCCCGAACACTTTAATAAAATCCTCGGTATAGCAAAAATCTTTAAATTTGATGCCGGTCAGATTATCTTCCATGAGGGTGACAAAGAAGATTATCTCTATGTGGTGCTGGAAGGTCGCGTGGCTATCGAAATGAGCGTCCCTGGCCACGGCCGTATTCGTATCCTCACCGCAGAACCGATGGAAGAGGTCGGCTGGTCAAGCGTAACCCCGGTAGTCCGCCAGCGCACCGCTGGAGCGAGGGCAGTCCTGCCCAGCCGGCTGGTAGCATTTGATGCCGCTGAGCTCCGCAAGTTGTGCGATGAAGACCATGACTTTGGTTATTTTGTGATGCGCCGGCTGGTTAACGTGGTTGCGGGTCGTCTACTGACCGGACGTCTGCAGCTGCTGGATATGTTCGCCAACCCCGTCGAACAAAAAGAGGACTAGCATGGCAGATATTTACGCTTCTGTGGGATCAACTGTAGCTATTCCAAAGGCTGCACTGGACAAGCTGGTTGCCAAACTGAACCAGATGGGGTATAGCGTGCTCGGGCCTCAAATCCAGGATGGTGTCATTGTATACAAGTCTCTCAAGGGTGCCCATGACTTGCCCAAGGGTTACATCAGCCAGCAGGATTCTGCCCGTTATCGTCTGGTTTACACCGGTCATCCCCGTTACTTTGATGTTACCCCCGGCGCGCAATCCTGGAAGCAGTTCTTCTTTCCACCTCAGACTGAGCTTGCAGAGTTTACCCGTGATGAAAAAGGACGCTGGCAGACAGCGGAGCAGGTCACTGATCTGACACCTTTAGCCCTGTTTGGGGTTTTTCCATGCGATCTGGCCGCCATCCAGATCCAAGACCGCATCTTTCTCCGTGAAGAATGGAAAGATCCCATCTATTGGTCTCGCCGGCAGAGCGCTTTTATCCTGGCGGTCAACTGCCTCCATCCTTGCGGGACCGGTTTCTGCGCCTCCATGGGGACAGGACCAAAAACAAACCAGGGCTTTGACCTGAACCTCACCGAGCTGGATGATGTTTTCCTGGTCGAGTTAGGTTCTGAGGCCGGGCGCCTGGTGATGGAAGGAATGCCGATCCTGCCGACCAGTGCCTTTTGGCTCCAAGCCGGTCAAAAAAGCCTGGAGGATGCCAGCACAAGGATGGGTCGCAGCCTGCCTCGACCTCAGGATTTACCCGAGCTGCTGCTCAACAACCTGGACGCTCGTCAATGGGATGATGTAGCCCGGCGTTGTATGAGCTGTAGCAGCTGCACCCAGGTCTGCCCGACCTGCTTTTGTTGGGATACACGTGACTCGGCTGACCTGGCTGGTCAAAATGCGCGCCGCGAGCGTTTGTGGGATTCATGTTTCAACCCTGATTATTCCTATATCGTCGGTGGAAATTCACGACCGAATGCCCGCTCCCGCTATCGGCAGTGGTTAACCCATAAATTCGGTTCCTGGTATGCGCAATTCGGTACCTCCGGTTGTGTCGGCTGTGGGCGCTGTATCACCTGGTGCCCCGCCAAGATTGACGTGACCATGGAGCTGAAAGCAATCCGGGAGGAGGTGCAGGCATGATCCAAACTATCGGCAACCCCCACGCCATCTCTCCATCTGCACCCATGCAGCCATATTGGGCTGAGATCAGCGACATCGTGCGTGAAGCTCCCAATGTATCAACCTACTGGCTGAAGTTCCTCGACCCTGGTCTGCAGGAAGGATTCCACTTCAAAGCGGGGCAATTTAATATGATCTCTGTACCAGGATTGGGTGAGGTGGCAATTTCGATCAGCTCCGATATGGAAGATACCCGCCGAATCGGACATACCATCCGCTCAGTAGGCAATGTCACCTCAGCCATCAACCGCATGGAGGTGGGAGATATCTTGGGCGTGCGAGGACCCTTTGGCAGCTGGTGGTCGTTAGACCACTGGATTGGCAGGGATATCGTGATTGCTGCGGGTGGAATTGGTCTTCCCCCCATGCGCCCTTTGCTCTATTACATCAGCCACCACAGGAAGGATTTTGGCAAGGTCATTGTCCTCTACGGGGCGCGTACCCCCAATGACCTGCAGTTCACCCGTGAGTACAAAACCTGGCAGGATGAAGATATTGAGCTCCAGGTGACGGTGGATCGTGGTGACGATACCTGGCAGGGTCGGGTGGGCGTCGTCCCCATCCTGTTCTACAATACCCGCATTGACCCGCGCAATACTGTCATTTTAACCTGTGGTCCTGAAATTATGATCCGCTTCGTCATCTTTGAAGCCCTGGCAAGAAGGGTGCCTCCCGAGCGCATCTACGTTTCCCTCGAGCGCAATATGAAGTGCGGGCTTGGCTCCTGCGGTCACTGCCAGGTAGGACCTTTCTTTGTTTGCAAGGATGGTCCTGTATTTAGCTTCGATAAGCTGCAGCCGTACGTCAATGTGGAGGAGCTCTAATGGCCAAACCATCCGTTGCTGTATACAAATTTTCTTCCTGTGATGGCTGCCAGCTCAGCATTTTGAACTTGGAAGACGAGCTGCTGGACCTGGTGGGCGCGATCGAGATCGCATATTTCCTTGAAGCGCGCCGCCTTATACAGCCCGCGCCTTACGATATTGCTCTGGTTGAGGGGTCGGTCACCACCCCTCATGAAGCTGAACGCATCCAGGAGATCCGCAAGCAAGCAAAAACCCTGGTAACCATCGGGGCCTGCGCGACCTCGGGCGGTATTCAAGCCTTGCGCAACACTGCCAACCTGGATGACCTGGCCATGGCGGTGTATGAACATCCGGAATACTTGCATACGCTGCCGACCTCAACCCCCATCTCCGAGCACGTCAAAGTCGACTATGAGCTGTGGGGCTGCCCGGTGAATAAATATCAGCTGGTCGAGGTCATTCAGGCTTTACTGCAAAAACGTCGTCCTAACCTCCCCACTCACAGCATTTGCCTGGATTGCAAGCGCAGGGGCATTGCCTGCGTGATCGTGGTTCAGGGAGTACCCTGTTTGGGCCCCGCCACCCGCACAGGCTGCGGTGTGCTCTGCCCAGCCAACGGTCGTGGCTGTTATGGCTGCTTCGGTCCCGCCCCAAACGAGGATATGAAGACCGTCCTGGCAACCCTGGCTCCGGTTGAACGCTTCCCCGGAGAAGTGAGAGGCCTGCTGACCAATATCAGCAACAATGCACCGGCTTTTCGCCAGGCAGCTGAGAGTTTACCACCAGCACCTATCCAAACCACTGGAGGGCAATCATGAACCAGGATATCCACATCCCCGCATTAGCACGTGTGGAGGGCGAAGGTGCCTTGACCATCCGTTTGAAGGATGGAGCCGTTAATGAAATCCTCCTGAATATCTATGAGCCGCCCCGCTTCTTCGAGGGCTTCCTGCATGGACGTTACTTCCAGGATGTCCCCGATATCACCGCCCGTATATGCGGGATTTGCCCGGTGGCCTATCAGATGAGCTCGGTACAAGCATTGGAAGCTGCCCTTGGGGTAACAATTTCACCCGATGTCCGTCAGCTGCGCCAGCTGCTGTACTGCGCAGAATACATCGAAAGCCATGCCCTTCACATCTACCTGCTGCAGGCACCTGATCTGGTGGGATACGAAAGTGCCATTAGCCTGGCAGCCGATGCTCCAGACCTGGTCAAGCAGGCCCTCAAACTCAAAAAGATCGGCAATGACCTGCTAAAAACGATTGGTGGGCGATCGGTTCATCCGGTCAATACCTGTGTTGGAGGCTTTTACCGCTGGCCGTCTGTGGATGCCATCCGTGCCTTGGTCCCTGATTTGGAGTGGGCCTTACAGGCATCCATTGACACCGTAAAATGGGCTGCTACCTTGAAATATCCGGATTTCGAGCAGGACTATGAATTTGTCGCCCTCAACCGCATCGATGAATATGCTATTTATGAAGGCGACATTCTCTCCTCAAAAGGGAAGCGCATTTCCCCATTGGACTTTGAAAAACACTATATCGAAACCCAAGTTGAACGGTCCAATGCCTTGCACAGCCATACCGCCGATAACGGTACATATTTCGTCGGTCCGCTCGCTCGCCTTAATCTGAATTACAAGAAATTACGCCAGGTTGCGCGTGAGACGGCCCGGGGTATAGGGTTGAAGCTCCCCCTGCGCAACCCGTACAAAGGGTTGATTGCCCGTGCCATCGAGCTGGTACACTCCTGTGACCTCGCAGTTGAGCTTGCCAATGCCTACCAGCCTCAAGGTCCCAGCTTTAAAGAGATCAAAATCCGTCCCGGCGAAGGCGTTGGTGTTTCCGAAGCGCCCCGCGGCTTGCTCTACCACCGTTATGTTGTGGATGAGCAGGGTCTGATCCGTTTCGCCCGGATAACTCCACCCACAGCCCAAAACTTCGCCCAGATGGAAGCCGATCTTTGGACGCTGGCTCCCGCAGTAGTCAAACAACCCCAGGAAGAAGCCTCGCTATCCTTCGAGCATCTGCTCCGCTCCTATGACCCGTGCATTTCCTGCGCGACCCACTTCCTGAATCTGAAAATCGAGCGCTAATGAACGGCTCTATCGATGGCGCCGGGAATAATCTCATCGGCGCCATCAAGATCATTGGCCTTGGTCAGAGCCTGCGTGGGGATGATGCCGCTGGCTTATCTGCTGTGCGTTTATGGGTTGAAAAATACACGGCACAGGCTCAACGCCCAGACGTGCAGGTGGCGCTGGCTGAGCTGCCGGGTATTGGTCTGCTAAATTTACTGGAAGGCGCCCACTTTGCCATCCTGGTGGATGCCGTACATTCGGGTGCCAAACCAGGCACAATCCACCGATTAACGGAATCTCAGCTGGAGTCTTTTAATAATGGGTCCGGCTCCGCCCATGGTTGGGGAGTGGCTGAAACCCTCTCCCTTGGGAGGCAGCTCGCAATTGGCAATTTACCTGAACAGCTGGTTGTGATTGGGATCGAAGCTGGTCAGCTCGACCTGGGTGAAGCGCTTAGCCCAGAGGTCGAAGAATCCCTGCCGCATATCGCCCGGCTGATTGAGGAGTATGTTAGCGCAGCTATTCTTAATTGGTAAAATCACTCAACATCTCCGCGTTTCTCACCCAGGTAACCCAATTCCGCCAATGCTCCCAGCACCTTATCGACTGCCCCAGTCTTAACCGCCACAGTCGTTGGTCCCAGCGATTCACCCAAAAAACGGCTGGCACGTGATTTACGCAATGCAACCAGGATATCCTCTGAGACCACCCTCAATACAACCATTTTCTCGAACCGAGCATCATTGCCCAGCTTATCCCAGCGCTCCAATGCCTTGATCAGACTGGGTGGAACCGTTTTGGCATGCCGGTTGAGTAATGAAACCAGCTGACTCACCGTCAACCCCTGCTGCCGGGCGCGGGTTAGCGAGGCTGGGCTAATCCGATACTGGTACTCATCTGGTGTTTCCTTCACCCATTCGCAGAAGCGCGCCACCTGGTACCTCACCCGCCGTGGCACCGTCCGTCTGGCACCTAACCGCGCATCCGAGCGTACCACCAGCGGTTCGTTTTCCACTGGAAGTCCTTTAGGAGCTTCTCCTTTCAGTAGCTCCTTTGACCAGCCGGAAAGCCGGAAGGCAGTCACCTCGTGCTCAGCTTCCGGGCACGCCAGGTCGAGCATACCCAGCCAGTGCAATGGTCCGGTGATGACGTAACGGACGAGACGACCGTCTACTTCATCCCAGTGCTCAAACCCACGTAAATATTCTCCGTTTGTGTTGCTACGAAGGAACCAGGAATCATAATCGCCTGCAGGTCGTTGGAAATCAGGGTTGCGCTGCTTGAAAGCAGATATGAATGATCCCAGGCTCCACCAGGTATCAGCAGGTATGCTGGATAGATACTCCAAAATCACCCGGCGGGAACGCACTGGATCATTCTCCCAATTACCCTCGATGGTCAGCTCTGGCAGTAGGCATAATTCGTTGGTCAGGCTGCTCTCCTTCCAAGCGAGGAACATCTGCCTCATTGCTTCCCCCCGCTTCGATTCCAGGAATATCCGCACCGGCTCGGGGATTGGTTCGCTTGCCCCGTCCAGTAGTCCACCGGCAGTAAGCACTGACTTCATGAATGTGCTGGTCAAAGCCTCTACGCTGGTCGAAACAAATTCCTCCGGAATATTGATGCCCAACCGCAAGGCGGCTAACAGCGTGCAGGCATGGTCAAGGAGGTGGTCATTTACTGTGGAAATAAGGGCATATTCCGGAGATGATGCAGGCCTGCCATACATCGGTTTATCGGTTTTCTCGACAGGAGGGATCAGCTCCAATAAATCATCCGGGACATAGGCAAACTCTTCCGGTCCGGCCGGGGTATCAAAGAAAGCCCTTGCCACGAAGGCACGGTACCACAACGTTTCAGCCGCTGATACAGGCAGCTCATAGGGTCGCTCACGATCACGCTTCGCCGGGCCCATCTCACGCACCTCTCCGTACATACGGGTGAATTGTGCCCACGGCAGCCGACCGCCATGCTGCGTCAGGTCTTCCAGCGCTGCTTTAGCCTCCATCGGCAGGCTGGAAACCATCTCATTCACCGATAAGGGTTTCAAAAGCGACGCGTTCAGCTGGATGATTGCCGAGCGGATATCCTGTTTACCCAGCTCACTCCCCCAGAGCTTTGAGATGATGCGTAAATGCCCCAGGTCTCGGCCTTGCAGGCTTTCAGTTAGATCGGGCATAGCGATGATCGACTCGGTTAAGTGATGATTTCCAATGCTTCTGGTACCACTTCAATCTTGATGTTCTTCACATCCGTATCAAACCCACAGATGACTTCCCCATCCGCATGGATGGTGATGGGGCGTTCAGATTGAAGCTTTAGCTGACGGAACTGGCCTAGCCTGACCTGCTTGAACCGGCCATGGGTGCCTTTCATCACTTCTGGGATCAGCCGCAACATCATTAACCGTGAAACGTGGCAAACAGAAGCGTAATTTAAATAACCGTCTGTTACGACTGCACTTGGTGCAACCGCAAAACCACCCCCTTCGCGCGGTCCGTTGCATGCCACCAGCATGATCGTCTCCTCATCCCATGACTCACCATCGGTAACAATGTTCATACGGGGAGCTTCATGGTTAAGCACAATCGTTTGGAGCACAGCTACCATGTACATCATAAAACCACGTATATGGGTGAGGCGTTGGGTGCGGATGGTCACAGTAGCATCGAAACCCATGCCAAAAGTGTTATTGAAGTATTCCCGCCTTCCACTACCGATCTCGAATGCACCCAGATCGATGCGTTGATGCTGACCGGTAAATATTCGATTAAGTGCATCAGTCGGAGTGCTACGAATACCCATCGAATGAGCAAAGTCGTTCCCCGATCCCAATGGCACTATGCCAAAGTGTGGTCGGGCTTCGAAAGGAACACGCATGAGCCCGTTGATCACTTCGTGAACAGTGCCATCTCCACCGGCTGCGATCACCAGTTCATAACCTGCTTCAGCTGCCTGGTGCGCTAATGCTGTAGCATGAGTGGGATAGACCGTCCCTGCCCAATCTGCTCCGCCAAATTCTTCAACCAGAGGTCTTAGGTCACTTACCAACCGCCAGGCACGACCCTTATCAGCGCTCGGGTTAACCAAAATCATCGTCTTATGTCGGGTCATGAGTCACTCCCTTGATATAACCGCTAATTTGGATACTTGCTCATCCATCATGGGATTGTATATGTCGCCCGTAGGCCATTCTGCGCATCATAAAGGTAGACCGTCTTGCCTGGCCTCCAAATTGGCGCAGCCAGACCCCAGAATAAATCCACCACTGTATCCTGCCCGGTGCGCGTATTCAGGTTGATCGCACCGCCTTTATAAAGTGTGAGCATGGGGAAGGTATACACATTCCCTTTCCCATCCTCCAGCCTCCACCCCGCCAGTGAAAGCTCACCATCTCCGGTTCGAAGCAGTTCCACATGCTCAGTTGCCAGGACTCCCACCCCAATCACATTTTCAATGATCACCTGCGGTTCCTGCCCGACCTTGGTCGGTGTGGAAGTGGCTGTAGGTCCGGGCGTGGCAGTTGCTGATGGACGCGGAGTGGGTGACGCAACGACGGTGGGCGGAATCGATGTGGAAGTGGGTTGGGGCAATGGTGCTGTTGGGATATAGATGATCTGTCCCACCGATATGCTGTCGGGGTCGGTTATCCCATTCACGGTCATAATATCGGCGACGCTTGTATTAAACTGGACTGCGAGTGCTCCGAGAATATCACCTTCCTTAACACGATAGGTGAGCAGTTCATAGGTAGGCACAGCTTGTTGCGTCCCTGAGATAGGTACACCTACGTCAATTGGCAGGCTATCATCTGGGCCAGAATTATTGGATAGGAGGGGCAGGATAACCGATTGTGTGGGAGTGACGATGATCACCACCGGCGTGGTATTAGCCGAGTAGGGCGGGTGCTTGGTTTCCCACCATTGGAGCACCGCAATCACGGTGACTGTCGAAATAATGACATTAAGCATTACGAAGTAAATAAAGCGCTTAACCTGCCTCATTGAGCCTCACCACAGAAATCATAGCATAAGCCACCAATTGGCACAATACTCACGGCACACGCGTGGACGTTCGAGCCATCAAAGCTGAATTATTTACTGCTCTCCACAGGATAACCGGCTTGCACCCAGGCATTGAATCCTCCAAGGATTGGCGTGACATTCGTAAAACCATTATTAATCAACCATAGCGCCGCACGGGCGCTGGATTCTTCTTGAAATCAGGTACAGTATGGAATGATCCACGATTTTGGATTTAACTCTCCCGAGCGGTTGGGCAGCTCTGAAATCGACATCAGCACCGCTCCTGGGATATGCCCTGCCGCATATGAGCTGCCATCCCGCACATCCAGGAAGACTGCTGATCGATCATCATATGCTGCCTTTGCATCCTCCAGTGTAACACGCTTCACCTGTGCAACAGAGCCTGGTGTTGGCGTCGCTAAGGCTGATGCTGGTCGATTAACCACTGCATATACCAACGCGGCAAGAAGTAACAGTAAACCACCTCCTAATACAAGCCATGGAAATGGATTTTTTCGATTTTCAACCATTGAGAAATCCTTTCGTTAATCAGGCTTGAGCTGGCAATAATAAAGTTATTTTACCCTTGTTTCCGATGAATACTCTGGTGGATGGATTGGAACAGGCACTTTTTTGAATTTCCAGCTCCCCAGAATCAGTAAAATTATTTCGCCAGATGTTGGATAGATCGCACCCTGCCTACAAACGAATACTTCAATGTGCAGCGGGCACAATCGACGATCGCTTACTGATCTAGCCGTTACCTCCACCGCTATCCTCAGATGCCAAAACTCCAATGGTTTAGCAGACAATATATTAATTAGCTTAATACCAATAATCCCTAATTAATCCAAATGCTATGAAGAATAATTATGTCTAAAATATAACTAGCAACATTCCACAATTATTTATAGGAGGGGATATCCGCGCAAGGATGATCGTTGGAATTCTAGATTAGGAAATTTTATAAGTGTTGATCGGTATATGGAAGCGGCATTATGGCGTCATGATGTACAACTTCCATAACAATAACCTGAAGAAGCGTTCGGCATTTTGGTGGTGATGAATTTTCCCACATAACCGGGGGAGACACTGGGCGTGGACGGATGTACCACGCTCAGTCCATTTAATTTCATATCTAAACCCATTAATTAGATTCTTCCATCGGTGGAAGATTATCTACCGGCGAACGCTTGTAGCGGATGATCCTGCGCAGACGGTCTACAATGGAGCTATCTGCCCCGCAAGCTGAGTGGGCCATTGGCTGCCTAAACTCATACCAATATCTCCATCCTGCTCAGGTCAGGAATAATTTATGATGCCTCCTCCCCCTCTGCCCGGTCCACATTAAACCCCCGCATTGATAACTGCTCCAATATCTCCTTCGGTGATTCGTACCACTGCCCCCATTTGCGCGAGATATGCTCGGTCCAGCTGTAGTCATCATAGGTAAACGTCTCCTCGCGCCCACGCTCTAGCGAAATCTTAATTTTCCCTTTGCGGTAGTACCCTTGGGCAAGATAGCCATCATCCATTTGTTTCATCGCGGCATCAATTTCTTCCTCACTTAATTCAGGATATTTATCTTCAAAGAGCGAAAAACTTAATGGGTAGCGGGGTCGTGTGGGTGGATTTTCTGCGGGGTAGCCCATTACCAGCTGGACCAGGGGGAAAACCCGCGGGGGTAATTTATATTTTTGAGCAATTTTATCGGCAATATATGGTGCTACCCCTAAAAAACAGCTGCCCATGCTGAAACTCTCGGCGGCAATGACCATATTCTCTGCCATTAGAGACGCATCCTGAATCCCAAAGAATAACAGCGAAAGGTCATTGGTCACAGTTTTCCAATTGCGTCTTGCCATGACCAGCTCCATACGATGGATATCCACACAAATCGTGAAAAGTAGCGGCGCCCCAAATGGGATTCCCTTCCTGCGGGTGAGCAGCAAGCTGCACAGCTGGGCAGCAAATGGAGCTTGTTGTCCCGCCCTTATCACCGCCTCCAGTACTTCATCATCAGGCATCTGGGTGGTGTACTTGCGGATCGATTTCCGGTTCATCATGATGTCAATCACTTCATTGCTCATTGTTTATCCTCGTGTAATTTTGAATAGAATTCGATCAATCCGGTCATCGTTGATCAAATATCATTGCTGGTGCAGTTTTTATACCTAAATAAATGCGGGCTTGTTCGATAATCTTTCGCTAAATATCCTGAGTCCAATGTAACATCCTGTCGACCATATGGCTCAGTATTTGGTAACCAGCCGATCACAGTCAACCGATGTCTGTGTTGTACCATTGAACGAGGGAATTTATTACCCTGCAACGAGATTCTATCATCTCCACTACCAACTGGTTGCCGAAGTTTCTGTCAAAATCGGTCGCACGCTTACATCATCATTAAAAAGTGGTTGACTTTCGTGGATGAGAAGAAACTTATATATCCATCCACTACCACTAAATCTGCGTATTATCAATAAAGATCGATCGACGAGGTGTTAATGAAGATTAAGTAGAACCGATCGATTATGAATTGGACAATAAAGAAATTTGAAAGGAAATATGAAATGACTAGTCACAATAATCGAGTGTTCAAGACCGGGATGGCCGTATTTTTAGCACTCCTCGTCCTGGCACTGCCGCTCAGTACGGTGTTTGCTGCCAACCCACCGGGAACCGGTCAGCCTAACCAATCCTGTCAGGCTCAACCATCCACGCCGGGTAATGCTGCCAACGCACCTGGCTCAGCCTTCAATCCCAATGGCAAAGCCGGTACCGTCTATGCAGGGACGCAGCCGCAGAATTCAAACAACCCTAAATCGGTATCTCAATATGATGTAGCTTGCTTCCAGGTTTCAACACCTTAAGATAAATCACGGGGATAACTAAAACTTTAAGCCGGCCGTGAGTTGAATTTGTCGCGACCGGCTTTAGTTACAAAAATCTATTACCTGCTCGTACCTGAAGCTGATACCTTTCTGATTCCGTAAAGTTAATCCACTGTCGATCCTGGTTTAGCAAAACATTAGTTAAACAGTCTGAAGAAACGGCTCAGACCGAAACCATCAAACCTACAATCCACCATCTGCCAGCCAGATATCGGGATAATCAAGCACGAATCCCTCGTGGTTCACCCGCAGGTCGGCGACGAACCTCCCATTTCCACTTTCATAGCGGTACATCAGCTCGTCCAGCCTTTTATAACTCTGAGGCTGTGATTCCATATTGAAACTGGGGAACTTAAGCCAGGCAGCGGTGAGGTCAGCCTTCTCCCCCACCTTCAAGTTAAATCGCCGGATCGGAATGAGGTTGGTCGAGGGGCTGAAATTCAGGTCCAGATCGATACAGCCTGCTACACCCGGCACTTCAATTTCATTCAGCCATCAATGGTGGCCCGGGTCAGTCTTTATATGGATGCTGATGTTCCTATCCCCAAGCCACCCGTCCACCTTCGCTGAACGCGTACGCCAGGTGTTGTCACACATAATCTGGTAGCTTAATAGGCAAGGTTGCAATTCGTGCGAAAATACAGCACTCACCTCGATGTGCTAAACCGAATCTTCATAGAACAGCCGGCATGCTTCATGACCAGGCAGAAGAATAACTTGCCAAAGAATGGTTTCAGAATTATCCACACCTTCACCAGGGTTGAATGTAATCATCAGTCGACAATAAAAAGTCTGGCTCCGACCTGAGTCGATGAACGATGTGCTTCAGCATTATCAGCCACCTGGTAGCTCATCCCCGGAGTTAATACAAACTTCCTGCCATCTGCCAGCTCGGTGTGGAGCTCTCCTTCGAGGCAAAACAGGATATGACCCTTTTTACACCAATGATCAGCCTTGTAACCTGGACTGTACTCAACCAGGCGAACGCGGATCACATCAAATTGCTGGGTATGCCAGGTAGCTGTGCCCGTCTCGCCGGGGTGATCAGTTGTTTCGATTTTCGACCAGGTCGTTATTCCAAAGGGAATATTTTTCATTTCCATGCTCGCCCTCCTGGATTATTACGTATTGTTACGTCTCATCTACTGGAAAATCTGGCTCATATGCCGATGTGCTCCAGTGTGTCTGTTTATTGTTATGGGTTTCGTACGATCTTCGCTGCCAGATCGCTACTAAAGGCTGGTATTGGGATGGTTAACGTATTACTTACGGCCGAGATTTCTGCTTTTTGTAGCCATGTTGCTGTCTGGGGGTCATACCAATACGTCGTGTACTTTCCATCAGACATGTCATTCAGTGTGAGAAATTGCCCTGCCACCAATGGAGGTATATACATCCAGTTTTGCTGTACACCTCGCGCCGCTATGGATGCATCAACCGTATAATTTGTATTACGCAGCCATATGATTATATCCTTGCCACGCAGTCCCAAGCCGGTTGCTTGCTCAGAAACACCTCCAGGGTTGGTAATCTGCAAAGGTGAAAACGGCTTATACTGCGTCAGATCCACGCCATTTATAAACTCAGATAGTCCATTGAACTGTGACCATAAGTTGTTTGCTGCTATATAAATATCCCACCACCAATACATGCCGCTACCCGCATAGCCGCTGAAAGTGGTTGCCCATAATCCATTGTGCAGTTGTATCCCCGTTTTTTCGATGTCTTCACCGTAATCGCGTGCTGAGTAGCCGAACTCACCCAACAGGATAGGTTTCGACGGCAGTTTTTGTTTGAGTGCAAGCAGCTCTTGCCCAACCCTGCCGGTTGGATCCCTATCTCCAGGAGTGTACTGCTCAGAATATTCATGCACCTGGATAATATCCAGCTCTGGTAGCTTCCAGACTGGCGAACCGCTGTGGACCGAAAAACTATTCGTGGTCAGGTGATGGTTCACATCCCGCTGCCGCAGGTAAGCTGTCATCTCCTTAAGCCATGGGATGAGCGCCTGTTCTGTGATAGGCGTCAAGTCCACCTCATTCCACCACTCCCAGGCAAGTAAATCAGGGCTGTATCCCCAACGGTTGATGATATAACTCAAGCGCTGCTGATAGTATGACCTGGCAGCTGGATCGCTTGTAAACTGCTCAGGGCTGGTTAGTGGTCCCCCTAGTTGGCTGTTATAGGGATTGTCTTTCCATTCTGAATTTGCGCTCAGGCTGAATGGACCGTGGTTCATCAGCACCAGGATCACCTTCACATGATGTTCTTCCGCTATGCGGAACAGCTGATCCAACAACCAAGCTTCGTACTGCCTGTTGTTGTAATCACCTAACCCTGTATCTTTCCACTCGATGCCGAACGACCAGGCAGCCATCCAAACGCGGATTGTGTTGCCTCCATTCGCTGAAAATTGATCCAGCCATTTTCCATATTGTTGGAGCGGATCGCAGCAACTTCCCCACCAGGCCATGTTGACGCCAATGGGGAAGAAGAAATCACCGTTCTCATATGCCAGGTAAGATCGGTTGTCTGGATTGGTGCGAATAAATCCCGCCCGATCCGAAGGGATGACCTTGAAGGCAATAGGCACACTGTGGATACCCTTTGTCAAAGCATAGGCAACCGCCCGCCATTCGCCCGGTTCATCTGGGGTGAATCTCACTTTCCATCCCGGTTCGCCCTCGGGCTGTTTGGTCTGCGGGTCGTATCCCTGGTACCAGAAAGCTCCCACATCCGCCTTTCTGCCCGACGGAGCAGAGAACCGCACCTTAAGTTCAATTTCTTTGGGATCATAAGGATTCACTATTGGGAGGTTGGTTTGTAAGTCCAGCTCCAATAAGCCATACTGCTCAACCGGGATCTCTCCCACCGGTAGGATTACCAGCGTATAATCGCTGGAAGGTGTAAAGAAATTCGGTAGCTTAAGCGCGTTCATCAACGTGGATATGTCTGGTAATTCAGGCAGGGTTATTCGGGCTGTGATAACTTTCGGAAAGTGCCTGATTGGATATGTCCCCAGCCACTTTCCACCAATCAGAAGCAATAGAGGAAGAGTCAATGCAAATAACTTTCTTCCACTCAGGGTTCGAAAAAACCTCAGACCTCGAGCCTGAGGACGCTTAACATCCCCCTCCAATACCTGGGACAGCAGCTTGCCTGGTACGGAATTATGAACCATTGATATGAAATTGCTTATTTTAGGAGGTATCGATTTGATTGGTCTAGGATATTCCGTATTATAGTCCAAAATAAACCTGGCTGCGTATTGGCAGGTCGCGCCTACATGACTCAGACGGGTGAAAAAAGTACCTGATGAGTTGTTTGGAAAATGCGGCGGACCGATATGGTCTAACGCTATGTGGAAGGATTTCGTTTACCAATAATGGTGCACCAGGTCACGGATATGCTGGTTGTAGATGGTACGGATCTGGTCCATGGTTTCGGTGGGGATGGGAGGCAGGTCTGTAGCGGTGAAGTTCTCATCCACCTGGGCTGGTCGCTTCGCACCCGGGATGGCACACGTCACCGCGTTAAACATCAAGATCCAGCGTAAGGCAAACTGGGTCATACTCATCACTGCTGGGCAGATGGCTTTCAGGTCCTCAACAGCCTGTAAACCTGACGCATAATCCACCCCGGAGAAAGTTTCCCCTCGATCAAATGACTCTCCCGCCCGGTTATATGCCCGGTGGTCATCCGATGCGAATCGACTGTCTGGTTTCAGCTTCCCGGTGAGCATCCCTGAGGCAAGCGGCACACGCGCCAGGATCCCCACTTTGCGTTGCTTGGCTTGCTCAAAGAACAGCTCTGCCGGGCGCTGCCTGAACATATTAAAGATGATTTGCACGCTCTGCACGTTGGGATACTCGATTGCCTTGAGCGCTTCCTCCACCTTTTCAACACTCACACCGTAATATCTGACCTTTCCCACCTTAACCAAGTCGTCCAGCACACTAAACACCTCCGGCATATAGTAGACCTGGGTGGGAGGGCAATGCAATTGGAGCAAATCGAGGGCGTCAGTTTGCAGGTTCTCTAAACTGCGCTCGACAAAGGCGGTCAGGTTGGCACGGTTATACCCCTGAGCGTTGTGCGGGTTGAGCCTGCGTCCAGCTTTGGTGGCGATATAGATCTTTTCATGGTGCTGCTCGCGTAGCTTCGCCAATAGCCTCTCACTTCGACCATCGCCATACACGTCAGCAGTATCAAAAAAGTTGACCCCCAGCTCGATTGCACGGTTTAATGCCGCATATGACTCGCTGTCATCCACTGTTCCCCAATCTGCGCCGATCGCCCAGGCGCCAAAGCTCAGGCTGGAAATTTTCCAACCAGTCCGACCAAGTTCACGGTAATTCATTTCAACCTCTCTCCAAAAATAGTTATTTCCACCACGTAATCGACAATAATCTCTAAGCAATTAATACGTGGGTTTCTTTATTGTATTGTTCAGTTGCGAAACAGATTATAAAATGTCGTCCAGGTAATCCAGAAACGGTCTCATCGCTTGGCAGCCTGACACAACTTGGTCTAGAAAATCATTCGCCAGCACCTGCTTATCGGTGAAGTAATGCACCACCACGACTTGTTTGTACTGCAGCAGTTCGATCTCAGGATGTGAGCGGTCATAACCCTGCGGTGCCGTTTTTAGCTTCTCACCTTCTATCCCGCCAAAATAGTCGAGAAGGGCTTTTTCACTCGTGATCTGCTTGAACTCAGCCGCATTCTGATCAATTGCCTGCCTGAAGTGGACAAGCTGTTCTGTGGTGGGCTCCCACATGCCACCCGCAAGAATTGATCGTCCCTGGGGTTGGATGGCGATGTGATAGCCCATGCGCATGGTTTTTTTACCACCTGGCGCAATCGTCGCCCACATATTGGTCTTGTACGGACTCTTATCCTTCGAGAAGCGGATATCCCGGTAGATACGTGAGATGCAATCCTTGGCAGTTAAATCTTGCAGATCATCCGTAACTCTGAATTCATCGATTAGCAGATCGATAAAACTCTCGAATGCATCGCGTGCAGTTTCATATTCCTGCCGGTTCTGGTCAAACCAGGTTTTATTGTTGTTATTGCTCAGATTAGTCAAAAATGTGAGGATTGGTTCGAGATTGATTTTATCCATAATGGTCTCTTTTTAAATTTTAAGTTATTGTTAAGTTATCAAGATTTTAACCCGCTTGTTTCGTGTCCAACAATATCGAATAAGTCTGTTATGTCATCATGAATTATTCGCGGTTGTGCAGGAGATTATATTCCAAAGCGAAGGAAAACGGGTACATACTGGTGTATATCTATCAAGAGAATATTATTTCCACCAGATAATCACCGCGACCCCTCCTCCCATTAGCAAGAGTAGCTCGGGTAGTAATGAACCTAAATGTCGAACGTAACGCAGATAGTACCTGACGCCATACACACCCCCCTCATGCAGGTTGGTTGGCAAAATACTGAATTTCTGCTTGCTCATCGGCCATAGCCACATAATTCCATCATCGGTAGCCCAACTATCCAAAAGCAAGTGGGTCATTGTGAGGAGTATAAATAAAATCGACAGCTCTTTCCCAAAAATGAACCAAACTGCAATAGAGAAACAAATATAAAATATCGGTGTGTGGGTAATATAGTCGTGATGGCCAAGCTTTGTATACCCCGGTCGCCATTTTCGCGACAAAAACGCTGGGATCCCATCCATATCGGGCAGAATACTCAGGAATACCACAATCCCCAACGTAACTGCAGAAAATTCCCCTTTGAAGATAATCTTTTCTGCTGCGCTTGCAACCAGCAAACCGCCGCCAATATGGCCAAAAGGAGTCATATGAATATATCTGGTGATTATAAATTTTTAGAACCTGCTTGGGTAGGGCAGACCATTTACAATAGAAGAAATCTTCTGTCGATTGTATCAAACAGAAAAAGCATCACTCTTCAGGGTCTCCTCCCCGCGCGGGTATAATTACCCGCATGGACCTCTTCACTCACGCCCATGAGCAGCGTATGCGCACAGAAGCACCCCTGGCAGCGCGTATGCGCCCACGTACGTTTGAAGAATTCGTCGGGCAGGAGGATATCCTCGGCCCAGGTAAGCTCCTGCGCCGTGCAATCGAAGCCGACCGCCTATTCTCCTCCATCATCCTGTGGGGTCCTCCAGGTACCGGGAAAACCACCCTGGCAATGGTCATTGCCAATTTGACCAAGTCACACTTCGACACGCTCTCAGCTGTTCTGGCCGGCAAAGCCGAGCTGAAAGAGGTGCTAGAGGCTGCCACCGAGCGCCGCAAGCTATACCAGAAAAAGACCATCTTGTTCGTGGATGAAGTCCACCGATGGAATAAAGCCCAACAGGATGCTCTCCTGCCCCATGTCGAAAACGGCACCATAACATTCATCGGCGCAACCACCGAGAACCCATACTTTGAGGTGATTGGCGCCCTGGTTTCCCGCTCGCGTGTATTCCAGCTCCGCCCGCTCGCAGATCAGGATGTGCACCTGTTGCTCGAACGCGCCATCCACGATCCCGAACGTGGATATGGCAGCCGCAAGATCGACGCAGACGATGACGCCCTAGAGCATATTATCCATGTTGCTGGTGGAGACGCTCGTAATGCCTTGAATGCCCTTGAGCTTGCCGTCGAATCCACCCCACCCAATGAACAGGGTGTCATCCACATTACCATCAACATTGCCCAGGATTCCATCCAGCGCCGGGCAGTCCTTTATGACAAGGACGGCGAT
>JBGPBQ010000017.1:0-25889 GCA_041481345.1 Anaerolineae bacterium
ATTTTGTAATCTCTCAACCGATTTTACCCAGCTTGTGGTAACCAAATAAAAGGTGATCCCTACCGCCAAAGTGAAAAGGGCTCGAATTTCCTGTACAGGTACAGCTTTGCCTTTGAAACCCGGGATGAAGAAAAAGAAGGCGGCTGCACAAGAAATCACTGCCACCAAGAAAAAAGCAATCAGGGGAAGGGTTTCCTTGGGAAGCACTCCCCGATGGAATACGAGCGGTAGCGTTACGAGCAGGAAAAGGATGAAAAAAGGTAAGATGGAAAGAGGAGCCACCAGCGCTCCAGAGTAAGATGATAATAGTGGAATGGATGTGATGGGGAGGAAGATCAATGCTGCAGCCCAAAGGAGCTCACAAATCAAGCTCAAACCCTTTTCGAACCGGTTCGATGTAACCATCACGCAACCATCCTGAAGACCATTACCATGAAAGTATCAGCAGCGAAGATGTTTGGCTAACGCACCGGTTGAGGTTTCTTGGGAGCATGACTTAAAAGGATGGATATGATGATCCCAAATATAAAACCGATTAGCGCTCCGGCGAGGACCAGATTGTTACGCCCATATAAAACTGGATGTTGAGGCAGGAGAGCCTGGGACGGGGGTTGGAAAATCACATAATCCGGCGCCTTTCCTGAAGCCTGCCATGAAAGCATAGCCTGGTAACCTAACTGAGCCCAGGCATTGACGATTGCCTGGGCATTGGCGGGGTCCTGACTGCGATAACGCAGCTCCCAAATATCATGCTTGCGCTCGATGG
The DNA here is from genome assembly GCA_041481345.1 of Anaerolineae bacterium. Taxonomy (GTDB): domain Bacteria; phylum Chloroflexota; class Anaerolineae; order Anaerolineales; family UBA4823; genus FEB-25. Next base: position 767 of record JBGPBQ010000017.1, read on the forward strand.
TGCTGTTGTCGATCAGATCTCTAACTGCGAGGGATTTCCCAAGGCCCTGGGCCTGGACGACCACGCTATTCAGCACATCCGTCGAGAGCAAGGCACCCTGGGTGGTGTTTAGCGCCATATCTTCATTGTATTGGATCAAATCCTCCCTGACACCAAGGGTTGGGAAACGGTTCATATCGAGAGTGACAAAGTATGTGGCAGTTGCTTCGTAGACTGGCGGGTGAAGGTGGTAGAAGACGAACCCAAACGCACCCCCCAAAAAAGTGGCAAGCAAAACGACCCACCAATAAGCCATTACCCGTGAGAGGTACTCGTATGGAGAGAATTCACTGGAGGTCAGAGGGAAAGTATTCATACCAGGGAAAATTATTAATCCAATAGATTCTAACACAGGCTATCAGTAAACAAAAAAAAGACCGGGTGCTTTTGGCATCCGGTCATTTCTGTCGAAAATAGAGAAATTATGGTGTCGGAACGGTAGGTCGGGTCATCTTCGAGACATCACCGCCGACGCTTTGAATGCTGTCGTATAGGATTTGCAGGATGTACTTGCCATTATGGGCAAACGCACCTGGATCCTTCTGGACCCACTGGTAGTCGTAGGCAGCACGGAGCAGGCGCGGCGTCCAGGAAGCATACGCATTTTTGGATGTAATTTCATCCGGATCTGCAGTGCCATTTGCGTTCGTGTCGATGAAGAAGTACGGATAGCTGGCTGCATCGTAAACAATGGAGGAGCCTGCTTTATCCGTTGCGTATTTCTGCATTGCAGCAAACAGCGCTTCTTGCATCGTGGTAACTTCATCGTACATGCCTTCGGTGGTATTTCCATCACCATCATAGTCTGTGGTGCTCATACGAATGGTTTCAGGACCTTTGTTTCCGGGATGGCATGTATCGCAGAGCTGTGTGTTAACCGTCAGAGCGTGTACATCGTGGCAGGTGACACAGGATTGAGCTGCATCGACATGGGCATGGTGACCTAGATAGGTCTTGCCTTTATATTCGTAGGCACCTTTAGCCTCAGTACCCCATATCGTTGCACCAGCGGCAAAGTAGTGTGGGTTCTTAAAGCTTAGATCGGTTGAGACAGTATCATCAGGTATATCACCGATGGCTTTATTCACACTGACCGTTGATTCGCGACCTTGATGGCATTCCATACAAAGGTTGGCTGGAGATCCATCCCCGAAGGTAAGAACTGCACCACTGGGGAACTTCACCGCCGGCACAGCCTTGGTGGCGGGGAAGTTGGAGGTGTCATGACAGGTCGCGCATTGGAAGCCTTGTGAAACAGGCTGAGCAATGGTCACACCGGTAACTTTATCACTTGATGCTGCAGCTTCTTTAATCCAGAGCGGTAAACCAGTCGCCGAGTGGCATTTGGAGCAGGTGGCAGGTACTTCACCTTGAGCATCCCAATGGCGGAAAGGCGGCTCCGTGGCAGCAAAGTGACCAGCATCAATGCGAGTGGCCTTGGAGAGGTCAATCGGTGTGGTGAGCTTGGTGTTTAAATCCGCGATGGAGTCGTACAGCAGCTCGATGGCGTACTTGGCATTGTGTGCGAAGGCGCCTGGATCCTTGACAGTGTCCTGGTAATTAAAGGTGGCTTTTACCAGGCGACCGGTCCAGGAGGCATAGGAATTTGTGGAGGTAATTTCAACCGTGTCAGCCACTCCATTGTTATTCGTGTCGGTAAAGAAGTAGGGGTAGGAGTTTCCATCGTATACAATGGGTGAACCGGCAACTTCTTTCGCATATGCCTGGATGGCTTTCAGGAGCATATCTTGGAGACCGGATACTTCGGCTGAGATGCCTTCAGTGACATTACCGTTACCATTGTAGTCCGCGAGGGAACCGTTCATCCGAATGTTGGCCAGGTCTTCAACCGATGCGACGTTGGTATGGCACTCTTTGCAGACATCGATCTTGATTTTCAAGGTATGCTGATCGTGACAGCTAATGCATGTATCAAGACCACCGGCATGTTGGAACTTACCATCGTACTCATTCCCGGCATATTGGTAACCACCCGCGGCGACACTTCCGTACTGAGTTGCAGCTGCAGTAAAGTAATGCATATTAATGAAACTCAGTTTGTCGCTAACGGTATCGAGTGTATCCGTGAGGGCATTAGTGGCGATAGCCTTATCGACTGTGGAACCAGAGGCACGACCCTGGTGACAAGTCATACAACGAGCTTCCGGTCCGAGATTGTTAACCACTGCACCAGAGGGGAAGGTGACTGTATCCAGCGCCACGGCAGCCTCGTTGTGGCAAGCAATGCAGGTGATGCCATTACTGACCGGTTGGGGATTGTCAACGACGCCTGCAGCTGAGCCATCGGCGCCCAGGTAATCCATGTAACCAGTGGGAGTGTGGCATCGAGCGCAGCTGGTGGGGACTTCTTTCGGATCTGCTGTATCCCAATGGCGGAAGGCTTGTGCTGTCGCATCAGCATGACCAGAGTTAACCCAGGCTTGCTCGAATGGGACGTCAGCGACGACGGGAGTCGGGCATGGTGCAGCTGTGGGACACGCAGGAGGTGCTGGGCAGGTAGGACATGCCTGCACCGTTGGCACAACAGTGGGGGGAGTAGTTGGGGAAGAACATGCTGCGATAGCCAGGGCCAGGCCAATTAGCAGCAACCCAACAAACAGGTATTTCTTGTAATTCATAAATTTCTCCTCATGAGGGAATAGAAATATTTACAACAAACGTAGATTGGATTTTGGATAGTATATTATGAATATTGATCCTCCTTTGGCGAAAGCCTACACACTGTTTCCGTATGGGGTGACCTTTTTAGCAAGACTATACAAATTAAAAACACCATTAATAATAGGTTGAACACCCTATATAATTCTACCACATAATTAGTGTAATATGAGTAGATTGTATGAAAATTCGCAAATGTACGAGGGTGGATTTTAAGAGAGCAATCAATAAAAGGATTAAAAAAACCTTGCGCGAGGATGATGTGCAGTATTCAACTCAGCGCAAGGTCTAATTACGAATCTAGATGGATCGACTTAATTTGAATTCTTATTCTCCTCAGTTTTGTTCGCACTCTGGGCAAACAGGAGGATGGTCAGGATTACAATCATACCGATAACCATGCCAGCTATCTCAGGCCAGCGGGCAGAAAATTCGATGAATAAACCACGCCCACCTACAGTGATATTGCGGCTAAATTCGTTGATTGCGCGGCTGATTGTGGTGAGATTTTCGGTGAGGTACACCACTCCAACGAGCGCCAGCACAGTGAATGGAATGGCGATCATAAGCGTCCAAAAAGCGGCGTGAAATTGTACCTTGCGCATACCTGCCTCCTCAAACGAATAAAGCGACCTTATTGGTATCCACCTTTATCATATAGAAGATGATACCTTCCGTCAATAGGGGCAGCGTGGGATTTAAATATAGTGTAAGAAACCTAATTCAAGCTGAAATTAATCCCTTTCGAATGGCGTATTTTACCAATTCACTGCGTGAGTGGAGCGATAGTTTGCGCATCAGATTCTCACGATGGCGTGCGACGGTGTGTTTGCTGATCTGCAACCTTTCACCAATTTCATCGTTGCTCAATCCCTCAGCCAATAATCCCAGCACTTCCTGCTCACGGGTGGTAAGACCATCCAAAGAGGCCTTCTCGTCATCCTGTGATGGACGACCCAGAAAATCAGCGACCAGTGCCTTTGCCAGAGAAGGATAAATATAAATTTCACCTGCAAATGCGGCCCGGATTGAGGTGATCAGGTCTTCCGGGGCAGCCCGTTTCGGGACGTAACCGGATGCTCCGGCCTGCAGCATTTCAAAAAAGTATTGCTCATCTTCATGAATGGTTAACGCCACAACAGCAATATCAGGTAATGCTTCCTTGATCAATCTGGTGGCTTCGATGCCCGAGATATCCGGCAGGGTGATATCCATCACGATTACATCCGGAGAGAGCTCCCTGGCCATCTCCAGCGCTTTAAGACCGCTATCGGCTTCACCGATTATTTTCATATCCGGCTGACCCTCCAGCAGCATGCGGAGCCCAGTCCGTACCACTTGATGATCGTCAACAAGTAAAAGATTAATATCAGTCATGATTAGTCTCTCCGATAATGGGTACATTCACCTCTATGAGGGTGCCTTTTCCTGGATGCGATAATATATTACATGTCCCGCTCACAAGCGCGGCACGTTCAACCATCCCCAATAATCCCCAAGCTGTTGGTTTTCCAGGTTTTTTTTTCAACACCACATCAGTATTAAAACCCTGTCCATTATCCTCTACTCGGAGATAAATATTATCCGCTGAATAATCGAGCTGAATATCGATGACACTGGCATTCGCATGCCGTACAACGTTCGTTATGGCTTCCTGGGCAATCCTGAATACGACTGACCTTATATCGGAGGATAGCTGTTGTTTAGCGCCATGATTAACGATATTTACAGTTATTCCAAATCGAGTGTTGATATCGTTGGCATACCAGCGCAGGGCAGCAAGCAAACCCAAGTCATCCAGCTGCGGTGGATGGAGACCAGAGACCATGCGTTGCAGCTCTTCGACCCCATCCATGGCGAGTTTTTCAAGCTGATTGGCCTGTTCGATGGCGCGGTTGCGATTGGTAGCGATCATCTCTGACATACCCCGCAAACCCATCCCCAATGCAGTCAGCGTCTGACCGGTTTCATCATGCAACTCGCGCGCTATGCGTTGCCTTTCAGACTCCTGGGCAATCACTGTCCGATGTAGTAATTCGGCTTTCAATGCATCCAAACGTTCCTGCTCAGCTACCTGAGCATCACGCAGCTCCTCAATACGCTGATTACTTTCAACCTCGAAAGCGCGGAGAGAACGGGTGATGAATACGGCGGCCATGGTCGCAGCACCGGCTCGAAGGACCTGAACCGGAAAGCCAAACCAACGCAAGAACACTTGAAAGTTTACAAATCCTGATGGGAAGATGATGCTTGGGTTAGCGAACAGCTGAGATATCCCGTATATGCCAAATGCGACCGCGGCAAATAAAACATCGCGCCCTATAGCGGGCATACCTATATTGATGAACCTACGGCGCTGAAGGATGAGACCCCAGACCGTGAGAGCAGCCCCTGGTATGGCCAATGCATAGCGGGTATAGACATCAGCGGCAACGCCACGCGTTTGGGCGGTGGATTGATTAAAGAGAACGCCGAGTAAGCCAATCACCCAAATGGCAGTGATGACAGATAACATGGCGATATATAGGTTACGTTTTTCCACGCCAGTTATCAGGCGGGCTCCAAAAGCGATTAAAAATAGAAATGAAGTGGCCAGGGCGATCAAGCGAACAGGTAATATCCAAGGGGGATTATTGGATCCGGAAATTTGACTGCGCATGATCAAGAACATTTCAAGCCACTCGTGGCAGCCATGAATCAATCCGAACCAGATCAACGCGCGGAGGGCACGCGCAAAATCAAGCTTCGAGGAATGTCCAGATTCAAGGAGGATTGCCAGCCCCATGACGAAGAAAGACAGACCATAGAAGAAGTAGATGATAATGATATTGCGTGTAAAGAAATCAGCCATTATTTCTAATTTTCTAGCCTATTTCTCAAGAGCACCGGCTGCAATCCAATCCAAGATGATTTTGATGGTGGCATCAGGCAACTTGCCACCAGGGGGCATTATGCCCCCAATCTTGGAGGTGCCCTGAAGTTTTTGAGCCAGCAAGCTATTGGTTGGATCACCGGGGACTACCACAGGGGCATGGTCTCCGGAGGTCATCACAGCCTGGTAGCTCGTGCTGTCCCAACCGCCCAGCGTGCCATGACATGCCTTACAATTCTGTTCAAATATCGGTAAGATATCTGCATTAAAGGTTAGGGTAGATGGAGCGGGTTGACCGGTTGGAGTTGGTTGAGGTAGAGACTCAGGAGGTGGGAATGTGCGGATCAACGCGACCAGATCACTTATCTGTTGATCTGATAATATGGAACCAAAGGTGAGCATGGTGGTATTGGAAATCCCTTGACTGATAACACTAGAGATTGTCTGGTCAGAATCATCAGACAAGTCATTAAGTGTGGGGCCGACAGTAGTTCCTGCACCATTTTGCCCATGGCATTGAGAGCATATATTTGCATAAATGTCTTCCGCCGACATGGATAGGGTAGGTATCGTAAACTGCGGCGGTGTTGTCACAGGAGGATTTGCCTGCCAGGAACGCAGATAAGCGACGATGGAATTGATCTGGTCGTTATCCAAACTGCCGCCATTGGCTGAACCAAAGGGAGACATGCCCTTATCAGGCTGTCCCTGATTAATAATTTGGAACAGGCTGGTATCATCATGGGTGTTCATGAAATTTGCAGTGCCGATGGGAGGAATGATTTGATTGGGCTGAGAGGGATTTGGTCCACCTTCTCCGAAGTCACCATGACATACAGCGCAGTTTTGCTCGAACAGGGTTTGACCACGCTGGACGGAAGTTCCCTGGGCAGAGCTCACAACAAAACTCACCAGAGCATCGATTTGAGCCTGGGTTAATACACTTCCCCAGACAGGCATGGTTTGATGGGCACCGCCTGTTGAGATGATTTGGCGAGCCTCATCTACGCTGGCAGCTGCCGGGATTTGTGAACCATGGCATTGGGAGCAATATTGCTTGAATAAATCCGGTCCAGCTGGCTCTGAGGAAGGATTGACAACGAAATTTGCCAGGGTATCGATCTGTGAAGCGGTAAGCGTGCCTTGCCAGGGTGGCATGGTGATATGCTGCCCACCCTGGACGATAGTCTGACGTAATTGGGCCTCATTCCCCGAGTAGGAAACCGATTGTCCATGGCAGGATGAACAGTAAATGGTAAATAACCTTTGTCCATCGGGGGCAATCAGGAAATTCAATAATGTTATTTTTTCGTCCGAAGTAAGATTAGTCGACCAATCTGCGGCGGTTAATCCAGCATGGGGAGAGAAACTGAGACCCTGATCGATAGAATTTTTCAGGTCAAGTGGATTACCACCCACCAGGTCATCTACTTTATGACAGGCACCACAATTCGTAGTGAAGAGCTGGCTCCCGCCTGGAGAAAGAATAAAGCCAGCGAGTTCATCGATTTGATTTGCGGATAAATCGCCATTCCAGGGAGGCATGCCAGCATGAGAGCCCTGGGCAATTAAGGTATGAAGATTCGTCCCAGGTGGCACCGTAATCGAGGTGCCATGGCAAGGAGCGCAGTTTTGAGTATACAACAGGGCGACCGGATCTCCCTGGGAGGCTTGCACGAGTGGTGGCGCCTCTCGGACTGCCAGTACCGTGAGGGTTACTATTCCAACCACCGCAATTAGCGCTACCCCGGTGACAACCGGCCGGTCGCGGAAGTGGCGCCGTGTGCTGCGATCCAGGAGCGGCAAGAAAAAGAGCACCAGGATCGCCAGTAGGGGTATCAGCACTACACCCAGCACTTCGAGCTTGCCTGGGAAATATTTCAAGAGCTGGAAGAGGAATAAAAAGTACCACTCTGGGCGTGGAGTATAGGTTGTGTCGGCAGGATTGGCGCGCGCTTCAAGGGGAGCCCCAACACGGTATGCCAGACCGACCAAGATCAGGAAAATGATAAAGGCGACAACTGCGTCCTTAAATATGATATTGGGGTAAAAAGGAACACCCTTTTCTTTTTCCTCATGGTATTTTTCGAGATATTCCTGCTTTTCACGCTCATTCATAGCTCACTTCCCTCTCTGAGGCACAGCGCTGATGCCATTTTTAATAATCAGGTAAAGATGTATCCCGATGAGGAGGATCAATAAGGTGGGAAGCACCCAGACGTGAACCCCAAAGAAACGCACCAGTGTTACAGCAGTGATCTCAGACCCACCCCGGATGATGCGGAGCAGATAATCTCCAATCAAAGGAGGAGTCCCAGCAATGCGTGTGCCCACGGTGGTCGCCCAGAACGACTTTTGATCCCAGGGTAAGAGATAGCCGGTAAAACCAAAACCTATCACCACCAGAAGTAAGATGACACCGGTAAACCAGGTGACTTCCCGTGGGAATTTATATGCTCCATAAAGAATAACTCTCAACATGTGCAGCACCACCAACACGATCATCAAACTGGCACCCCAATGATGAAGCCCGCGAACTAACCAGCCTAATGGAACCTGGGTAGTGATATATTGAACGCTGTCATAGGCATGATCCGGGGTTGGAACGTAATACAGGGTGAGGAGGATACCGGTGATCCCTTGATTAAGCGCAAGGAATAACGAGGCGCTCCCCAGGGTAAACCACCAATTTACCTTTGGAATTTTTCGGAGAAAGATTGCCTCCCAGACCTGTCGAAAGGAGGTGCGTTCATCCAGCCATTGAGTGAATTTCGATACCATATCAACCTCCAACCAGGACGTACAATTGATCATTTTCGACCTTGACATCATAGCGATCGAGAGGGCGGGGAGGCGGTCCGGAAACAACGTTGCCTGAAACGTCAAATACGCCATTATGACATGGGCAGGTGAATTGATTCTTCTCGACGATCCAGCGGACATGGCAGCCCAGATGAGTGCATATATTTGACATGGCAATATATGTGCGCCCATCGGTGGACAGGACGTAAACGGAGACCTCTTGGGTATTCGAAATCCAACCGGTTTGGGTTTCAATGGTGAAGGTGAATAGAGTTGGGATACCCAACTCCACCTTGGAGGTTGGACCCAGGCGCATCCAGGTCTGAGTTTGTTGGTTCTTTAAAGAGGGTTTAACTATATAAGCGATCGCAGACACTACATATCCAAGACCTATAAATCCCCCAATTCCCCAGATAGCTGCTTGCATGAAATTGTGGCGGCTGAGCTGATTCGGTTCACCCATATGACCTCCTTTGGCTTAGAGGGGTAGATATTTATTTTTCTGGTGCTCCAGCATTGATCCAATCGATGACGAGGGTTAATTCCTCCTGGGATAACTGACCGAAATGGGGCGTGGAGCCTGATTGCTTTTGAACGAGCGGGCTGCCGGCGGAATCTCCGGGGATGATGACAGGACCATTAATCGAACCTTTCATCGCAGTCTGATAGGTGGTCAAGTTCAAACCCTGGAGGCCATCCTCACCATGGCATGCTCCGCAGCGAGATTTGAACAGTGGTCCAACCGTTGCATTATATGTCAGAGGACCGCTCAGGTTCAAAGGGGATGGAGTGGGAGTGGGTGGTAAGGTTGACAAAATCGTCTCACGCAGCGCAGGAGCGTCGAGACCGGCGTATTTCCAGTCTATTCCATGACAGGCGCTGTTGGAGCAGAAGGAAGAATTATCGGTGCCACCCGGGTTGCTGGTGGTATGACAGTCACTGCAGGTCTCGTTGAACACCGCGTTATGCATCGCAATCCAGTTAGAGTTCAAGTGCGACTGAGGTTCAGGGCCGCGAGGGATCTCCACATTGGCGACAAAATCGGAGGGACCGGCGACTTCGGGGATGGTGTGGCAAAGATTGCATTCCAGGCGAACGGCCTGCTTATTAGAATCCAAATGCTTTCCATCATGACAACGGAAACAGCCAGCGAAATTCAAATGGCCGATATTATTCGGATGTGTGTTCCAATCGGATAGTTGGTCCAAATTGACTGAATCCACATACATGGTTTGGATATACGAGACAGCATTTTGAACTGCAGCCTGATTCGCAGCATAATATTCCGGATAATAGGCCTGGTAATAATTGAATAACCCATAGATGCCATTCAAACCTTCCTGTTGGGAGGCGTAGGGTGCGCTGAGGACCTCGATACCTTTCAAACGGATATCGGGGATGGTTTTGTCGATAAATCCACGCGCCAAGGCAGCATCGATTTGGTCGGTAGGCATAGGCACAAGATGGGTGATGCGATTGTGGCAGGTAACGCAATCCATCTCTTTCATCTCAGCATCGGTAACATTCGTAGGATTGAAGTTGGAGGCTATATCGGTATATTCGGTGTACGTGCCATCAGCATTGTAGACGCGGATGTAAGGAATATTTTGCTGTAATTCGTCGGTGGCATAATACATCACCTTATTTTCTACATGCCAGTGAATACCCTTTCCAAGCCCCTGCCGGGTGGTGCCACCACCCGTCTTCAAACTCAGGAAGATGCTATAGGGGGTGTTATTGACATCACTCTGGAATGTCTTGTTCTCATGCAGAGCATCATCGGAAAATTTGTCAGGGTTGTGACATTTCTCGCAGGTGTCACGGGCAGGACGCATGTTGGTGGCGTAGATTGGATAGGTATAGTTATGAAATACAGTATTGATAACGTGACTTAAATCTCCTGCTTTACGGGTGATCTGAGTGGCAATAAACCCGCGACCGATGTGACACTCCGTACAATCCACGCGGGCGTGAGGCGAGGCGAGATAGGCGGTAAATTCGGGAGGCATGGTATGGCAGCTGGTACCGCAGAACTCGGGGCTGTTGGTGTACTGCCAGCCATATGCAGCCCCGATGAGGACGATAATCGTCAAAACGCCTAGGAGGGCGTACGGGAGCACTCTTAACCAAGTTTTCGTTCCTTCGGGTGGGAAAAAGAAATTGTGCAGTGCAGTACCCAGGCGTTTAAAGAATTTTCTCATATGTTGTCCTCCACTATTTCTCTGGCGCGCTAGCCTTTATCCAAGAAATTACCTGATTTAACTCATCAATCGTCAGCTGCCCGGGATGATTGCCCGCGGATTGCTTTATAACCAAGACGCTGTTATCCGGATCGCCGGGGATGACAGCTGGACCTGAATTTCCACCCTTGAGCGCATCCTGATAGGTAGCAAGACTCAACCCACTGACTTTGGTCACTCCATGACACGAGCTGCAGCGGTTCCTGAACAGGCCCGAAAAGTAACCATCCCAGGTCATGGCACCCACTTCGGCACCCGGGGCGAGGGTTGGTGGAGGCGTAGGGGAGGGCCGGGGTGTGGGCGTGACGGGCACGTACACCTGTGCGGTTTCACCTTGCGGGACTGTAGTAATGGCGGTGACTTCAAAAGTGGTGAACTTATAGATCCCGAAACCGAAAGCAAGCATGAAAACCAGCGCAGCTGGAAAATACATCATTTGTCGGCGATGAAGCTCTTTTACAGGAGGCCGCTTGAATGATTGTCCGGCGTCAATCTGAGCTAGTTCGGCTGGATGCTCATGCTTCATCTCGGTACGGGTGAGTTTTCCATTGAGCATGCTTTTGTTGAGCTGCTTGATATGTACATGATAGAAATGCCATACAATTATGGCTAATACTGCCAGGATAGCTTCGGCGCCATGGGCTGCTTTAGCCGCCGGGATGAATTCTCCGGGCAATAAGCGGGTAGTCGAGAGGGGGTTCCACATCATGAAGCCGGTGATGCCCATGATGACGGTACCCCAAACGACTGCCAGGTACTCGACCTTTTCAGCATAGTTATAACGACCATAATAGCCGCGGTGTTTGCGTAAACCCAGGAAATATAAAATATCCTGGATGAGGTGTTGTAGATCCTCGATGACCGGCAGCATCGTCCACGGGACACGCAGGACGAAAACTCTATAAGTGACGGCGAGGAGATGGTAACCGCTCACGATCATCATGAGCATGGCGCTGTAATGGTGAATGATGCGAACCCGTTCGATCCCACCTAACATGGAGATCAGGGTATCGCTGACCTGGTTAGCAGCGAATTTTTGGATCAATCCAGTGAGGCCTAACACGCTAAATGAGACCAGAAAAACGATATGCTCGATGCGTTGTGAGATATCAAAGCGGGTATAGCTGACCCTGTCTTCAGAAGGTGCGGTATTCAAGGGAGTTTCCTGGACGGTTTTATCCATCGGTCATCTCCCCGTCCGGATGTTCTGGTTGGTCGCCCTGGTTGCCTTGGTCACGCGGCTCGCTTCCCTCGTCCGGCTCGTCCAGCTCGCTGCGCTCGCCGGATAACCTGGATGTACTATGTGTATTGGGCGTGCTTTGCTCGCTCTGTGGATTTTGCTCGCCTGGCTCACCTGGTGAGGTAGCAGCAACGATATCCTGGTCGTTGGGAGGCGTTTGGGTAGGCGGTACAGCTTCCACGGGTGGCTGGGTGGGTTTCTTGCTCCGCCTGACATTAATATATACGGCATGACCAACATCCATCCCAACCAGGACAACCATAAAGCCCAGAACCAGAGGTATAAAGATTTTGTAGAAGAGGTTTACATAATAAACCGCGGCAAAATGATTGGGTGAGGGGATGTAGTGTGACATCCAGGCGGTGGGGAAATTACTGGTGGCATCAGGATGGCAAACCTGGCAGCGCGCCAGGAGATTTTGCTGCATTTCAATGCCGGTCTTTGGATCATCCACCCTGGAGATGTCATGGACACCATGGCAATCATAACAAACGGGCTTATTGGTCTGAGCATCTGGAGATTGTTTTTCGAACAAGGTTACGGTGGTGCCGTGAAAATCAGCTACGTAGGTATTTATTACCTCCGTTGAAATTCCATATTTACTCATTAATTGTGGGTTGGTATGGCAGCTGGCGCACAATTGGGGTGATTTCAGCCGGAATGCAGCAGTGGTAGGGTTGCCTATATTATGCACGCCATGACAGTCGATGCAGGTAGGGACGTCAGTATTGCCTTGTTGGGTCAGAGCCGCGCCATGGACACTGGTCTGATATTTTTGGTAGATGGCATTATGGCATTTAGCGCATGTGACCGGAATATTTAAACGCGCCTGCGGTAGGAGAGCATGTGTTTTCGGGTCAGTCCACTGCTGGACGTTGTGTGAGCCGTGACAGTCGGCACAAACTGCAGCCTGGCGCTTCCCTGCAGCCTGGGCAGCTGCATGAACACTATCCATGGTGAGGTTGTATTCACCGGAATGGCAGCGGTCACAGACACCGGTAAGTTTTAGAGTGACATCACGCAGATCGGTGGCAGTGAACTCAGGATGAGGATACTCACCCAAATTGGTATGACATTGGACACAAGCATAACCATCCTTACCGTGGATAGAGGAAGCATATGTAGCCGGGTCAACATAAAGATCGAGGATATCCCCATTCTGGAGGGTCATAGTCAGCCCCGGCTTGCCGTGACATTCAAGGCAGGTCGTATTGCTAACGGTGGGTGTGGTGGCTGATGATGTGGGTAAAGCTTGAGCAAGGGTCGTGGTATGGATCGGTCGTGCAAGAGGAGCAGCGATGACATTCGTCACGATATTGATGGCAGATACGCTACAGACCAGGATAGCGCATATCAGGGATATGAAACGATGTCTGCCGACAGACTTCATGACTTCGACTCTCCAGGAGCTTGTTCGGAGCGATCGTTATGAAGCAAGCGGTCATATTCCAATTTATGGTAAGCGCGCATATCTTCTTCGTTAAGCCAGCCGGAGAAAATGCTCAGGTTCAGCCGCTCGAGATGGACGTGATAGAAATGCCAGATGACGATAAATATTGTGGTAGCCATGGCCTCGGTGCTATGAGCCATGATGGCGCCAGGGATCACTCCACCAGGTAAAACCCGGGTAACGGCTTCGGGGAACCACATAATATAGCCGGAGGCGAGCATAATGCCGATGGCAAAGAACAGGAACCAATAGGTGACCTTTTGCTCAAAGTTGTATTTCCCAAAAGCAGGTTTTTGCTTTTTGATAAATACGAGATAGAGCAGCATATCCCAGGCATCCTTGATATCCTGGACGGTGGGAAGCATGTCACCGGGTAGTTTCCGGCGGAAAATCAGTGAAACAGCTTTACCCAAATGATACAGAACCAAGGCAGTTAGCAGCAGCGCGGCGATATGGTGGATTCCCTGGATCGTTTTTAATCTTTCGGGCGTAGAAATAATCGCCTGGCTCCAGGTGGAGGTATTATATTTCTGAGGCAAACCAGTGAGCAAGAGAATGGCGATACATACGATAAGCACACCGTGTTCCCAGCGTTGGTTTAGGCTGAAGCGAGGAAATGTTCGGACCAGCTTGACACGAGTGTCTGGTGAGGATGAGGTTGGTACTGGCTTGCTTGTCATAAGCTCCTCCTCACTCGATTAACCATGAATCTTATGAGTTGTAAAGCTACGTAAATTGCACATATCCACAGTACTGCGGGGGTGAAGATCGAGTAAAACGCGTCGACATAAAATAGAAAAGGTGTCCGTTCCAGGCTAACCTTGTAATGACCCGTCCAGGCTCCAGTCCAATTCGGTCCAACACCAGGGTGGCACTTCTGGCAGGTCGTCAGTAAATTCTTGGGGTTGACCGATGAGTTCGGATTATCCGGTTTTAAGATGTCGTGAATACCATGACAATCGGTACAAACCGCTGAATAGTGCTGAACGGTGGGCCAGCGCGCCTCATAAACAGAGACGTCCACGCCGTGCCAGGAGAGATTGTACAGGCTGTAGACATCGGCAGAAAGACCATACTTGGCCATCATTTCCGCATTGGCATGACAGGTAGCGCATAAATCTGGTTCTTCCACTCTGAACTGCTGGGTGCGAGGATCCTGGATGTTATGTACACCGTGACAGGTTGTACAAACAGGAACATCCGGATTAGATTCCTGCTCCAAAGCGTTGCCATGGACGCTGGATTGATAAATGGAAAATTCCTTGGTGTGACAATTGCCGCAGGTTGCCGGGATCAACGTGCGGGGATTATTTGGCGATTGGATATAGTGGGAACCATGACAGTCGGTACAAACAGGTGCATTGAGATTCCCGGCTTCTGCGGCTCTGGCGTGCATGCTATCCAGGGTCTTGGAGTAATTATCGGGGTGGCATTTCTGGCAAGCCGTGTAATACTCCCTGGTTAATTCACGCCTGGTCTGGTAATCGATTAGCGGGTGAGGATAGGTGGTTATTTTAGTATGGCAGGCTTCACACTCAATCCCATTGGGGCTGTGGACCGAAGTCTTTAATTGATTGGGATCGATATACAGGGGAACTACTTCTCCACTGGGGAGGGTCATCTTCAAATCGGGATTGGAATGGCAGCTCAGGCAATATTCTTCAGTCTGCTGTTTGGGCTCACTGGCTTGAGATGGTGAAAACCAAACCAGGCTTACAATAACGATCAGCCCGACTACCAGGATCATCCCCGGCAATTTTAAATTAGGAGAATTTTTAGACATGTGCCAGTCCTCCTTAAAAGCCGTTATCTTCGCTTTTTTGATATTCCTCGGGAGGAGGAGCAGGTTTTGCGACAATTCCAAAACGGCGCAGCAAATAAGATATCCCAAATAATATTACCAAGGGTACCAGGCAACGCGCGATGCATAGCATGGCTACATAGATCGGATTGGCTGTTGCGCCACCCATAATATTATCCTCCGCTTGAGGTGTAGGTCCTTTCAGACCCACCCCGGCAAGCACGGATGATCTTCTGGACGATAAAAAGACCGGTATAAAGGAAATTTTTCACTATTAAGTATAACCTATCCAGGAACTGCCTGATCAAGAATGTTCCTCTTTCCCGAAGAGTGGCAGATACCTGATTCCAAGGGTAAGCATGGTGAGCGCATACCCGATTATGCCGATGGCGATACCCCATTCCGGCAAACCGGGGAAATATTTCCCTGGCGGAAGCTGGTAGAGGGTGCCAGGGGAATAGCTTAATGGGACGAATAAACCACCAACAGTCACATTCCAGCGATTAACCAGGATGCCGAGGACGGCGAAGATAGCCCCGAGCACCAGGTATGCCGGATTTCGGTTGAAACGGGGAGTGAGGAAGAGGACGGCAGGTAAAAATACCCCCAAGATGATCTCGAAGACCCAAAAAGAGAAGTTATATGGGGTTTGCTGGCTAAGCAGGTGGAATGCTTCGCTCACCGAGGGTGTGCGTCCATAATAGGTGACGGCGGCTAGGTCCCAGAAGCGGATATAGCCATAAACCAGGAGGGCAAACCCACTGAACCGGGCGATGGTACGCAGGATGTCATCGGAGATGCTCTTCTTGCCCGTCACCCACTCGACAATATAGGCTATCGCCATAGTCAGGGCTGGCCCTGCAGCGACGGCTGATAGGATGAACATGATGGGCATGCTGGGCTTAAACCAGATGGGGCGTGATTTTACGATGCCATAGGTGGCGCCCAGGGAAGATTGGTGCAGCAGGGAAATCCCGAGACCAAGCAGGGCGAGCACAGGGGCAGCACGATGGAGATATTTTGCCGCGGTGCCGATCCAGGTGTAGCGGCTAAATAACCTGGACTCTGCTATGATAGGAGCAAACTCTACCAGCATAATGGTTAAGTAAATGGTGATGCACCAGGTGATTTCCCACAATACAGAGTGGATATTCCAATAAATCCACGGGTGCCAGAAGCGGTCCGGACGTCCGATATCCATGACCAGGGTCAACAAAGCGCAGGTGTAGCCAATAAAACCGACGAACACGGCTAACGGGATGATGGGTTTGAAACGCTTTAACCCAAACAGATAAACCACTGCGGAAAGGGTAAATGCGCCCGCTCCGAGGGCAATGGAGGACAGGTCGATAGTGATCCACAGGCCCCATGGGACTGCATCGGACATGTTGGTGATGTATAAACCATTCCAAAAAACCTGAAAGGCAGATACCAGACCAATAACAATGCATAGACCGAGGAACCCGAGCCAGGCCAATAATGCTGGGCTGATTGAAAACGGCTTGCGCTCACCAAGTGTTTGTGTGGCCATCTTTACAAGCCCTCCTTGGGGATGACATAGTAGACGCTAGGTTCGGTGCCCAATTCTTCGCGCAGGCGAATGGTGGCTTCAGCAGAAACAGCCTGAGAAACCTTGCTATTGGGATCGTTCAGATCACCGAATAAACGGGCTCCCACCGGGCAGATATTGACACACGCAGGAGTAGCTTCCATATCTTCACCCGGCATAAAGCCTGATTTTAGGCCTGCGTCGATACGTTGAATACAGAAGGTGCATTTTTCAACCACGCCGCGCGGACGCCGCTCGACTTCAGGAATCCCCCAGGTGGGGACATACGAATTCACATCTGCACGCGCTTGCCAGTTAAATTTACGGGCGTCATATGGGCAGGCAATCTCACAGTAGCGACAGCCGATACAACGGTCATAATTCATCACCACCAAACCGTCATTGCGGTGATATGTGGCCTGAACCGGGCAGACTTCCACGCAAGGTGCATCAGCACAGTGAAGACATGGGCGACTAAAAAAGAAAGGCGTCCCGGTGGAGGTTTTATCATTTACAACGATATTCCAAGGCTTCTCAGGGCGTTCCATTGTTGGGTCCACCCAGACGTCGTTAGTAGCAGAACAGGCCCTGAGACAATATTCACAGCCGATGCACTTATCCAGGTTGATTACCATTCCCCAACGGTGACCTACCGGAGTTGCTCCAGCCTGATTAACCCCTTCAACTTGCGCCTGCTTAAAACTGGCAAATGGCGAGAGCGGACCGGTGGTGAGCAGCTGGGCAGCGACAATAGATCCGGCAGCAGTGCCGCCAACGATCAAAAAATCTCGTCGAGAAAGCTCAAGCTTGATCTTAGTCTTCTTTTTGCTCATCTTTTTTATCCTCAACGACACGAATGCCGCGGCTGACAACCCAGGCGGCTGCCGCACCGGTCATCAGACCGACAATGGCACCCTGAGCCAAGCCGACATAAAGACGGTTTGTGCTTTGAGTTTTCAAGTTATCGATCTGCTGCGATTGGGTTTGAACCTGCTGTTCTAGGGTAGCACTATCGACAGTCTGCAATTGAGCAACTTCGCCGGTTAATTTGACAATTTGATCGCGGGTATGAACTGTGTCTTGATGGCAAGCGATACAGGCATCAGACCCAACGGTGAAGGTATGCCCGGTGGCGACGAGGCCCTGGATCGGATCATTGGCACGAGGACTGGTGTACATGTGGCAATTACTGCATTCAAGACCAGCATTGGCATGGGTGCTGTGGGTGAACGAGTTGCCTCGCGCCTGATGGCAGGTTGTGCACAATGCCGTGACCGAAGCAGCCTTCGGCTTCTGTGAGTGGGGGTCGTGGCAAGACTGACATTGGATGCCTTTCTGGCCGTGGACGGAGGCACGCCACTCATCGGTAGTCGTTTTGTGGCATTTACCACAAAGATTGGCATTGGGGGTGATGGGCATGGGGGCTTCAGGATGGTTGGGTTGGAACGGTCCATGGCAAGCCTCGCAGGTCACACCCGCCTCGGAATATTTGCCGGTTTGAGGGTCGTAACCTGTAGTATGGCATTCAAGACAGGAAACCTGGCTGCCCAATTGAGTCCAGTCGCGCTGGAAGATGGGCGCTGAGAATGCCTGGGCATGGCGGGTGTTCTGCCATTCTGAATGGATGTTCTCATGACATTGCGTGCAGGATTGAGAGCCAGCGTACCCGGGAGCCTGGTACGCTGGCTCAGCCACAGGTGCGGCAGTCACGGGTTGGGTAACAGCGAGCAACGCTCCAATGATAGCCGAAACACTAAACACGATGCCAAATACCAGCCAGATACGGTTTTTCCGGATCGCCTTTAGAATTTTCATTGCATTCTTCTCCATATATAGGTTATTCACCCTATTAATCTAACATGAGAATATGGCTATTTTACACTATAATTATGGTAAAAGATACTACGGAATTATATAGTTGGGTAGATGATTTTTAATGCTGGACAAATGAAATCGAGGACAAGCAGCGGAAAATAAAAATTGCGGACTGAAAGGTCCGCAATTTTAGTAAAAATAATTAGGATATGGCTTCTTGGATATCAGGGGAGCGGGGAGGTGGTAGGAATGGCGTGGTAACCACCTGCAGCCGTCAGCAGCTCTGCTTCAGATTTCGTCGCTCCGTGACAATGGCGGCAGGCATAGTCCAGGCTGATCTGCCCGGAGGCCAGACTGCCATCTGCATTGAACTGGCTGGTGAGCCGGGGGTCGATGGCGACGACGTGGGTGGCCATATCGCCCATAAATCCCTGTGGATTGGCCGATCCGCTCTGGATCAGGTGAGGCATATGGCAATCGGTGCAGCCGACTTTATTATCCACGTGGCGTGGATTATTTTGGAACTGTGCTTCCTGCCAGTGACAATCAGAGCAAAGGATGTTCGTGACCTGCTGATCGGCCTGCTGCAGCTGCACCACACCGGAGTGGGGGTCATGGCAGGTAAGGCAATCCAGGATCTGATGCTTGCTCTGGCTGAGATCGCCATACTGGTCGGAGTGCTGGACAAAGCCATTTCTCACATCAAGAGAGGCAGTGGGCACGTATTCATGACAATCCCGGCACAGGCTGGAGTCAGTTACGACGAGCAGCCGTACACCCTTGGGATTATTGGCGTGCAGACTGCCAGGTCCATGGCAGCGCTCGCAGCGCACGCCAGGCTGGGCCCAGGTGCCTGATAAACCGGGCAGGTTATCCTGACTGCCAGCTGTGCTATATCCGGTAGTATGACAGGACCCGCAAGTGAAGGCCAGATCGGCTTCACCGGAATGAAATGAGGCCCAACCAGGAGCTAGACCAAGGTGAGAATTACCGAAATTGTATTGGTTTAAAAATGTGGTATCGCCGGATGAGCTGGGCGGATTGGTGATGATATACCCTTGAGAATTGACGAAAATTGCTTTCCAAAAATAGCCGCCAATGATGTAACTGATATTATTCAACGAGTAGCCTTGAGGAGCGGAAGCTACCTGGGTGAATGGATATGATGGAGCTTTGCCATCAGTGACGGGGGATAGGCTCCACGGATGACCTGATTTCATGTAAGTTTGAAATATATCATTATGGCATCCGGAACATACCTGGTCACCAATATATTCAGAACCGGAAGGGCCGGGTTCACCTGTTGGACCGGGTTGACCAATCGGGCCGGCTGGTCCTTCGGGGCCGGCAGGACCGGCGGGGCCGACGGGTCCCTGTTCACCTTGGGGACCGGCACAGGCAGACAATAACGCCAGGATAAGCAGCATACCCATAAGTACAAGCCATTTCCGTGACATATACCTGCTCCTCACTAACATTTTATTAATATAATCCGGGTATTTTACACTACTTTTCCTTCCCTGCTAACGTAATCTCGAGTATAATGCTGGAAATCTGGAGCTAGGAATGAACCTTTTTACCTGGGCCTTTTTCGCACTGAATGATAATGATAATCTCATCTGGCTTCGGGCGAGAGGTTTCAGGCTGCAAATGAGCTGAACCTGAATGGTCATGATCAATCGCCCGACGCTAACCGCGGAGGGCGATTTATTTTGCCAATCCAGCAGCGGATGTTACTATGGAGGCAAAGAATGTATAAGACGAATACATGTGGGGAGCTTCGTGCCAGCCATCAAGGGATGGAAGTCACCCTGGCGGGGTGGGTGAACCGCCGGCGAGTACTGGGAGGGATCATTTTTGTTGACCTTAGGGACCGGTTCGGCCTGGTCCAGGTGGTGACTGACCCGACCAAATATCCTGAAATCCACCAGGCGCTCGAAGAAGTCAGACCGGAGTGGGTGATCCAGGTGGAGGGGATAGTCAGGCTGCGCCCGGAGGGATTGGCCAACCCCAACATGCCGACAGGTGAAGTGGAAGTGCTGGCAAAAAAGGTAAAAATCCTCAACCAGGCCAAGACCACGCCCATCACGATCAGCAAGGAAGAAGGCGAGAATGAGGAAATCCGCTTGCGCTACCGATACCTGGACCTGCGCCGGGAAAGGATGCGAGGAAACCTGATCCTGCGTTATAAAGTAATCAAATTCATCCGCGACTACCTGGATAGCAAGGGTTTTCTGGAAATTGAGACCCCGATCTTATTCAAGACCACACCGGAATGTGCCAGGGACTACCTGGTGCCATCGAGGATCTATCCGGGTGAGTTTTATGCCCTGCCGCAATCACCGCAGCAGCTGAAGCAGCTGTTGATGGTTGCCGGCATGGAACGCTACTTCCAGATCGCCCGATGTTTCCGCGATGAAGACCAGCGTGGAGACCGCCAGCCGGAATTCACCCAGCTCGACCTCGAAATGTCATTCGTTGAGCGTGAAGATATCATGCAGCTGATCGAAGAGATGTTCACCAGAATGGTGGCACAGGTTGTGCCCAACAAACGACTGTTTGCCAGCCCTTGGCCGAGAATCACGTATCAGGAGGCGATGCGTCGTTTTGGAAAAGATAACCCAGACATCCGTTTTGGGATGGAGCTGCAGGATGTCACAGAGCTGGCAGATAGATCAGGGTTCCAGGTTTTTGAAAGTACGGTGGCAGAGGGCGGGCACGTGCGGGGAATCAATGCCAGCGGGTTGGGAGATTACAGCCGGAAACAACTGGATGAATTGACCGAAATGGCAAAGAAGTACGGAGCGAAGGGATTGGCGTATGTGGCAATAACGGCAAGCGGAGAACAGCGTTCATCATTCGCCAAGTTTGTCATACCAGAAACTATGGCATCCATTCTGACGTCCATGGGCGCCAAACCAGGCGACCTGCTCCTATTCGTAGCGGATAAACCCGCAGTGGTATTTGATGTCTTAGGCAGATTGCGGGTATTACTGGCTGAACGGATGGGGATGGTGGATAAAAACGTGCTGGGGTTCTGCTGGATCATCGATTTCCCATTCGTGGTATGGAACGAAGAGGAAAAGCGATGGGACCCAAGCCACCACCTGTTCACCTCGCCGGTGGTTGAGGATATCCCATTTTTAGACACCGACCCAGGTAAAGCCCGAGGGCAGCAGTACGACCTGGTGGTGAATAATTACGAGGTGGGTGGCGGCTCGATCCGAATCCACCAGCGTGCGCTACAGGAAAAAGTATTCAAGCTGATCGGTCTCGACCCTGAGGTGGCACGTGAGCGCTTTGGGCATATGCTGGAAGCCTTTGAATATGGTACACCCCCGCACGGTGGCATTGCACCGGGCATTGATAGACTATGCATGGTGCTGGCAGATGAGCCGAATATCCGTGAAGTGATCGCATTTCCCAAGAGCCAGACGGCGCGAGACTTAATGGCAGGTGCCCCAAGCCCGGCAGAACCAGGGCAGCTTAAAGACCTGCACCTAAAAATAGAAAAATAAGGAATCCGGGAGACAATTATGGCACCCATTGTTCGAGTAGATAAAATCGCTGAATATGTCGGCCAGGAAGTGACGGTCCAGGGGTGGGTATATAACAGCACGGATAAAGGTAAGCTGGTGTTCTTATTAGTCAGGGATGGGTATGGATTTGTGCAGTGCGTGGCATTTAAGGGAGACCTTGATCCTGCAATATTCGATCAGCTTACGCGCATACCCCAGGAATCGTCCGTGATCATCAACGGGGTGGTGAGGGCAGATGCGCGGGCGCCGGGAATCCCCGGTGGATATGAAATCGGCGTGAAAGGGGTAGAAATCGTTCAGGTGGCGGATTTGGACTACCCCATGGCGCTCAAGGAGCAAGGACCGGATTTCGCGCTGGACAACCGGCATCTATGGCTGCGGATGCCCAGCCAATGGGCGATCCTGCGGATACGGGCGGCGGTCATCCATGCAATTCGCGAGTGGCTGGATATGAATGGCTTTATCGGGATGGATACACCCATCCTAACACCAGCAGCTGTTGAAGGTACAACCACGCGATTCGAAACATCCTATTTTGATGAAGGTGCAGCTTATCTAACACAGAGTGGTCAGCTGTATAACGAGGCAAACATTTTTGCCTTCAAGAAGGTATATTGCTTTGGTCCCACCTTTAGAGCGGAAAAATCGAAGACCCGTCGGCATTTGACCGAATTCTGGATGGTCGAACCGGAAGCTGCGTTCTGTGACCTGGACCAGCTGATGGAAATCGAAGAGCAGTTTGTGTCGCATATCGTTGGGCGGGTGCTGGAGCAGTGTGCCCCCGAATTGAAATCATTGAAGCGGGATAACTCGAAACTTGAAAAAATCACGCCTCCTTTCCCACGGATTTCCTATGATGATGCCGTGAAGAAGATCGATCAATTACGCGCTGATACAGATGACCCTGAAAAGAAGGAGCTGTTAAAAATCGATTGGGGCATGGATTTTGGCGCCCCTCATGAGACGGCTCTGACCAATCTGTATGAAAAACCGGTCTTTGTTTACGGGTATCCGACAGAGGTGAAAGCATTCTACATGGAACCTTGGCCTGGAAGACCGGAAGTGTGTAAGAGCGTGGATTTACTGGCGCCTGAAGGGTATGGAGAGATCATCGGAGGAAGCGAGCGGATTTCGGACCCAGTCTTGCTTCTTGCACGTTTGAGACAATACAAATTACCCGAGGCTGCTTATAAGTGGTACCTCGAGCTTAGGCGATTTGGAAGCGTGCCACATTCGGGATTCGGGATGGGAGTAGAGCGCACGGTGGCGTGGATCTGTGGAATCGAGCACATACGTGAAGCGATTCCGTTCCCCCGCACGATCAAACGTGTATATCCGTGATCGGGATAATGGTGGAGAACCTGTCAGAGATGATAAGTAGTCTAATCAAATATCTCTACTCACGCGACTTTTTTTGTGGTATAAGATAGTTACCCTACTATGCACGTGCTGTTGCTTTTGCGTTCTGAGCCAACACTGATATCTGGGGGTCCAATCTCACGAAGGTGACGCGATAGGCTAGAGCCAAGGCGGATCCTCCTGGAAGGACCCCAACCTGCGAAAGCAGGTTCAGAACTATGCAGCACACGACATGGTGGGGTTCGTTTAACGAGTTTGACACAACGCTGGTGGGTAAAAAACCCACCAGCGTTGCATTATTTATTTGACCCAGGTGAACAGGAGGAATCCTGCAAGCAAAGCCAGGACAGCTCCGAAAATGAACGGAGCGGCAGGGCCGATAAACTGCCATAAAACGCCAGCGACCAACGAGGCGGGTAGGGCTGCAAATCCAATGGCAGCATTAAAATATCCATAGGCTGTACCGCGCTGTTCCTGAGGCACGATATCCGCAACGAGAGCTTTTGCCACTCCCTCGGTGAGAGCATAATAAATGCCATAGAAACCGTATAACAGCCAAATCTGAACCCCGGTGTGGGAAAGGGCGAAACCCAAGTAGACCAACCCATAGACTGTCCAACCAGCCAGCATCAGCTTTTGCCTGCCAATACGGTCGGATAATGAGCCGAGAGGACCAGCCAGAAGTGCATAGACCGCATTGAAGGTCATCAGCATACCGATGATTTGCAGCACGGTTAACCCGCGGTTTTGACCGCGCAGTATGATGAAGGCATCGGATGAATTGCCCAAGGAAAATATAATTACCACGATGAGAAAGGCACGAAAACGCTTCTCGAGTGTGTTCCAGGCGAGGGAAGGCTGGTCCTTTTTTTCTTTCCGGGGAGCGGCTATCTCTTTCACTCCCACTGCCAGGACGAGGACAGCCAGAAACGCAGGAATTATGCTGGCGAGGACAATTACCTGGAATGTGTGGCGTTCGAGCTGAGCGGCACCGGCCTGGGTTAGCCAGATGATCAAACCAGCGATAGCCAGCCCCAAAAAGGCACCCGCAGTATCGCCAGCACGATGCAAGCCGAAGGATAGACCACGCTGGTCGGATTTGGCGCTATCTGCCAATAAGGCATCTCTGGGAGCAGTTCGGATGCCCTTGCCGAAGCGGTCAGAAAACCTGACGCCTAATACCCATTCCCAGGTGGTAGCGAAGTATAAGAAAGGCTTGGAAAGGGCAGACAGCGCATACCCCGAAACGGTGAGCCATTTGCGTTTTCCGAGCCGGTCGGACAAGGCGCCAGAAAATAGCTTGACCAGGCTGGCGGTTGCCTCGGCAATGCCATCAATCAGACCGATGATGCTCGTCTGGACCCCTAGCACATTATAGAGGAACAAGGGAATCAGGTTATTGAGCATCTCTGAGGAGACATCTGTGAGGAATGACCCAATAGTGAGGAACCAAATATTGGGGTGCAGACGGCTTGTGGGTGATGACGGTTTCTGAGGAGCCATATTCGATTATTTATCCTAATTGGATTTACGCAGGATTTTCTGAACCTGTGTTCAACCGGCTGTACAGATAATTCAGCTGTTTGATTTTAGCCTGCAGCTCACGATTTTGAGAACCAGAGGGCATCCTCCACATCCAGTTGCCACTGGGATTGCCGGGATAATTCATGCGGGCTTCATTTCCAAGGCCCAGGAAATCCTGCATGGGAGCCAGGCTGAACATGGCGACGGAAGACCA